>JADZFZ010001005.1 GCA_020854145.1 Deltaproteobacteria bacterium | reverse complement strand
GGCCGTGATGACGGTGACCGCTGTCCATGATCGCCTCCCCGCACCCGCGCCGCGGGAGCGCACCCTTCGCGAAAGCAGGCGTCGTGCCCCTCCCGCTTCTCCGAGCGCCCCGAAACGAGCGCCGGCGGCGATGCGTGCGAACGATGCGTCGCGGATCTCGACGAGCGAACGGTTTTCGCGCTGCCCGCTGCGTCATCGCGTCTGCGTCGGCGCGGGTGCCGTCATCGAGGCGCGCGGACGGCGCCACAACCAGGGCGGCACGCGGGCCGTCGTGTGAGAGAGTGGCGCCGCTTGGCATCCGAGAACCGTCTCGACCCTGCGCTGCTCTTCGCGGTCTCGCTCTGCGTGCTCGCCTTCGAGGTCGGCCAGATCCGCGCGTTCAGCTACGCGATGGACCCGTTGCTCGTCTACGGCGCCATCGCGGTGGCGATGCTCGGGCTGGGCATGGCCGGTGTGCTCGTGTCCGTGTTCCCGTCGATCGCGAAGGGCGACGCCACGGTGCGCGCGGCGCTGTGCACCGTGCTCTTCGGCGCGACCGCCCTCGGCTCGATGGTCGTCTTCGCGCGCGTCTCGACGAGCTTCACGACGGACACGGTCGCGGACATCGCGTTTCGCGCGGTGCCCATCCTGCTCGTGTGCGCGACGCCGTATCTGTTCGGCGGGCTCGCGACGACGTTGCTCCTGACGCGCGGGGCGGGTCGCGCCCACGGCCTCTACGTCGGCAACCTGCTCGGCT
Organism: Deltaproteobacteria bacterium; assembly: GCA_020854145.1. Classification (GTDB taxonomy): domain Bacteria; phylum Myxococcota_A; class Polyangia; order Polyangiales; family JADZFZ01; genus JADZFZ01. The sequence goes on along the minus strand of JADZFZ010001005.1, from coordinate 5,533 downwards.
CGGCGATCGGTTGCTTCGTGCTCTATCCGTTCCTCCGACCCGTCGGGCTCGAGCGCCTGCTGATCGCGGCGGCGGCGATCGCCATCGCCTCGGCGACGCTGATCGCAGCGCTCGCATGGTCCTCGAGACGCACGGTCGCCGCGCGTAACGTCGCCACGCTCGGGGCAGGTGCGCTCGCGCTCGCCGTGCTCGCGATCGTCTTCGCGCAGGAGACGCTGCCGTTCGAGCCCGACCCGCGAGACCTCTACGCGCACGCCGAACGCGATGCGAAGCGACGCGGGCTCGCGCCGATGCCAGGCGCGCGACCCGGCAAGATCGCGCGCCGCGAGCTCGCGGTGTGGGATCCCGTCGCGCGCGTCGAGGTGTTCTCGTTTCCCGGCGAGCTCGGGCTCGTCAACCGGCGCGCACCCGTGAAGGTGCTGCTGCACGACGGCGGCGCCGGGTCGCTGCTCTTCGGGTTGCCCGGTCATCCCGACGTCGAGCGCGGCCTCATCGAGGGCACCACGTACGCGAGCGCCTACGGCCTGGTCCCGCGCCCGCGCCGCATGCTGATCATCGGTCTCGGCGGCGGGCCCGACGTGATCGCCGCGCACCACTATCGCGCCGGCCACGTCACCGCGATCGAGGTCAACGGCGCGACGCTCGATGCGACGACGCGCGTCTTCTCGCGCTTCCTCGGTCGCCCGCTCGAGCGACCCAACGTGCGCGCGCTGCACCTCGACGGCCGCAGCTTCGTCGAAGGCACCGACGAGCGGTTCGACCTCATCCAGATCAGCGGCACCGACACGTACTCGGCCGGCGGCGGCGGCGCGTTCATGTTCAGCGAGAGCTACCTCTACACGCTCGAGGCGATCGAGCGGTACGTCGGCGCGCTGACCGACGACGGCGTGCTCGCGATGATCCGGTTCGGGCCCGAGGCGCTCCGCCTCTTCGTCAGCGAGCTCGTCGTGCTGCGCCGCCTGGGGTTCGCGCGGCCCGATCGTCACCTCGCGGTCGTCGCCCAGGGCGGCTGTTACAGCATCATGCTCTCGAAGCGTCCGATCTCGCGCGAGCAGGCGCTGCGCGTGATCGGCATGACGCTCGCGGCGCGGCAGCTTCCGCCGGTCGTCGCGCCGATCAACACCGCCCTCGGGTTCGGAATGGCCGACCGTCCCTTCGCGCTCGATGCCGAGTACCTCCCGGGCGTCGCGCGCAACAACGACTTCACGCGCGTCGCACGCGCCTCGCGACGCGGCGCGGAGATCGAGGCCATCGCGTCGATGGACCTCGACTACACGCCGGTCACCGACGACCGTCCCTTCTTCTTCCAGTTCCTCGGGGCGCGTCACTGGCGCCGCATCCTCGACGCTCCGGCCGGCGACTTCTTCGCGCGTGGGCTGCTCGGGCACCTGCAGCTTCTCCTCGGGCTCGCCGTCGTCTCGGCCGTCGCGATCCTCGGTCCGCTGCTGCTGCTACGCCGTCGTGCGCGCGCGGACGCGAGCCGCGACGGCGCGGACGCGAGCTCGGGCGCCGGCGGCGCGACGACCGCCGCATCGATGCGCGGCGGCACCTTGTGGCCGCTCGTCTACTTCGCCGCCATCGGCCTCGCGTTCCTCTTCGTCGAGCTCGCGCTCATGCAGCGGACCGCCCTCTTCCTGGGCCATCCCACCTATTCGATCTCGGTCACGCTCTTCGCGATCCTCGCGAGCTCCGCGCTCGGCAGCCACGTCGCAGGCCGTCTCCGCATGCCCGCACCGCGCCTCGTGCGCATCGCGGTTCTCCTCGCCGTCGCCCTGCTCGTCGCCTACGGCTTCGTCCTGCAGCCCATCGTGCAGGCGCTCTTGCCGCTCCCTCTGGAAGCCCGCGTCGTCCTGCTCGTCCTCATCCTCGCGCCCCTCGGCCTCTGCATGGGCGTCCCCTTCCCCACCGCCCTTCGCGCGCTCTCCTCCCGCGGCGACTCGCTGCTCGCGTGGGTCCAGGCCGTCAACGGATTCTCATCCGTCCTCGCCTCCCTCCTCGCGGTCCCGCTCGCGATGTTCCTCGGCTTCCGCGCCGTCCTCCTCATCGCCGCCGCCCTCTACCTCCTCGCAGGGACAGGATCGACCTTCCTAACCCCGCGAGATCCCACGCCTCCTGGCTGAGCACTTCCATTTCGCAGGAAACGCCCGAAAAACAGCTCTCTCGCGCTCAGCCGCGCCAGCGCTGCATCAGCTCGCGCACCGTGCCTCCGCGATCCAGCCGCGAGCCGACGACGCGTCCCCGCGCATCGAGCTCGAACACGAACGTCAACGTGGGCCGTCCACCGAAGTGGTACCGCAGGTCCGCGACGCGCAGCTCGCGTCCGTTCGCGCTCCGCTCGACGAGCGGGAACCGCGCCCAAGCGAGCGCCTCTTCCACGCTCGGCCCCATCGACGACGCCTCGCGCAGCACATCGGCTCGCGGCACGCGATGGCGGGCCTGCTCTTCCACGCCGCCGAACAAGCCCGCCGTGCCGGCGACGAGCTCGTCGTCGCCCACGGCCGCCACCCATCGCCACGTCCACGGCCTGAGCAACGTCGGGAACGCATCCACCTCGCGCGCCCCTGCGATCTCGGTGGCGAGCCGTCGCTCGACGTATGCGTGAGCCGCGGCGCGCGCCCCGACGTAGGTGCCCGCCACCGCGAGCCCGACGGCCATCACCGCGCGCGTCGAGGTGCCGCGCTTGCGCCACGCGATCGCCACGATCGCCGCGATCGCGAGCGGCAGCGTCACCAGCGGGTCGATCACCATCGTCCAGTCGAGCGCGAGCCGCTGGTCGGACAGCGGGAGCAACAAGCGCGTTCCCCATCCGGTCCACAGATCCGGCAGCAGGTGCCCGACCACCGTCGCGACCCACGCGAACGCGAAGACCGGCACGGGTCGCGCCCACCCGCGCTTTCTGGCGCGCACCAACACCATCGCGATCCCGACGGCGACGGCAGCGACGAGCGGCGACGCGATCAGCGAGTGCGACAGCCCGCGATGCGCGCGCAACGTGCTCGTCGCCGCATCGTCGCTCGGCCACAGGTAGTCGAGGTCCGGCAGCTCCGCCGCGATCACGCACGCAACCGACGTCGCGAGGTCCGTCGGCGACCACTCCGCGCCCGCGCGCGCGCCGGCGCCGTCGCGCTTGCGCAGCGCGCCGATCGCGAGCCCGAGCAGGCCGTGCGTGAGCGTGTCCATGTTCCCTGCGCCCGGTGAGGTCGAGCCGCACGCGCGCAGTCGGCCGAAGCTAGCCGCGAGCCAGCCCCGCCGCCATCCTGGCCATCGGCTTCGATCCGGCCGACGCGGCGATGGCGCTCGCACGAGCGATGCGATCCCTGGCAGCATGTTCGCGCGCGAGGTCGCGCCCACGAGGAGGATCGCGTGCACCCTCACCTGCTTCCTTGTCCCGCTTGTGGTCGACACGTTCGCGCGACGGAGGTGTCGTGCCCGTTCTGCGTGACGGCACTCTCTGCCGCGTTCGCGTCCGCGCCCGCGCCGAGCATCCCTTCGGCCCGCATCGGTCGCGCCGCCATCATGGGCTATCGGGCGCTCTCGGCCACCGCGCTCGCAGCCACCGCGCTCGCGTCCTGCGGAGACGACGACACCTCTCGGGACATGGGACCCGGCGCCTTCGACTCCGCGTACGGCGGGCCACCGCTCGACGCGAACAGGCCCGACCTCGGGCCTCCCGAACCGCCGCTCGATCTCGGGCCGCCGATGGTGGACGCCGCGTATGGCGGACCACCCGCCGATCTGGGCCCCGAGCCGATGGACCTCGGGCCGCCGATGGTCGACGCCGCGTACGGCGCGCCGCCGCCGCGCGATGCAGCCGCCGTCGAGGACGTCGGCCTGGCGCAGCTCTATGGAGCCGTGCCGGCCGACGCCTCTGCGAGTCGCTGACCTCGTCCCTCACGGCTCGTCGATCCTTCGCGCACCTGCCGGGCTCACCGCCTCCGGTGGCTCGGCGAGCGCCGCCTCGGGCTCGGGCTCGCTCGTCGCCTCGACGCGCACCTTCACCGCGTCCTCGACGACCCGTGCGCCCCCACGGATCGCATGCTGCTCGGCGATCTGGAGCAACGCCTCGAACACGCCGCGGTGGTTGTCCATGAGCGCGCGCGACCGTCGCCCCATCGCGCGTCGCATGAGGTAGCCGGCACCTGCGACGATCGACGGGACGATCCAGAGCGCGTGCAACGGCGCGAGCTGCGGCAGGTGCCCGTGCGTCGCGAGATCGGCCAGCACCCCGAGCGTCCCGAAGCCACCCAGGATCCCCGCGAGACCAGCAACGGAGGCGACCGGCGCGGACAGGTTCGGAGCTTCACGCGCGTCACGCCGCCTTCGCACTCGAGCGAGAGCACACCCGTCGAGAACAGCGTCCTGCCGACCTGCGTCACGTGCGCGCCGAGCCGTTCGCGCAGCAGCCGGGCGATGGCGACGAAGCCCTCGTCGGAGATCTCGTACGGCAGCTCGATCTCACGACGGAAGCCGGTGGGGCCGTTCGCGAGCCAGCTGTGCGGAGGCTCGCCCGCCGTCGCACCGGCCGATGCGACCTCGCCGCGCAGACGCGCGATCGTCTTCTGCGCTTCGACGTTCTCGCGTTCGAGCCGCTCGACCTCCGCCCGCAGCGACTCGGTCTCGTCGCGATACGCCATCGTCAGGGCGCGCGAGGTCCGGGCGTCGTCGCACCGCCGAGCTCGCGCAGCGCCTGACGCGCGACCGCGTCGTCCGGACGCAATGCGAGCACGCGCTCGAACGCGCGCCGGGCTTCGGCTTCGCGCCGCAACGCGCGCAGCGCGATCCCCAGGTTGCCCCAGACCCGATGATCGTCCGAGCGCAGCTCCGATGCCCTCAGCAAGGGCGCGAGCGCGTCGGCATGGCGGCCCCGCTCGATCGCGAGCTGACCGAGGTTGTAGTGCGCCTCGCCGTTGCCGGGATCGGCCTCGATCGCCCGGCGCCACGCGCGCTCGGCTTCGTCGGGCAGACGACGCCGATGCAACACGACGCCGAGCAGCTGCCACGCCGCTGCGTCGCGCGGATCCCTCTGCACGACCTCGCGCAACACCCGCTCGGCACGCGCCACGTCACCGGAATCGAGATGGATCTGCGCGAGGTTCACGCGCGCGCTCGGATCTGGTTGCTCCGCCGCCAGCGCATTCTCGAACGCGACGCGTGCTCCGCTGCGATCGCCTGCTTGACGTCGCGCGACCCCCAGCTCGTTCCACAACGAGCCGCGAACGCGGCCGTACCGATCGGTCGCGGCTTCGAGCGTGACCCGCGACAGCTCCGCCATCTCGCGGCGCTGGTAGACGCGCAGCAGGTGCGTGTGGACCTCGTGGTCGTGTCCCGTCGCGGCCACCGCGCGCCGGGCGGTCGCGCGCGCAGGCTCGTGCTCGCCCATGCGCCACTGGACGATCGCGAGCTCGCGCAGCGTCTCGGGATCCTCGCCGGCAGACCCGAGATGCGCCTGCAGGATCTCTCGCGCGCCCCGCAGGTCGTTGGCCGCGAGCGCGCGGTCGAGCCGTGCCGCCGTCGACGACTCGCCCTCCACCGG
>JADZFZ010001004.1 GCA_020854145.1 Deltaproteobacteria bacterium | reverse complement strand
TCTCTCTCCGCCACGATCCACGCGGGCTGGTGCTCGAAGCAGCCCATGGGTCTGCCGGCGCTCGCTGCGGCGACGTCACGTGGATCCACCCGGATGCGGATGGCCCCACGCGTCGTCACGACGTGCTCGAAGCGCCCGTCGGCGTCGAGCGCGATCGGAGAGCCGTCGACGAAGACGCGCCCGCCCGCGAGCGGTCCGTCGGTGCCGCGGGCCGTCTCGTCGCGCAGGGTCACGCGTCCACGGATGTGCACCGACACGTTCGGCGGCACGACGTCACGCGGCTCGACGGCAACGAGGCTTCCGGCGCGCGTGCGTGCGAGGAGCAACCATCGGTCGAGATGCGCCGGTCGCGCGAAAGACGCATCGACGATCTCGGGGATGCGGTAGCGCGCGAACGCGGAGCCGCTTGCGCGGTCGAACGCGGTGATCGTGCCGTCGTCGGTCACGAGCAACACGGCGCCGTCGGCGGCACGAACGAGCGTGCGCGCGCCCAGCGCCGAGACCGGCTTCTCCCAGCGTGTTCGTCCCGTCGCGAGATCGATCGCGCGAAGAACGCCGCGGCCAGGCCCGCGTACGCCTCGCGGCACCAGCGCGGCGAAGGAGACGTGCCCCGCGACGTCGAGCGCGTTCAGCTCGCCGTCGACGTCGAGGTCGCCGCGCAGCGCGCCGGTCGTGCGATCGAGCACGACGATGCGGCCGCACTCGCGCGCCGTCACGAGCGCCTCACCCGAGACGACGAGAGGTCGCACCACGAAGCAGTCCTCGCGCCCGGACCACGCGGGTGACCAGCGCCAGAGCACGCGCGCCGTCTGCGTGTCGCGCGCCGCCACGCCATCGAAGCCGGCCACGTACACGCGATCACCGTCTGCGTGGAGCGCGCGCGCATCGACCTCCGTCGCCCTCCATCGGAGGGTCCCGGTGGCGGCGTCGAGCGCCACGACGGGTCCGGGGTGTCGCGTGGTGCCGACCGTGGGAAGCCCGCCGCCCGCGATCACCAGCGTGCCGGCCGACGATACGGCCAGCGGAACGCCCTCGATCGACGGCTGCATGCGCGCGGCGTGCGACCACCGGAGTCGCCCATCGCGCGGGTCGAGCCCCGCCGACGGCGCGAGGATCGGCAACGTCACGATGGTGTCGTGGACGGCGGTGACCACGCCGGGCACGCCCTCGTAGCGTCGCGACGCGCCCGTGCTCAGCTCGTGCACCGTCAGGCCGTCTCCGGTCTCGAGCACCACGTGGTCGGCGGTCACGCCCGCGGTCCTGCCGGCCTCCGGGTGCCAGACGAGCGGTGCGCTCCAGCGAGTCGCCAGCGCCGCGAGCCGCCGCCCCGCAGAAGGCGCGCCGAAGTGGACGCCTCGCGCGGGCATCGCAGCTCTCGGTGGCTCCGTGCGCAGCTCGATGTGGGGCGTGTCGCGCACCGCGCCGCAGCCGACCGCGAGCACCGCGGCCGCGAGCCCCGCACAGCCGCGACGTCCCATGGGCATGGTGTAGCGCAAGCGTCTGCTCGCCTGGTCCTCGATCGCTTCGGGCGGACAGTCTGGCCTCGGCGTCGGTGCGGTGCGGTGCGCCACGCATGTCTCGATCGCTCGCCCGGACGCGGACGAGTATCCTCGGCGCGCACGAGGGGACGCGATGGAGATCTCGTTCTGCGACGACGTGGATCTGGCCGCGCGCCCGTCGTCGTGTGGATCCTGGCGGCCGTCTCCGGGGTGCGTCGGCGAACACGCCAGGCCCGCGGACGGCGCCGCGAACCCGCTCCAGCTCGCGGCGGGTGCGTACGGGCCGTGAGCGCGTTCTTCGACTGGGCGGATCGCGCGGGGGCCGCGCTCGAGGCCGCGTGGGCGCGCGCGGATCGCGACGAGGAGCGCTTCCCCGCGATCGCCGCGGCGATCCTCGCGGCGGATCCGCCGGACGCCGTCTTCGACAAGACGACCTTCGTCATCGATCAGCTCGATACGAGCCGTCCCGCGCGCCGCCAGCTCGCGCCGCCCGGCGTGTTCGGCCAGCCGTCGTTCACCGTGTTCCACGGCAACGGCTTCGTGATCGACGTGTACTTCTGGCGCAACTCCCTCAGCGGCATCCACAACCACCCCTTCTGCGGGGTGTTCACGGTGCTCGACGGATGGAGCGTCCACGCCGTCTACGCGATCGAGGAGCCCACGCGCGTGAGCCCGCGGGTGACCCTCGGGACGCTCCGGCAGTCGACGCTCGAGCTCGTCGAGCCGGGCGAGCTGCGACCCTTCTCGCTGCGGGGGCACCCGCTCATCCATGCGCTCATCCACGTCCCCGTGGGCGCGGTGTCCATGGTCGTGCGGACCACGCGTACGGTCGGGTACCTCCGCTACTTCCCGCCCTCGCTGGTGATCGCCCACGAGGAAGAGGACGAGCTCGTGGCCCGCCGGATCGAGCTGCTCGAGACGCTGCGGCACGCGCGCGACCCGGCCTTCCCGGAGCACCTCGGGCGCTTCCTCGACGGGGCCGAGCTCGCGTCGACGTTCGTGGTGCTGACGCGCCTGTGGGGCAACTGCAGCCCCGCGGACCGCGCCGCGCTGATGGAGCGGGTCCGCGCACGCCACGGGGCCCGCGCCGACACGCTGCCCGACGCGATGGAGCGCTCCCGCCGCTGGGTCGCGGGCGACGCGCTGCGCGAGTCGCTCGACGATCCCGACGATCGCTTCGTCGCGACCGTGCTGATGCTGGCGGAGACTCGCGCCGCGGCGCTCTCGCTCCTGGCCGCGCGCCACCCGGATCCCGTGGCGCGCTTGCACCGCTTCATCGACGAGGTCGTCGCGTTCGGCCCGGACGACCCCGCGGCGCCGATCCTCGCCCACGCGATCGCAGACGGCCTCCACGCGCACGCCGCGGCCGCGCGCCTCGTGGAGGCCTTCGGGGCCGACAACGTGCCTTCCGGCCAACACGACGCGATCGAGCGCCACCAGCGCGACTCGATCTTCGCCGCGCTGGGGCGGTGAGCGCCGGCGGCGGGGGCCGCCGATCGTCACTGGTACCGTCGGCTCGCACGGCCGCTGAGCCGGCAGGCCGGGACCTCGACCTTCGCTCTGGTCGAAGCCGCTCACGACCGCGTCGGTCGCGACCTCGACCGACACTCGACGCCTCACCGAGCGATCGAGCACGGGCGCGCCCAGTGCGCGCGGGCCGCTCGCTCAACCCTTCAGTCCGACGAGAGCTCGTAGCCGACGATGCCGCCGGTCACGCTGAGCAGCGTGGTGCTCGTCAGGGTGAACGCGAGCCGCGGCCCGGAGTCGAGATCGAGGGCAGCCCCGACGAAGGCGATGGCCCAGCCGGCGACCAGGCCCACCGCCGTCCCGAGGAGCGACCAGCCGTAGCCGCCATTGCCGCGCATCAGGTAGCCCGCGATCGCGACGCCGGCGGGCACCGTGCCGAGCACGGTCGCGGTCCCGAACCCCGCGGCGATCGCCGGCTCGAGACACACGTCGCCACACGATCCCGAGGCCGCGAGATAGGCGATCGCGGGCGCGACCCCGACCGCGAAGCCGAGCACGCCGCCGACGGCCTCGAGCGCGAGCCGCTCGCCCGACACGGGCTCCGTCGTGGGCGCAGGCTCGGGCGCGGGGCCGTAGTAGCCGGGTGGCGGAGCGCCGCCGGACGACGGCACGACTTGCGCCCGCGCTTGCGCCGACACGAGGACGCAGAGCACGAGCGCGGCACACGGAATCCCCCATCTCATGGCTGTAGCGTCGCCCTTTCTGCGCCGCGCAACAACCGTGCGTCCGGCGTGGGTCGCGCCGCGCTCGCGTGCGCGCCGTCGCGTCACCAATCGACGTCGGGGATCTGGCCTGCGTCGACCTCGCGGTCCTCGTCGGGCAACACGTCCCAGCGCGGATCGTCCTCGCGACCGAGGCCCGCGATCCCGCGCAGGCCGATCTGCTCGAAGCCGCCGTCCCAGCTGCGTGCCTCGTGCACCGCGGTCGGCGTCGTGACGAGCAACGCGACGCGCGCGTCGAACGACTCCGCCTCGATCGCGGGATCGACCTGCACCAGGTTGTCGCCGTCCACGCGCATGAGCCCCTCGGAACGGCCGCCCACCCACACGATGCCTTGCCACTTCGCGACGCACGCGGGGCGCCACGCGGGCGCGGACAGCTCCTCCCAACCTTCGGCGCCGAGCCGGAACAGCCCCGCGCGCGGCCCGCACGTCCACGTCTCGCCATCGCTCGACGCGAAGACGCTCCACAACGCGCCGGCGATCAGCTTTCCCGGCGGCGCGGTCCACGCGCGACCGTCCCATCCGAGCGACAGACCGTGCTCTCCGACGGCCCAGACGCGATCGGGCGCGCTGCCGTGCATGGCCAGCACGCGTCCCGGGAACGGCAACACGTTCCAGCGGGTGCCGTCCCAGTGGTGCACGATCGCGCCGCCCGCTTCGTCGCGGCCCCACACCACGACGAACCCGTCCGACAGCCCCCAGACGCCTTCGAGCGATCCGCGCAGCCGCAGCTCCTGCCAGAGCGGTGTGCCCGGCGGGTCGTCGTGATCGTAGACGAGCAACACGTCCGTGCCGTCCACCGCGAAGACGCGGCCGCTCGGCGACCGCCACAACGCGCACAGCAGACCCGTTCGCGCCAGCGCCAGCCGCGGCCGCCAACCCGCTTGCTCCACCACCCACGACTCGACGTTGCGGCCGTCGGGGCCGAAGCGCTCGTCGTAGCGCCATGCGAGGATGTGGCAGTCGTCGCGCGAGAAGCCGCTCGCGTGCGCGATGCGATGTCCGATCGGTGGCGCCATCAGCCCAGGTCGCGGTCGCTCCAGGCTTTGGGATCGATGAATCGCCGCATCCACGTGCGCGTCTGCTCGCGGCCGCCGAACATGCCCCAGAGCTCCGGCGGCTCCTCGGGGAACATCGGTGCGAGCGTGCGCGCCACCACTGCGTACGACTCCGGGTAACCCGCGCGGTGGATGTCGCCGTCGTCGGGCACCTCGGATGCGCGCACCACGATCCCGTACGGCAGCGGAAAGAGCGTCAGGCCGTGCTCCGTGGGCGCCTCCGCGAGCTTGGCGAGATCGAAGCGCGCGCGGTCGGCCAGGCCACGACCGACGAGCGTCAGCCAGTTGGTGCCCGGCAACGACGTCGTCGCGAGCGTCGACCAGAGCTCGGAGTCCTGCACGTCGAGCCCCCAGAAGCGACCGCACCACAGGTACGCCTGCGAGTGCGCGTGGCGCTTCCACCGCCAGTCCCACCGGATCTGATAGCCGCCGACGCCGCAATGGAACGGCCCGATCTCGGCGAGCTCGAGCGCGAGGTCGTGCAACCAGCCCGCCGGCCAGCTCTGCGGCATCGAGATCTCGATCACCGACGCGCGCTCGGTCCGGCGCGGGTCGACCTCGCGGTAGTAGAAGCCGAGCTCGGGCGTACGCGGCTCGGTGCCCACCTCGAAGAAGAATCCGTGTCGCGCGCTCTCGGCGATCGCGCCCGACCACGAGCGCAGCGCTTCGGCGAGCGTCTGCAACCCGCGCGCGCCATCCACGCGGCGCCACTCCGGCTGCATGCTCGTCGAGAACCACGCGAGGCCGCTCACCGGCACGCGCCGGAGGAACGTCTCGAGCGCGAGCGCAGCCCCTTCGCGGGACCAGTGATGCGGCGCATCCAGGTACAACGTGAGGCCCTGGACGACACGCGCGATCGCGGTCCCGTCGTTGCGAAGCACGAGCGCGCCGACCCGAAAACGACCCTGCATCTGCGCGTCTGACCGTACCAGAGCGCATTCGCGAAGGACAGCGCCCACCGAGCCGCGGTTGACCCGGGATGCGTCGCGTTGGAACATCGCCATTCGCGATGGGAACCCAGGGCCCGACGCCTGCGCCGCACACGCCGATGAGCTTGGTGCTGGCCGGCGGCTTCGACATGTCGGACGAGGCCTGCAAGAAGGCGCTCGCCGCGTGTGGCCTCGATGCCGACGAAGCCGGCAACCACGCGTCGGTGCTCGACGCGCAACGCGACGCGCGCTCCGATCTGCAGCAGGCCGCGCGCGAGCGCGCCAACCCGAGCACACCGGCCGCGGACCGTCCCCACCTCGCCCCGTGCCGCCGTCCACCCGACTCCGCTCCATCGACGGGCCGCCGACCGCCCTGCCGCTGTCACGAGAGCGCCGAGGCCCGCCAGGTCGCGACGCCGCAAGAGTTCCTCATGGCCAACAGCCAGTCCGGTCACCTCGGCCGCGACCAGCTGATGCGCAACGGCACGCGCGCGGGCGAAGGGGATCCCTGCCAGAACTACCCGCCGAGCGGCAGCGGCGACTGCGGCACCTACGGCTACAGCACGACGGGCGCGCCGTGCATGCCGCACTACGGCCGCTCGAATCTCCGCGGCTCGCCGCACGAGCTCATCTGCCGCGAGGAAGAGGCGCACCAGCGCGCGATGCGCGACGCGGGCGTCAACCCAGGAGACCGCCTCACGCAGGCCCAGATCGAGGACGGCGTCCGTCGCACGGCCACGACCGCGGCGACCGGTTCTCGATGGGAGTACGACGCGAACGGCAATCCGGTCCGCCGCATCCAAGAGGCCGACGCCACGCGGCAAGCCAACCAGCGCCAGTACCAGACCGACCAGACGGCCGCGGCCGCGAACCTCTCGGGCGATGCGTCGGGCGCGGGTCCCGGCTCGAACTCAGCCGCCGGGAGCGATCAGCTCACCAACGACCAGAAGCACGCGATCGAGTGCATCGTCAACAAGTGGAAGAAGAGCATCGCGGCCCTGCAGAACGAGGCGGTGCAGAACCACGGTCCGGGCAACGCGAGCTCCCAGGAAGCCGCGGCGCAGGCGCTCGCGGCCGAAGGCAACGCGTACCGTCCGTGGGATCAGCTGAGCCCCGCCGATCAGCGTCGCGCCGTGGAGGCGCGACAGCGCGAGCTCGCCGCACAGGGCGCAGGGGGCATGCCCGGCCCGTCCGCCGACGCGGCGGCTGCCGACCGCTGTCGCGAGTACCAGGCGAACTACCTGTGGCTGAACGGCAGCGGGACGCCGCCGAACATGACGTTCCCGCCCGTCTCCGGCGCGATGCCCGGCGGCAACATCCCGGCGCCGACCACCACTTCGACCACGACCACGACCATGCTCTGACGATCGGAGCTCGTGCCCATCGGCCGGTCACACGACGGACGGAAGGAGACACATCGAATGGCACAGACGAAGGATGCCGGCGGCATCGAGTACGACATGGCCTACTACTCGGCCAGCGGACGACACATGCGGTACTCGTTCCTCGGCCAGCGATTCGAGATGGACGCCGGTTTCCGCCCCGACCGCGGCGAGTGCTGGATCGCGTGGGTGGCACCCGAGGGCGCCGGGCTGCGTGCCACCTTCAAGTGGATGTACGAGGGCTGGTACACCGCGCTCTGGCGCTCTCCCGAAGACCGCGTCTGGGTCACCGAGTCCCAAGGGTCGGTGTTCGAGTTCGCTCGACCGGACTCCGACTACAAGAAGCACGAGCTGCCTTCCACGCTGTTCGGCATCTATGGTCTGTCGGAGCACGAGATCTACGTCTGGGGCGAGCGCAACTACCGTCCTGCGATGTTCCGCTGGGATGGCCGTGGCTGGACCGACATCCCTGCTCCGCCCTTCGCGATGGACTGCATGCATGGGCTCTCCACCCACGACTTGTGGGTCTCGGGTGCCGACGGCGGCGTCGCGCGGTGGGACGGCTCCGCCTGGCGCCCCCTCGCGACGAGAACCCAGGAGCGCATCGTGTCCATCTTCGTCGCGGGTCCCGACGAGCTCTACGGTTGTGGCAACCGAGGCAGCATCTTCGAGGGATCGCAGAGCGGCTGGACGAGGATCGGGGGTATCCCCGACACCGAGACCGGCGATGTCCAGGCCGTGGCGAAGTGGAATGGAGATCTCTGGATCGCCTGCAGCCGTCTCGGCCTCTGGAAACGCATCGGCAAGACCGATCAGTTCGACCGGTACAAGCCTCGTGTGGACGCCGTGAGCATCGACGTGCGCGACGGCATCGTCGTGGCTTGCAAGCACCTGGTCGCCTCGTCCGCCGACGGTGTGGGCTTCATGGCCACTGCCATGGAGCACCTCCTGAACGACCGCGCCAACAAGCTTCTCGGACAACCGTGATCATCGTTGTTCCCCCCGCCTGATCTACGCACCCGGACCGAAGCGACGGTCGACCTGGCTCCCGCCCTCGAGATGGACGGGAGCCTCTGGGTCGGTGTCGTCGTCAAGCAGCGTTTCTACGTGGGACGCCGCCGGACCGAACGCCTGCGAGGCGCCGACATCGCACGCACGGACCTGCCGTGGGACGAGGAGGAGCCGGAGACCTCGTCGATCAAGACCCCGAGCGACATGGTGCTCCGCAAGCCGGGGACCGACGTGCTGGTCGTCGGGGCCGCGTGCGCTCCGGGCGGCAAGATGGTCAAGACGCTCGACGTCCTCGTCCAGGTCGGTCCGCTCGAGAAGATGCTGCGCGTGCACGGCCCGCGCGTCTTCTACCGGGGCACGATCGGGCTCTCGGTCACGCCGGCGGAAGCGTTCGAGTCGGTGCCGCTGAAGTGGGAGCTCGCATGGGGCGGCTCGGACACCGGCGAGGACGGCAAGCTCCGCGAGGAGCCGCGCAACCCCGTCGGTCGCGGCGTGGCGGCCGACCCGAAGACCCTCGTGCACAAGCCGGCTCCGCAGATCGAGACACCCGACGATCCCGTGACCTCCGCACGCGGGGCGCACGCGCCCGCGGGGCTCGGCGCCATCGGACGGCACTGGGTGCCCCGGCGTGGCTGGGCGGGCACCTACGACGAGACCTGGAAGAAGACGCGCATGCCGCTGCCCCCGGTCGACCAGGACCCGCGGTTCCATCAGGCGGCGCCGCCCGATCAGGTCGTGGCGGGCTACCTCGCGGGCGGAGAGCCAGTCCGCCTGGGCGGCCTGCACGCGGACGGGCCCCTGATCTTCGAGCTGCCGCGCATGTCCTTCTACGTCGGCGCGCGCATCGACGGCACGATGACGGAGCATCCTCCGCGGCTCGACACCGTCGTGCTCATGCCGAACGAGCGGACGCTCGACATGGTCTGGCGCTCGCAGGTCCGCGTGCCGCGTCCGCTGCATCGGCTCGAGCACATCCAGGTGCACGAGCGGAGGCGCGCGTGAGCCTCCAGCGTCCTCTCGGCATGACCAAAGCGCCGGAGCTCGTCCTGCTCGGCGGCTCGTCGGGAGTCGCCCCGCTCGCGATCTGCAACCCGGTCGCGTGGAACGGCCTCGCGTCCGACCCGTATCGGACGTGGGCGTTCCGCCGCGCCGATCAAGTCGCCTTCACGGCGTCTCCCTTCCTCTCACCCGCCGGCGAGCGGCTCGTGATGGCGCACATCAAGACGCTTCCGACCCGCATGCAGGGGATCGAGCGGCTCGAGCGCATCGCGGAGCGGCTGCTGACCGAGCTCGCGACGCCGCTCGTCGCGCTCGACCGCGGGACTCGGATCGCGTTCTTCCCGTGCCTTCCCGAGCGAATGGGCGACGAGCACGGCGAGCGCGAGGCACGCGGCGAACGTGCCCGTCTCGTGGCGATGCTCGCGGCGCTCGCGTCGGTGCACGGAGCCATCGTCGAGGTGACGCCCGTATGCCGCGGTCACGCCTCGCTCGCCTTCGCGCTCGTCCAAGCGACGATGGCCCTCGCCTCGCACGGCGTCGAGGTCGCGATCGTCGGTGGTCTCGACACGGCCTACGATCCGATCGTGATCGAAGAGCTCATCGACGCGCGACGCATCTTCGACGGCGAGAACCTGAACACCGCCTGCCCGGGCGAAGGCGGCGCGTTCTTCCTGCTCACGGCGCCCTCGACCGCGCGTCGTCTCGGCTGGCGCAACGTCGCGCTCCTCGAAGGCGTCGGGACGGGCAACGAGCCCGGGCACTCCATGAACGACGTCGGCTGCATGGGGACGGGGCTGACCGCCGCGGCGCGTCCGCTCGCCGATCGGCTCGCGCGCGATCGACGGCGGCTCGACTGGTGGATCCACGACGTCACCAACGAGCACTACCGCGTGCACGAGCTGCAGATGGCGTGGCCGCGCAGCTGCTCCGACGTGATGGGCCCCGAGGGAGTGCTCGACGGCCTGCACGCGCACCTCGGCGATCTGGGAGCCGCCGCGATGCCCACCGCGGTCGCCATCGCGACCGAAGGCTTCCGCCGTCGCGGGCCGGTCTCCGCCACCTGTGTCGTGACCGGCAGCAGCCTGTGGGCCGATCGCGGCGCCGTGCTCCTGTCGCGCCCTTGACCCGCGCGTCCCTCGCGCTCGCGGCAGCGCTCGTGCTCATGCCTGCGTCTGCGGCGCGTGCCGGAGACGACGCCGCGATCTCCGTTCTCGTGCTCACGCGCACCACCGACTTCCGGCACGACGCCATCCCGGCTGCACGCGAGGCGCTGGCCTCGCTCGCTGCCGAGCGCGACTGGCAGCTCACGCTCACCGAGGAAGCGGACGCGTTCACGCCCGACGGGCTCGCGGTCCACGACGTCGTCGTGTTCCTTCTGACGTCCGGCGACGTGCTCGACGGCGCGCAGGAACGAGCGCTCGACGACTGGGTGCGCGCCGGCGGCGGCTTCGTCGGCGTGCACTCCGCGGCGGACACGGAGCGGAGCTCGACCGTGTATCGGGAGCTGCTCGGAGGGGCGCTGTTCGCGTCGCACCCGGACGTGCAGCGCGCGACGGTACGCACGCTCGATCGCGATCATCCGGCGACCGCGCACCTGCCGGCGCGTTTCGCACGGGTCGACGAGTGGTACGACTTCGACGCGACTCCGCGCGGCCGGTCGCACGTCTTGCTGTCGGTCGACGAGTCGTCCTACTCGGGCGGCACGATGGGCTACGACCACCCGCTCGCCTGGTGTCACGGCCACGGCGACGGACAGGTCTTCTACACGGCGCTCGGGCACACGCTCGACGCGTGGGCCGATCCGGCGATGCTCGAGCACGTCGCGGGCGCCATCGAGCACGCTGCGGGCATACGCCCCGGCGACTGCGAAGCCACGCGCGACGACGCCTTCGAGATCGTGGTGCTCGAGCCGAGCACGCGACAGCCCATGTCGCTCGACGTGTTGCCCGACGGACGCGTGCTCTTCGTGGAGCGCGGGGGGCGCGTGCGGCTGCACGACCCGGCGCTCGGCCTGACGTCGGTCGCCGCCGAGCTTCCCGTCTTCTCGGGACACGAGGACGGTGTGCTCGGTGTGGCGCTCGCTCCCGACTTCGCGACGACCGGGCACGTGTTCGTCTACTGGTCACCCGACGACTCGCCGGTCCAGCGATTGTCGAGGTTCGTCCTGGCCGGCGAGAGGCTCGACCTGGGCACCGAGCGCATCGTGCTCGAGGTCCCCGTCCAGCGCGAGGAGTGTTGCCACTCCGCCGGGTCGATCGCGTTCCATCCTTCGGGGGACCTCTACGTCTCCACGGGCAACAACACGAACCCGTTCGCGTCGGACGGATTCTCCGAGAGCGACGAGCGGCCGGGCCGCGCACATTGGGACGCCCAGCGGACCTCGGCCAACACCGACGATCTGCGCGGCAAGATCCTCCGCATCCATCCCGAGCCCGACGGCAGCTACTCGATCCCGGCCGGCAATCTCTTTCCCGAGGACGGCTCCGCGGGGCGTCCCGAGATCTACGCGATGGGCTTCAAGAACCCATTTCGCATCGAGATCGACGCAGAAACCGGATGGCTCTACGTGGGCGACGTCGGGCCCGACGCCCAGAACGACGTCGCGTCGAGGGGTCCGCGCGGCTACGACGAGCTCGAGCAGATCCGCAGACCCGGCAATTACGGGTGGCCCTATTGCGTGGGGCCCAATCTCGCCTACCGCGATTACGATTTCGCCACGGGAGCGTCGGGCGAATCATTCGATTGCCGCAATCTCGTCAACGACTCGCCCAACAATACGGGAGCTCGCGTCTTGCCGCCCGGCGAGATCCCCCTCCTCTCCTATCCGTACGACGAGATCGCCGATCTGCCGGTCCTCGGCAGCGGTGGCCGAACCGTGTTGGCGGGGCCGGTCTATCGGACTCCGGTGCGCGATCGCGATTCGACCGCATTGCCGTCCTATTACGAGGGCACGGCGCTCGTCGCCGAGTTCAGCCGCAATTGGATCGTCGCGGTGCACCTCGACGACGAAGGTGGGTTCCTGCACGTCGAGCCATTCCTCCCTCGGGCGACGTTCCGGCGTCCCATCGACCTCGACGTCGGTCCCGACGGCCGGCTCTACATGCTGGAGTTCGGCACGGAGTGGGGCGACAACGACGAAGCGCGTCTCACCCGCATCGATTACGCCGGCGGGCGCCATACTCCACGTGCGGTCGCTTCGGCGACACCGCGAAACGGGCCCGTGCCTCTCGAGGTCCGGCTCGACTCGACTGGCACGACGGATCCCGACGGAGACGCGCTGGCGCTCCGCTGGGATCTCGACGGCGACGGCGACGTCGATGCCGAGGGCCCCACGGCGCGCCACACGTACGACGTCCCGGGCCGCTACCTCGCGCGGCTCGAAGCCGAAGATCCGTCCGGCCGCGTGGGTCGCACGAGCGTCGAGATCGTTGCGGGCAACTCCGCGCCCGTCGTCACCATCGAGCTGCCTGCCGAGGGCGACACGTTCGCGTGGGGCGAGCGCGTGCCCTACCGCGTGCGGGTCGAGGACGCCGAGGACGGCAGCAGCGACGACTGCGACGTCTGCGCGCGCGTGACGGTCACGCCGGCCATCGGTCACGACGCGCACGCGCATCCGACCGTGCCTGTCTCCGGCTGCGAGGGCTCCTTCCGCGCAGCCGAGGTCGACGGCCACCCGGCGCGCGACGGCCTCGTGCTCGTCCTCGACGCCAGCTACACCGATCGCGGTGCGCCCGGCTCCGTGCCGATCGTCGCCCGCGCGTCGCGCACGCTCCGGCCCGGGCCCGCCGCGACGCCGCCGACCTCGAGGCCCCGCTGCGCCGCCGAGCCCGTCATCCGCGCGACCGGAGGTGGCGGCTGCTCCGTCACCTCCGCCGAGCACGCGTCCCCCACGCTCCTCCTCCTGCTCCTCCTCGTCGCC
Organism: Deltaproteobacteria bacterium; assembly: GCA_020854145.1. Lineage (GTDB taxonomy): Bacteria > Myxococcota_A > Polyangia > Polyangiales > JADZFZ01 > JADZFZ01. The sequence continues at coordinate 2,171 of JADZFZ010001004.1, read as the reverse complement.
CTCAGAACCCGCACGTCCAGGTTCCGCCGCTGCGGGTGCACACGGCGCCTGCGGGGCAGCAGCAGCACGAGCCGGGGCAGGAGTAGCGCTCCTCGGATGGGCAGCCGCCGGTGTCGATGCAGCACTGCACGCTCCCGCAGTCCTGCGGGCAGCTCCGGCCTTCGCCTGCGCTGACGTTGCAGAGCCCGTCGCCGCACTCGGTCGGACAGTCCTCGGGGCACGACGTCTGCTCGCCCGCTTCGGAGTCGCACACGCGGTCGCCGCACGAGCCCTGCGGAGTCACGCACGCGCACGACTCGTTGCACTCGAGCGTCTCGTCGGCGCATCTCCGGCCGACGCCCGTCGGGTCGGAGGGATCACATTGCTCGCCGACGTCGAGCCTGCCGTTCAGGCACGTCGACTCCGGGACGCACTTGCACGTTCGGTCGCACGTCTGGCCGGTCGGGCACTCGAGCACGCCGCGCTCGCACTCCTCGGTTCCCTCGATGAAGGCGTCGCCGCAGACCTGCGGCCGACAGCGGCAGTTGCCCGGGTCGCAGACCTGGCCCGCTGGGCACGTGTCGCCGCCCGACGCCGAGAGGTCGCACTGCTCGGCGTAGGTGGGGTTACCCGCGCACGATCCGGCGGCATCGACCCTCCCGTTGCCGCAGGCGTTCGGACAGAAGATCGACCCGCTCGTCCTGCGCGTCGCGCCGCTGCAGTAGCTCGTCGGCCCGTTCGCACGGCAATAGGCCTCGACGTCCCAGGTGCACTCGCACTGATTGTGGGTACGCACGTTGGTGCACGAGCCCGCGCTTCCGCTCGCGACGGGGATCCCCGTCCGCTGGCTCTCCGCGGCGCACCACGCGAGGCAGCGATCGTTGTCGCACGCGCAGTAACAGCTGTGCTCGTCGTAGGCGACGCGCGCCTCCTCGTACCCCCGCGAGCAGATGAACTGATTCGAGCAGTAGTCCTGTGTCGTGCGTCGCGCGTAGGCGACCGCGCACGCCAGTCCGTCCACGATGCTCACGCCGCTGCCGGCGATGCACACCGCGCACGTCAGCGGAACGGCGAGCCCCGTGACGCCGCCGGCAGGTGCGGCCAGGACGGCGCCCAGGCACGCGCCGCACGCGAGGCTGCTGCCACCGACGAGGAACCCGATGAGCTCGCGACACGGGAACCCCGTGTGGATCGCGTGGCTCCCTTCGCCGACGAAGCCGCCCGCTTCCTCCATCAGGCGGTCGAGCTCGGCGTGCACGGCGGCCACGAGATCCGCGTCGGTCTGGATCGCCAAGAGCACCGCGACGAGCGGATCCTCGATGAGCGGGCCTGCGCCGACCTGCACGAGCCATGACGCGATCTCGTCGTCGGTCACCTGCACCACGCCGTCCACGACGGTGTCGAGCACGGCGAACACGCCTTCGGACGTGGAGCGGACGCCACCGACCGAGGGCAACGCAGCGCCGCTCGCGAGGGGCGCCCAATACGCCTGCTCGCGGGCCCAGGCCTCGCCCTGGCCGCCATCGATCCAGGTGATCAGCGTCACCTCCGCGGCACCGGACGTGAGCGTCATGCGCACCGTGCCGGGCGAGTCGGTCGTCGCGCGCTCCGAGGTCGCCGCGTACCGTGCGAGCAGGCTGCGCCCGTCGCGATCCACGAGGGTGGCGGTACCGACGCCGGCCTCGTCGACGCCGAGCTCGAAGTAGCCCACGCGTTGTCCCGTGAAGTTGCGCAACGTGATCGCGAGCGGTGCCTCGAGACCGACCTCGGCGCGGTACGACGCGATCCCCAGCGCACGCGCGGCCGGCCCTGCGGCGATCGGCTCGTCGAGCGGGGGTGGAGGCGGCGGGTTGCCCGAGTCCCATCGTCCGCCGTCCGGCTCGTCCTCCTGCGGGAACGGGCAGCCGGTCATCAGGGTTGCGGTGCAGAGGACCAAGGCCAAGGCGAGCGAGCGCATGGGAACCTTCCTCTCCCGCCGTGCAGACGCGCGGACGGCGCTCGCGGAATTTGCATCGCACGCACCACGACGGATCTCACAGCCGACTTCGCCGCACCGACGCTCCGGACGTTCCCGTGGATGCAGCCGATGCACTTGCGGCCGAACCAATTTCGCTCGGCTCACAGGGTCGCTCGGCTACGGATCGTGAATCGGCGCTCGCGCTCGTGGGGTGAGCCCCGCCAGTGGCTCGGAC
>JADZFZ010001003.1 GCA_020854145.1 Deltaproteobacteria bacterium | reverse complement strand
TCGTCCGCGCGCTTGCGCTCGTCCTCGGCGCGCGCGAGCGCGCGTGCCGCGAGCTCTCCTTCCGTCGGCACGAGGGTCGCTTCGATCGGCCGCGACAACCGCAACCGTGGGGACGATCCCGTGGCGGTCACGACCAGGTCGGCGTCGATCTCCTGGCTGCGCGCGGGCCCGCGGCCCGCGTAGACGCGCACGAACCCACCTTCCGGCGTTCGTCGCCAGACTTGCAGGGCCACGCGCACGTCGGAGCGCACACGCGCCGCCGCTGCGTCGGGATCGAACACGACGAGCTCGCGGCTGCCGAGCATCGCGTACTTCGGTGGGTTGTCCTCGTAGTCCTTGCCCCAGTCCTCGGACACGATCTCGACGGCGAAGCGCGGCGGAGGCACGCCTGGCAACCAAGTCTGCCAGCTCGCCGGCGACGGCGGCTCGGGCGACACGTCGATCACGTACACATCCGGCGACACCCGCACGAGCGGCTCCTCGCGTATCCATGCGAAGAACTGGTCTGCGCCGATGTACACACCGGTCCAACCGCGCTCGCGCGCGAGCACGCGGAGCGACGACTCGAGCTCCACCACGACGTCGTGCTGCTCCGCGCTCTCCCCCACGTCCTCCTCGTCGGTCAGATACCAACGCGACCAGTCGACGTGCGGCGCCAGCAGCTCCGGGTCGGGATCGCTCACGACCCCGAGCACGCGCGGCGAGCGCACGAGAACGGTCCGCGACTCGCCACCCCGTGCGCTGCTCATGCCACCAACGCTAGCACGCAGCGTGCGCGAAAAAGCCGCGCAAATCGCACCGGAACGCGGGCCAGGGGCGCGGCGTGCTCCCCTGTCCGACGGCTGTCCGCCACCTGCCCGACATGCACGAGATCGTCTCGCGCGCGACCGTTCAGCGGCCGAGGCGGACTGCCGTGCTGCCGAGGGCGAGGCCGACCAGTCGTCGCTCGGGCTCGCGTGCCGCGGGCAACATCGCGCTGATCCCCGTGGCGAGGCGGGCGACGGCGTCCGTGCGTGCTCGGACGGGTGCGAGGGCGGCGAGGTCGGGTCGGGCGCGTACGCGGGCGACGTGATCGGCCAGCGCACGCGAGGCGCGCGCGCCGTCGCCGATCCGCACGGCGGTTCCGGCTTCGTCCATGGCGCGCGCGAGGTCCTGATCCATGAGCGAGACGCCTACGCTCGCGCCCGCGTACCTCGGAGCCGTGGCGAAGCCCATCCGCACGCGACGCGCGGCCGCGATCGGTCGTGCGTCGTGGCGAGCGCGGTAGGCGACGTCGACGGCCGCGATGTCGCGCGGCTCGACGCTCGCGCGCACGCCGAGCGCGAGCACGATGCGGCGCTCTTCGCCTACGCGGAGCACCGGGAAGACCGCGGTCAGCACGTTGCCCGCTTCCACCGAGTCGGCGCCTTCGACACCGCGCACCTGCACCGCCGCGGGCAACCGGATGCGCACCCGTACGTCGAGGCCCGCGATCCGCTCCTGCACGCCGAGCTCGTTGACGAGCGGCTGCGTGAGCTCCGCGGCCGTGCGCGCGACGTAGTAGCTGCCGCGCCCAGCACGCGCGATGGCGCGGAGCACGTCGCCGTCGAACTCGTCGCCCAGCCCGAACACGGCGGTCGTGCAGCCCGAGGCGCGCGCATCGATCGTCAGCCGTGCGAAGTCGTCCGCGGCGAACGCACCGATGTTCGGCCGACCGTCGGACACGAGGAAGACGAGCGAGCGGTCACCCGGCATCGCAGGCACCCGCGCGAGCGATCGATAGGCGAGCGAGACGCCCGCTTCGATGTTGGTGCCGCCGCCCACCGTGACGGCTTCGAGCCGCGCCATCGCCTCGCGACCGTCGCCGATCGGCGCGGGCCCGAAGACCTCCTCGGCGCGATCGGCGTAGGTCACGATCTGCAGGACGTCGTCAGCCGAAAGGCGCGCGACGAGCTGGCGCGCGGCGGCGAGCACGTGGTGCCACGTGCCGTCCATCGAGCTGCTCCGATCGAGCACGAGGTGAACGCGGAGCCGACCGCGCGGGACCGTCGGCGCTAGGCCTGCGACGCGCACGACGAGGCGCGTGTCGCCGCCGCTCGTCGGCAGCTCCACGTGCTCGAGCTCCGCCCACGCTCCCACCGATCCCGACGAGAGCAACGCCCCGTCGCCGCGCGAGGACGCATCGCTCGCGCCGACCACCGTCGTCGTCGAGGTCGCTTCGACCGTCGCGCCGAGCGCACCGAGGTCCTCGAGGCGCACGCGCGCACCGTCGACGACCCATCCGCCCTCGACGAGATCGGCGAACCGCATCCCGCGTCCCACGCGGCGCCGCGCGACGCCCGCCTCGAGGTCCACGCGCACGTCGAGCTCGGCTCCCGCGCCGGCCTCGATGCGGCTGCCCCCGCCGCCCGCGCCGGCCTCGAATCGGCTCCCGCCTCCGGTGGCGCCCGCCTCGAATCGAGTCCCCGCCCCCGCGCCGCCCGCGACGATCGCCCTTCCCTGCGCGTCGGCGAACGCGGTCGTCGTCGTGACCGTCGTCGTCCCGCGGGCGCCGGCTCCCGCGCCCGTCGTCACGATCGCTTCGCCGCCGCGCGTGGCGCCGGTCATGCCGTTGCCGGACGTCGCAGCGTCGAGGGTGGCTCCGCTGCCGGTCGAGGTCGTCTCCACGACGCCCGCCGCGACCGTCGCGCCCGATGATGGCGTGCGGGATACGGCCGGGGCGACCTGCGTGGGTCCGGCGACCGTCGCGGACGCTCCCGCGCCCCCCGACGACGAGCCCGCTTCGACCGCGACGCCCCCGAGCAACGCACCGAGCAGGTCGGGGGCGCGCACGGTGGCCCCTCCGCCGGCGCGTGCACGGACACGCGCCGACGGAGGCGGCAAGCAAGCACAAGCAAGAAGCACCACCCCGGACAGACCGATGGCTGACCACGCACGGAACGCTCGCGACGACATGACCGACCTCGTCCGATGAGCTCGAAAAAAAACCCCACCCGAGGGTGGGAAACTGCCTCGTGCGTCACTTTCCGTGGAGCGACGCGCGACGCGCGGAAGCCGTGTCCGTCGGACACGAGATCCCGAACCGTCCGCCCACGCCACGTGGAGTGGCGTGCATGGCAGGGGGCGCGGATCGCGCGCCCCCTACGACCCCCGCGAGGCGCCTCTCAGCGGCAGATGGCGTCCACGCACTCCTGGCCCATCGCGCAGTCGCGCGACCGTGCGCACTCGGGTGCGATCTCGTTCGTGGTCCTGCAGTAGTCCGCGAGGCAGATGGTGAACGCGACGTCGAAGCGCGCGCACATCTCGTCGTTCGAGCACGGCGTGCGGCACACGCCATCGACGCAGCGACGTCCTTCCATGCAGTCGTCGTCGGTCTCGCAGAACGGCCGCGGGCGGTCGTCGATGGCGCACACGCCGTCGTCGCAGAAGCGGCCCTCACCACACTGCTCGCTCGTCGTGCACGACTCGCGACACTCGGCGTCGAGGCACACGCGGCCCGCGCCGCAGTCTTCGTTCGTCGCGCAGGTCGTGGGCGCATCGTCCACGCACACGTTGCTCTCGCAGTGCTGGCCCGTGGGGCACGTGCCGTCGGCGCATCCCTCGACACAACGCGCGTCCACACAGAGGCGGCCGGGGCCGCAGTCCAGGTTGAACTGGCAGGTGTCCTCCGGCGCGCGGCACTCGCCCTCCACGCACAGGCGGCCGCCCTCGCAGTCCTCGTCCGTGGTGCACTCGCACGACGCCGCGCCGCAGTCGCTCGGGTCGTCCGCGCACATGCCGTCGAGACAGACGGCGCCGTCGCCGCAGTCGTCGTTCGTCGTGCACGAGCCCGGCTGGTGCATCGGGTTCTCACCCGGCTGCGCGCAGATGGTCAGCTCGCCGCCGGTTGCCGACGCGATGGGAAGACAGGTGGTCCCGTCGGGGCAGTCGCCGCTGGAGCCGCCCGCATCGGTGTCGCCGCCCGTGCTGCACAGCGGGACGCATCCGAGGCTCGTGCACACGCCCGTCACGCACTGGAACTGTCCACGCGGGCACGGCGTGCGAGCCGGCGTCTCCGCTCGCCTGCAACCGAGGCCGTCGCAGAAGTAGCAGCCCGTTTCGTCGCAATAGGCGTCCTCTGCTTCACCGCATCCACCACAACCGCTCACGAGGAAGGTGGTGGCGACGAGAAAGGCGCCGAGAAGGGTCACGCGCGAAGACGAAGTCCCCAGGGGGGCGCGCGGCGAGATGGGCATCGAGTGGAGCGGCATGATCGGCCTCCGACGTCGCTGGGCAATCCAAGCGTCGTGCCACGCCAAGATGCCAGAGAAAACGCACCGAGAGCACGGCTGATCCGGAGCAGGTGTCACGGATCGCCCTCGTTCGCGCGAACCTGCGTTCACACAGCGGGCGAGCACACGCGGCTACGCGCCCTTTGCAGTTTTGCGACTCGGCAGCCAGCCATGCCCGCCGAGGAACCGCGCCATGGCGCGAAACGCGTCGCCGCGTCCGACCTGGAGGAGATGTGCGCCCGCGAACGCGACGAGCTGGGCGCGCGCGACGTCGTTCGAGAAATGGTCGCGGATCTCCGCGGCATGATGCGGAGGCGTCACCGCGTCGCCGTCTGCCGCGAGGACGAGCACGCGCGTCGGATCCAGACGAGGCGTCCGACGGAGCGGGCTCGTCGCCGCGAACGCCGCTTCGAAGGTGGGCAGGTCGATTCCTTGCGCCTTTGCGCGCTCACGCGCGGGCGTGCCCGAGCCGTGATCCCACAAGAGGCGCGGCAACGACGCGAACGGGATCATCGGGATCGCGGCGTCGAACGTCGTGTCCACCGTCGCGGCCAGCGTCGTGGTGAACCCGCCCAGCGACATGCCGGTCAACACCACGGCAGGCGCGCCGCGCGCCCGCAGCGCCGCGGCGAGCGCGCGCAGATCGTGAACCGCCTGCGCGAAACCTTCGTTCGACACGATGGGATCGGTGCTGGGAAAGCTCGGCCGCCTCAGGACCGAGCCCGCGCGTGCCCCGTGGAACGGCAACGCGGGAAGCACGACGTCCATCCCTTTCCGGTACCACCAGCGGGCGACGAACGCGCGCTCCTCGATCGCGGGCAGGCCGCCGCCCCAACCGTGCAGACACACGAGGACTGGTCGGACCTCGGCGTGTCGAAGCCATCGGGCGTGGGCCGTTCGGTTCGCGCTCCGCTCCGCGAGCCGCGCCGCGTACGTCGGATGAATCGGCTCGTAGGTGCTCGCCCACTCGACGTCGAGCGCCGCCCCTCCCTCGAGGGTGCGCCGGCGTCGCTCGAGGAGCTCGGGTCGCTCCGGGGCACGGAACAGCGCGCCCCGCGCGTCCGCGTCCGCGTAGAACCGAGCGCTCTCCGCGAGCCGCTGCGCCGCATCGCCGCGACCGGCCTTGCCGCGTTGCGCGGTTCGGCTGCGGAAGGCCACGCCCACGAACGCGCGATCGACTGCCGCCCCGACCGAGCTCGACCATCGACGGATCCACGTCGTGGATTCCGCCCGCGCCCATCGACGCGCGTCCCCTCTCCCCGCGGCGCGGGGAGAGGCAGGGTGAGGGGCTGGTGGCGTGGATTCACGCCCTTCGCTGGACGCTCGGGCGTGTTGCGACTTCGCCGTCGCCAGCTCACGCGGGCTCGGGCTCACTCGGAGCTCGGGACCAGACCCTCTCTCCCCGACTGGGGAGAGGGTCGGGGTGAGGGGTGAGCCCTCATCGAGCTCTCCGCTCGGAAGCGACGACGGTCGGACGGGATCGGCGTGACGGGGAGCGTGTGACGTCAATGCGCTTCGAGCATAGCGCGAAGGACGGGATCGACCGTCGCGCGCCACCTTCCGCGTGCACGTTCGACCTTCGCGGCGTCGGTGCTCGCCGAGCCGGCCGGCCCGAGCTCGCGCACACGCTCGAGCGCCTCCTCGTAGAACCGCACCCATGCGTCCGCGATGCGGCGCTCGGTCCCGCGATCCGCGCCGCGCCCGATGGCTTCGCGTGCATGGGAGCTCACGCTCGCGAGCCGCTCCGCGCCGGCGTGCTCCACGATCGCGAGCAGCTCGTCCACGTCCTCTGCGCGCGCCGCGGCGAGCGTCCATGCGACGGCACCCATCGTCGAGGCGACGCGGTCCATCTCGGCGCCCGAGACGCGATCGAGCCGGTCGCGCGTCGTGTGGTACGCGTCGTCGGGGAAGTGCCACGCCAGCACGGCCGGGATGCCTGCCTCGAGGAAGCTCGTGTGGTCGCTGCCGCCTTCGAACGGATGCGATCGGAACGCCCACGGCGTCGTCTCGCGCGCCGCGCGCAGCCGTGCGGCGGCCATCACGTGATCGGAAAGGTAGTGCCCGCGGATCCGCGATGGATCGACCGTCGTCGAGCCCCACTCGGTGTGCTCGTCGGGCGCTCGCGTCCACACCGCGCCCGGATCGGGCAGCCGCTCCACCAAGAATGGCGCGCGGACGACCGCCGGGTCCTGCCCCACCATGTCGAGCACGAGCCCCGCCATCGGCGGCACCGGCTGCATCCGAAGCCACGCGTCCGCGACCTCGTTCTCTTGGCCCCAGAGAAGCACGATGGACCGTCGCAGCGCGTGCTCTCCCGTGGCCGACGCACGGAGCGCGCGCGCGAGCTCCAGGAGCGCGCCGACGCCGCTCGCGTTGTCGTTCGCGCCGGGCTCGTCGACGTGTGCGACCAGCACGACGGGCGGCGCGTCCGCCTCGGTCCCGCGCAGCGTGCACTCGACGCCGGTGGCAGCCGACGGCCCGACGGTGACCTCGACCGACACGCGGACGCGCGTCGGTCCGCGGGCGAGCGCGGCACGGAGCCGCTCGTCCGTGCGCGGCGAGATCGAGAAACCGAAGCCGGCCGCGGCGCCGTCCGAGCGCAGGTACCCGAACTGCGCGGCGTCGCGGTGCGTCTCGGGTCGATGATAGGCGACGAGGTTGAGCGTCAGGATGCCGGCCGCTCCGCCGCCGCGTACGTACGTGCGATGGAGCGCCGCGGGATCTCCGCGCCCGAGCACCACCTTCCCCGCGAGCGGTGGCCGCGCGTTCTCGGCGAGCACGACCTCGAGCTCCGTCGTCGGCGTCGTGGCGGAGCCGACGAGCAACGTGGCGCGGTCGGCGCCGCGCTCGTCGGCGAACGCGTGCAGCGGCTCGTCCGGCGTGCCCTGCGCACCGACGAGCGCGAGCGACGCGCGCACGGGCGTCCAGGCGTCGCGCACCGGGCCGAGCGCCAGCGTGCGCACCTCCGTCTCGGGGAAGCCGGATGCGCGGAGCTCCGTCTCGACGTGCTCGAGCGTCTTGCGATAGCCGCGGTTGCCCCGCACGCGGAAGAACTGATCGGCGAAGGCGACGGTCCGCATCGCGCGGTCTTCGTCGAACGCGGCGGACAGGGCTTGCACGCGACGCGCGAGGCGCGCCGGCGCTGGCGCATCCGGTCTCGACACGTCGGGCCACGTGGCGACCGGTCGCGCGCGCGACGACCTCGTGGGCGCGCTGCCGGGTCCCGCGCTGCACGCGACGAGAAGCCCGAGCGCGAGCAGACAACCGTTCGTGCCGAGACGAGCCCCCGCCAGACGTCCGCCCCGAGCGACGTCGAGCGGCGCGATTGCGTGCTTCGACGAGCTCAGCACCAACGGTTCCCGGGCTCGTGCTTCACCCGAAGAGGCTACGCGAAGCGCGTGAAAGCCAGCGTGACGTTCGTCCCGCCGAAGCCGAACGAGTTCGACAGCACGATGTCCTGCCTTCGCTCGCGCGCGGCGTTGGGCACGTAGTCCAGATCACACTCGGGATCCGGCTCTTCGAGGTTGATCGTGGGGGTGACGATCCCCGTCGCGCACGTCATCGCGGCGATCCCCGCCTCGAGACCGCCCGCGGCACCGAGCAGGTGGCCCGTCATGCTCTTGGTGCTCGAGACCCAGAGCGACCGGGCGTGGTCGCCGAACACCCGCTTGATCGCGATCGTCTCGAGCTCGTCGCCGATCGGCGTGCTCGTGCCGTGCGCGTTGATGTACGTGACCCGATCGGAGGCGGCCTTCGCATCGCGCAGCGCGGCCCTCATCGCGCGTTGCGCGCCCTCCCCTTCGGGCGCGGGCTGCGTGAGATGGTTGGCGTCGCTCGAGGCGCCGTAGCCCACGATCTCCGCGTAGATCCTCGCGCCACGACGCCGCGCCATCTCGAGCTCCTCGAGCACGAGGATCCCCGAGCCTTCGCTGATCACGAACCCGTCGCGTCCCTTGTCGAACGGACGGCTCGCACGCGTGGGCTCGTCGTTGCGCGTCGAGAGCGCGCGCATCGCCGTGAAGCCCGCCACGCCGAGGTTGGTCACCGTCGCCTCGGATCCACCGGCGACGAACATGTCGGAGTCGCCGTGCACGATGGTGCGGTAGGCCTCGCCGATCGCGTGGGCGCCCGACGAGCAGGCGCTCGTGGTGCAGTAGCTCGGGCCGCGCAGCCCGAAGCGCATCGAGACCTGACCCGCCGCCAGGTTGGCGATGGCCGCGGGGATGAAATACGGGCTGACCTTCCGCGGCCCCTTGGCGAGGATGGTCTCCTTCATCGTCTCGATGGTCGCGAGCCCGCCGAGGCCGACGCCGATGTAGACGCCGGCGGTCTCGCGCACCTCGTCGGCGATCGTCTGCAGGCCCGCGTCGGCGAGTGCCAGCTGCGATGCGGCCACCGCGAAATGGGAGAACCGATCCATCTCGCGGATCTTCCGGTGCTCCATGAACGCCCCGGGCTCGAAGCCCTTCACCTCACCCGCGATGCGCGAGGTGAACTGCGAGCAATCGAACTGGGTGATGGGCCCGATACCGCTCTGCCCGTCGCAGAGCGCCTTCCAGGTGGCCTCGGTTCCGATGCCAACCGGGGTCACGAACCCCATTCCGGTGACCACGACTCTTCGCATGACGCTCGCCCGACGACTGCTCGGCTACTTCTTGGCCTTCGCCTCGACGTAGGAGATCGCGTCACCGACGGTGCGGATCTTCTCCGTGTCCTCGTCCGGGATGTCGATGTCGAAGGCCTCTTCCAGCGCGAGGACCAGCTCCACGATCGCGAGCGAGTCGGCGTTGAGGTCCTCGATGAAGGACGATTCCGCCTTCACGTTCTGCGGATCGACGTCGAGCTGCTGCGCAATGATCTCTTTGACCTTCGCACCGATGTCCATGTGTCGTTTGCCCTCGCTGGCGTTCGGCTATCGGGTGGCTGCGCACCCGCGGGTGTCTTCGTCGCTCGCGCGCGGATCGCGCGACCATCCATCGAATCGTGCCCGCTCGTCGAGCGGGCGAGAGTGCCCACCGTGGGTGGGGCGGGATCGCCGTTCGCCCCGCGCGCAGGGCCGATCAGGTGCCGCGGAGACGGGCACGAACGGGACCGATCGAGATCAGGTGTAGAGGCCTCCGTTGACGGCGAGCACCTGACCGGTGACGAAGCCGGCTTCCTCCGAGACCAGGTACACGACGGCGGACGCCACGTCCTCGACTCGACCGTAGCGGCCGAGCGGGGTCGCGGCGATGAGGTGATCCTTGGCTTGTTGCGGCATCGACGCCGTCATCTCCGTCTCGATGAAACCCGGCGCCACGGCGTTGACCGTGATGCCGCGCGACCCGTACTCCTTCGCCAGGGTCTTCGTCAAGCCGAAGAGTGCGGACTTCGACGCGGCGTAGACCGCTTGGCCGGGATTGCCCATCTGCCCGACGACCGAGCTCATGAACACGATACGTCCCCAGCGTGCGCGCATCATGGACCGCACCGCGCTCTTGGCCGTCCAGATGGCGCCGGCGACGTTGGGGCCCAGCACCTTGTCGAGGTCGTCCTGACGGACGCGCAGCAACAGATTATCGGCCGCAACACCTGCGTTGGACACCAGGATATCGAGCTTGCCACGCTCCTTGGTGATCGCGGAGAACGTCTCCTCGACCTGCTCGGCGCTGGCGACGTCCACGCGTCTGGCCTCGGCGGAGCCGCCCTTGCCGCGGATCGATTCGACCACCTCCGCGGCGGCGTCCTCTCTCGCGGCGAAGCACACGACCACGTGAGCACCGCGGTCCGCGAGCGCGATCGAGCAGGCGCGCCCGATCCCGCGCGACCCGCCGGTCACGACCGCTACCCTCCCCTGCAATCCGAACATCGCCGTCTCCTTCACCATCGGACGAGCGCGCAGCCCCACGTGAGGCCGCCGCCGAGCGCGCACAGGACCAGCAGCTGACCTCTCTGGATGGCGCCGTTGCGAACCGCTTCGTCGAGCGCGATCGGGATCGAGGCGCTCGAGGTGTTCCCGAACCGGTCGAGGTTCACGTAGAAGCGGTCCATCGAGACCTCGTTGCGCTCCGCGACGCCTTCGAGGATCCGAAGGTTGGCCTGGTGCGCGACGACCCAGTCGACGTCCTTCGGCGCCAGGTCGTGCGCGGCCAGGGCCGAGCGACACGAGCTCGCGAGCGAGCGGACCGCGTGCTTGAAGACTTCTTTGCCCTGCATCTTGATCGTCACGCGACGGTCGCCGACGTTGGCCGCCGTGATCGGCTCGCGCGTGCCGCCGCCGGGCACGATGAGCGACTCCGCGTGCGCGCCGTCGGCGAACAGGTGCGTCGAGAGGATGCCCCGCCCCGCCGCGACGTCCTCGGCGCTCGTCGGGCCGACCACCACCGCACCGGCTCCGTCGCCGAAGAGGATGGCGGTGGACCGATCGGTCCAGTCCGTGACGTGCGAGAGGAGCTCGACGCCGATCACCAGGGCGTAGCGAGCGGTGCCGCGCGAGACGAACTGGTCCGCGATGCTCAGCCCGTAGACGAAGCCCGCGCACGCTGCGGACAGGTCGAACGCGGCGCACGACGCCCCGAGCGCGCGCTGCACCAGCACGGCGGTGGCGGGCATCGGATAGTCCGGGGTGAAGGTCCCCACGACGATGAGGTCGAGGTCCTCCGCCGCGATGCCCGCCGTCTCGAGCGCGTGCCGCGCCGCGCGGGTCGCGAGCACGCTGCCCGGCTCCTCCGGTGACGCGATGTGGCGCTCGCGGATCCCCGTGCGCTCGCGGATCCACTTGTCCGTCGTCTGGAGGCTGTCCTGGAGATCGGCGTTGGTGACGACGCGCGTCGGTACGGCGTGACCCGTCCCCAGGATGCGAGACCCGAGGGGGCGAACTGCCAATCGGTCACGGTCGGACGCGCTCATGCAATCTCCTGCCAACGAACCTTGCGAGCGCCCGGCAACGGCCGAGTCGCCGTCCCGTCAGCGTTCCGTCACAGCGGACGGAAACGAGGATGCCGCCGCGTCGCGAGTCGCGGTCGGTGCCCCGGCTCGCGCGGCGATCAGTCGGCTTGGGCAGCCTTCTTCACGACCTCGCGACCTTTGTACTGTCCGCATGACGGGCACACGCGATGCGGAACCATGAGCTCGTTGCAGGCAGGGCAGTTGATCACGGTCGGTGCGGCGACGCGATCGTGGTTGGCGCGGCGCATGTCGCGCTTGGAGCGGGATGTCTTCTTCTTCGGGACGGCCACGGGAGATCACTCCTTGTTGGGCAGCTTGATCGCGAGCAAGGGCGCGAAACGCGGATCGATCACGTCCGCCTTGCTCTCGAGCGGAGCGGGGGCGCGCTCGGGCGCGATGCCCGGGCAGTCCTCGCGACAGAGGGGGTTGAATGGAACCTCGATGAGCAGCTGGTCGCGCACGAGGTCGTCGAGCGCGATGGTCTCGCCGGTGAAGTGCTCGCGATCGAGGTCGTCGCCGCTGAGCTCGACGTCGGCGTCGTCCGGTTCGGGCTTGGGCTTCCTGGCGCGGCGCTGCGCGGTGCCTTCTCGTGCGGCCGCGTCCGCGGTCGGGGCAGGCGATGTCGCGGCGGCCGGCGCGCTGGGCGCCGGAGTGAAGAGCGCGGTGATCGGCGCGTGCACGGGGACGACGGCGGGGCCGAGGCATCGCGCGCAGGTCATCGCGATCTCGGCGTCGACCTCGCCGCGGACGAGGACGTCGCGACCCGACAACATCGCCTTCACGGTGGCGATGCCCGGGTTGGCGTCGTCGGGGGGCGACATGTCCGTGCCCGCGAGCGCGCGCTCGAGCCAGGACCGCGAGAGCTCGAATCGGTACGGCTTCTCACCCGCTTCGAGGTCGCGGAGCTTGATGACGAACTCGGCCATTGACGCACGTTGCTCGCGCCGCCTGCGAGGTGCCCCGGCGAAAGCGAGCCGCGCAGGATACGGGCTGCGACCCGCGCGTCAAGGCAGCTGCATCTTGTAGCCGACGCCGCGGACCGTGGAGAGCGGGATGGCGTCGCCGAGCTTGGCGCGCAGGCGTCGAACGTGGATGTCCACGGTGCGCGAGCCTCCGTAGTAGTCGACACCCCAGACCTTCGAGAGCAGCTGATCGCGCGTGAAGACGCGACCGCGGTTGGTGGCGAGGAACCGGAGCAGCGCGAACTCCTGGTGCGTCAGGTCGATGCGATGGCCAGAGACGGTCACGTCGTGGCCCGCGAGATCGATCATCACGTCGCCGACCTTGACGCGTTCGTGATCGTGGAACTCGCTGGCCCGCCACTCGAGGCGCCGGATGCGCGCGTAGAGCTCGGCGGGCACGTACGGAACGAGGATGAGGTCGTCGAACCCGTCGGACGGCTCGCAGCGAGGCAGCTGCCGAGGCTCGAGCGCGACGAGCGCGGGGACTCGGACGAGACCCGGTACCGCGCGCACCCTCACGAGCGCGGCACGCGCGGCCTCGGCGCGGTCGATCGCCTCGACCACGACGACCGACGGCGGACGCGACGAGAGACGCTCGTCGTCGAAGGAGTCCCACGGGTCGAGGGCCTCGGTGTGGCAGCCGAGGTCGGCGAGCACATGCGCTGCACCATCCTCGCGTTCGAGGAACACCTTCGGTCCGATCACGAGCACCCACACGGCGCGCGAAAGGTAGCAGGGAGCCGCCGCGACTGGGCTCGGCGCCTGCTCTCTCGCCCGGAGTCTTGCGCGAAGACCTGATTCGAGGTTTCAATGCCCGGCGAGCAACGCGTGGCATCGAGCTGGCGCATCGAAGTTTCGAAGAACGGCTCGTCCCCCGACGCGCGACGCGAAGCGGTGATCGACGCCGACAACTGGATGGGCGCGCTCCGCGCCGGTCGGCAAGCGCTCGGCATGGGCAGCGAGCCGCTGCCGGGATCCGAGCTCACGTGCGAGTTCCGAGAGGACGGCTCCGTTCAGGTGTCGCACGCGAAGGAGCAGATGACGTACGTCGTGGGCCCGGCCGCGACGAAGTCCTTCAACAAGCCCGCGCCGCGCGGTCCCCAGATCCCCGCCGACGCCGTGCCGCCCAACAAGACGTCACCCGGGTACGTGAAGGCCGCGGACATCCCGCGTCCCCGTGTCGGCGGCGGCAAGTCCACGCAGACTGCCGCGGTCGTGCCGTCGCCGTCCGCCGTGTCGCGCCCTACGGCATCGACGGCACCCGCGAAGCGGGAGTCCGCACCTCCGGCTGCGGCCGCGGCCGGCCCGCCCGAGGGTCTGACGCGGTTCGGGATCCGCATCCAGGAGCCGGCCGCCGACAACAAGCTGCTCGTCCACGAGGCGACCTACGCAGTGCCCGAGGGGACGACGATCGACGAGGCGGAGCGGCTCCTTCGCGTCGAGCTCGAGCGCGTGAAGGCGGAGCTCGCGGCCCGACCGCAGGGCAAGCTCATCGCGCTCGCGGCCTTCGACCACACGTGGGCCGGCAAACCGAAGCGTGGCCCACTCGTGGCGTTGACGTTACGCGATTGGCGCGAGACGGAGCCGGAGGTCAAGCGCGGCAAGCCGCGACGCGCGTCACGCCCCCCGTCTGCACCCTCGCAGCCGCCGCCCGCGCCTTCGTTGCCCTCGGCGGCCCCCTCGCAGCCGCCGCCCACACCGCAGGCCGCGCCCTCGCACCCGCCGCCCGCACCGCAAGCCGCGCCCTCGCACCCGCCGCCCGCACCGCAAGCCGCGCCCTCGCACCCGCCGCCCGCACCGCAGGCCGCGCCCTCGCACCCGCCGCTCGCACCGCAAGCCGCGATGCCGCCTGCGCCCCAGGCCGTGACGACCTCGCCGTCCGCGCATCCCATACCGGCACCGCAGGTCGCATCGCCTCCGCCCGCGCAGCTCGTCGCGTCCGCGTCCCAGCCGCTTGCGCCGATCCCGTCCTCGCCACTGCCCGAGCCCGCGGTGGTGTCGGCGCCCGCGCCCATCGCCATCGGAGGCCCCGCGCCGACGGCCGCTCCCGCGCCGACGGCCACCGCCGTCGAGGCCGAGCCGGTCGCGACGCCCGCGGCTCCGGTCGTGCCCGTCGTGCCGACCCCCGCGGCGCCGACCCCGGCACCCAGAGTCTCGGATTGGGCGGCGCCCGCCCCTTCGGCGGCCTCGCAGGCCTCGCCCACCGAGGAGCCCGCGCCCGCCTCGGTGCCGGACGCCGCGCAGGCCGCCGAGCCAAGCCCGCCGCCGGCCGCCGATCCTGGCGCCGCGGTGGGCGCGCCGGCTGCGTCTCCGGGCATCACGTCGCCGGTCGCCGTCCCGACCCTCGAGGTCGTCGAGACCCCTCCGATCCCGCTCGTCTCGCCCGTCGCGGCGGCCGTTCCGGCCGTGTCCCAGGCCATGGAGCCGGCTCCCGCCGTCGCCGCGCCGACGCCCGTACCACCGCCCCCGCCACCCACGCCTTCGGGCGCGCAAGCGCATCGCGCCTCCCGCCCGCCGTCCGAGCGGCGCTCGTCGATCCCGCCGCGCCCGCGTCGATCGACGGGCGAGGCGGACGAAGAGCGTCTCGCAGACGTCTTCGAACGCGTTCAAGATCTCTTCTTCCTGCAGACGGCGCTCGAGGGGTGCGAGTTCGTGCTGCACCTCTGCCGGGAGATGATCCCTTGCGAGGCCGGCTCCGCGCTGCTCTACGACATCAACGCCGACGAGCTCCGCTTCGTGTTCGTCGAAGGGCCCGTCGCCGAGCAGCTCAAGGGGCAGGCCGTCTCCCGCCGCAGAGGGCTCCTCGGCGTGGCGGCGCAGGTGGGCTACGCCGTGGTCGTGTCGGACGTCGCGACCGATCCGCGCTTCGACCGATCGGTGGACGAGCGGACCGGGTTCGTGTCGCGGTCGCTGCTGACGTGCCGCGTCCAGATGGACGGCCAGCTCCTCGGAGCGCTCCAGCTCGTCAACTCCACCTCGAGCCGCGGCTTCACCGGCACGGACGCGCACCTCGTGGAGTACATCGCCGAGCAGTTCGCCGACTTCCTGATCCAGGCGCGCCTGCGCAGCGCTTCGGCCGAGCAGAAGCTCCGCAAACGCTGACCCGC
>JADZFZ010001002.1 GCA_020854145.1 Deltaproteobacteria bacterium | reverse complement strand
TCGACGGTAGTGCAGCACGTGCGACGAGGCGTCGACGCGCAGGTGGCGGACGAAGGGTAGACGCGTGATCTCGGCCATGGACGTGCCTTCCTCCGGCGCGCGCGTCACGGCGCGCCGGGTCACTGAGCGATGGAGCGAGCTTGCTGTGCTGGCTGGCGGGGGCTGCGCTCGCCCCCGCGGCCCCCTCTTGCAACTCCCCCGTGAAGACGAGTCCCAATCGGTCAAACGGCAGAACGCCGGACGAAACGAAACAGTTCCGCCGGGCGATGATCGACGCCCGTCTGCGACTCGCCGGTGGGCTCGATCTCCCCGGACGCCAGCATGCGGCGGCGGAAGGAGTCCTTGTTGAGCGGTCGACCGAGCACGGTCTCGTGGACGCGCTGCAGGTCGAGCAGCGTGAAGCGGTCGGGCAGCAGCTGGAAGCCGATGGGCGTGTAGTCGAGCTTGCCGCGGATCCGGCGCACGGCGGTCGCCAGGATCTCGGCGTGATCGAACGCGAGCGAAAGCGGGGTTCCTTCCGAGTCGCGGACCGCGGCGCGCTCGACCGAGTCCGAAGCCGGCGTCAGCTCCACCGACGCGACGACCGTGTCGGGGTTGTCCTTGGCGGCCTTCTGCAGGCGCGCGGGCTCGACGAGCGCGTAGTGCGCGACCGAGACCACCCGCGTTCGCGGATCCCGGTTGGGCTCGCCGAAGGTGTAGAGCTGCTCCAGGAACACGCGGCGCAAGCCGGTCTTCTGCGTGAGCACGCGAAGCGCCGCCGTCGGCAGCGACTCCTCCATCTTCACGAAGCCACCCGGCAGGGCGTACCGGCCCGCGAAGGGTGGCTCGCGTCTTCGCACCAGCACGGTGTGCAGCGAGCCGTCGAACGCCGACAGCAGCGCGACGTCGACGGTGACCGACGGCCGATCGAAGGCCGCCGGATCGTAGGAAGCGAGAAACGCACGCTCGTCGGTGACCGGCGCGCCCGAGACGCGCTTTCTCCCGACACTCGGTGCGAGCGGGCGGTTCGTTCCGGACGTTTCGCGCGTCCGGGCTCGATCGCGTCGACTGCGGGGAGAAGCCACCTTCGATGCACAGAGCATATATGCGATGTGCATCTATGTCAAGCCGCGCCGGCTGGCGGGGGGCTCGGATCGCCCTCAGATTCGCCCGCGCTCCGGGCCGCGGACGCGCGTGACGTCCTGCCGCGGGACTTGGTAGGTTCGCGCCCGCGATGAGGACCCGCTGGCACGTCACCAAAGCCCACCGCGTCGTGTCGTTGGTACGTCCCGACCGCCTTCGGAGCCTCCGCGCCGCGGGCGACTGCGTGGTCGTGGGTCGCGGCGTCGACGCCGCGACCGGCCGGGTGCTCCTCGCCGAGACCGACCTCTCGGTGGCGGGGCCGCTGCCGCTGGAGCTCCGGCGTCACTACGACTCGTCGTTGTCGAACCGCTCGCTCTCGCTCGGCCCTGGATGGAGCCACGTCTACGAGCAGGCGGTCTGGCTCGAGGCCGGCAAGGTCGTGGTGCGCGCCGGCGACGGACGCGAGCTCGAGCTCGACACGATGCACCTGCCCGGCGAGGTCATCCGTCGCGGCGACAGCGCCGAGGCGCCTCTCGAGCGCTTCACGCTGCGTTGCACCGGCGTCCATCGCTACCGCATCGAGACGTTGCGCGGGCCGTTGCTGCACTTCGAACGGGTTGCCGGCGACGCGCAGGACGGCATCGCTCGCCTCGTGTCCGTCGCGCACCCTGCCGGGCCGGAGCTGCGCCTCGACTACGATCGGCATGCGCGTCTGGCGAGCGTGCGCGACGCCGCGGGGCGAGAGCTCGCTTTCGAGCACGACAGCCGGGGACGGCTCCTGAGCGTCGCGTTTCGCGATCCGACCGGCCGCGGCGGGCTCACCGTCGCGTCGTACGAGCGCTCTCCCGACGGCGATCTCGTCGGCGTGCGCGACGCGGACGGCCGCACGTGCACGTACGGCTACGAAGGGCATCTGCTGGTCCGCGCGACCGATCCGTCCAATCGCTCCTGGTACTGGGGCTTCGACGGCACCGGGCCCGACTCGCGCTGCGTGCGCACGTGGAACGACGGCGGCGGGGACGATCGCGAGCTGCGGTATCGCCCGATCGAGGGAGCGACGACGGTCGTCGACGGGACCGGGCGCAAGCGCGTCCTCCGATTCGACCCGGTGGGAACGCTGCTGTCGGACGGCGAGCGCGGGACCTTCACCTACGACGACGAGCTGCGGCTGCAGACGAGCACGGATCTCGAGGGGCGCGTCACCAGGTTCGAGCACGATGTGCGAGGTCACGTCTCGAAGATCATCGAGCCCGCGGGACACGAGACCGTCGTCGAGCTCGACGCGGCGGGTCGTCCCGAGCGTGTGGTCACCGCCGATGGCAGCGAGTGGCGATGGCGTTGGGACCGATTCGGGCAGCTCGTCGAGGCCATCGATCCGCTCGGGCACCGCACCGGCTTCGAGCACGACGCGGGGCTTCTTCGCGCCGTCGTGAAGCCGGGAGGGCATCGCACCGAGGTCGAGTACGACGCGGGCATGAACGTGTCGGTCATCCGCAGGTCGGGCACCGAGTCGCGCGTCGCGTACGACTGGCTCGGCCGTCCGCTCGCCGTCTCCGAGTCGAGCGGGGCCTCGCGATCGTTGTCGTGGGACGCCGCGGGTCGGCTCGCGGAAGTCCGGCGTCCCGATGGCTCGGCGGTGCGGATGACCTACGAGCGCGACGGGCGTCTCGCGTCCATCGAGGACGACGCCGGCGTGCTCCGATTCACGTGGGACGCGGCGGGTCGGCTCGCATCCCGGACCGGTCCCGAGGGCGAGGTGCACATCGAGCGCGACGTGGAAGGGCGCATCCTCGCCATCCGAGGGCCGAGCAACGAGCACCGCACGTTCAAGCGTGATGGTCTCGGGCGCGTCACCGAGGAGACGCTCTCGACCGGGGGCCGCTGGATGTTCCGATACGCCGGCGGGGAACGAGAGCCCTCGCTCGTCGTGCCGCCGTCCGGAGGCAAGTGCGAGATCCGCCGGGATGCGGCGGGGCGCGTGACGGAGATCCGCCACGACGTCGCGGGGCCGCACGAGCACTTCGCATACGACCCGCTCGGACGCCTCGTCGAGGCCAAGCGCGGCGATCACGTCGTGCGCCTCGAGCGCGACGCGGCGGGTCACGTCGTACGCGAGCGCTCGGACGACGACTGGATCGAGACGCAATACGACGCGGCCGGCCGGCGCATCGCCGTGCGCGACTCGACGGGCACGTCGCTCGTGTTCGTGCGCGGCGGCACGGGGCGCATCGACGCGATCGACGGCCAACGCGGCGACGTGCGCATCCACATCGACGTGGAGCGCGACGCGAAGGGCGCGGTCGCGGTCCGATGGCTGCCGGGCCGTGTGGTCTCGCAGTGGTCGCGTGACGGCGAAGGCCGCGTGCTCACACGCGCGACGTGGCAAGGCGATCGACCCGCCGAGCAGGTGGAGCTCGGGCGCGACGCGCGCGGACGTCTGGCGTCGGTCGCGAGCTCGGCGATGGGTCTCCGTCGGTTCGAGCGCGATGCGCACGGCACCGTGACCGCCATGTCGCTCGGCTCGCGCGTCGTGCCGCGAAGGGCCGACGAGACGCTGGGTCTGACCTTCGACGGCGCGGGACGTCTCGTCGAGCGACGCGACATGGGAGGAGCCCGCTGGCGTTACCGATGGTCCGCGCTCGGGATGCTCGACGAGGTGACCCGGCCCGACGGCACGTCCGTGCGCTACGCGTACGACGCGTTCGGTCGTCGGATCGCGAAGTGGACGCCCGCGTTCCGCACTCGCTGGATCTGGGATGGCCCGCGCGCGATCGCGGAGCTCTCGACGGAAGCGCCCCCGACCTCGTGGCTCCACGAGCCCGAGGAGCTCGGGCCCTTCGGCAAGCTCGTGGGCGCACGCGCGTACTGCCTCGCGAGCGAGCCGGATGCGTTGGCCGTCGCCCTGCACGACGATGCGGGTGACGTCGCGTGGAGAGCGCTGCTCGATCCGAGCGGGCGCGCCTTCGTGGAGGTGGCGGCGACCCCGTGGCCCTGGCGGCGCTCGGGCTGGTACGAGGACGAGCACGTCGAGCTCGTGCACGCACGGATGCGGAGCTGGGCCCCGTTCGCCGAGTCGTTCGCGACGACCGAGCCGTGGGGAGTCGCGGCGGGCCTGCGTGGGCTCGCCGGCGCTCCGGATCCCACCGAGCCGCCCGATCCGTGGGCGCTCGGTCCGACCGCAGGCGCCTCGTCGTGGATCGACGTGGGCGATCTCTTGCCGCACTCGCTCGTCGTGGCGCGACGGGTGAGCGACGCTGCGTTCGCAGCCTTCGAGCAGGGACTGCTGGTGCCGCCGTCGCTCGCCGGGCTCGGTCGCGACGAAGACCCGCGCGCGATCCTGCGCACGACGCCGATCCGCGTGCTCGATCTCCTGGGCATCGAGGCCGCGCTTCCGACCGCCCCCGCGCGGGCCACCTTGCCCCCGGAAGAGCTCGTCCCGCGCGTCTGACCGAGGTCAGGTCGCGGTGTCGCGCGGGGAGGGGTAGTAGGTGGTCTGCGGCATGTCGGACGGGCTTGCCGATCATGTGCCGCCCACGCTTGCCCAGTGTTTTCAGGGAGATTCTCTTGCGATGGGCGCGGGCGGGTGCTCGATCGGGCAAGGCTTGCTCGTGACCGACGCGTGGCGCGGACGTGGACCATCGCTGGGCAATGAAGGAGGATTCGCCGGCAGATGCGCACCGCGTACACGCATGAGCTCCGGTCCATCGAGTGCCCGAAGTGCGGCGCGCCGGTGGTAGCGCCGACGACGGCCGCCGACGTCGTCTGCAACTACTGCGGAACGCAGCAGCGCCTGGCCGCGCGCCGATCGCTCGTGCCCGACGCGCCGCAGGTCGACGAAGCCGCGCGTCTGGCCGGCCTTCGCCTGCAGTTCGCGCAGCAGAACCCCGCGCAGCCGGCGCTCTTTCGCATCCCCGAAGGGCTCGAGCCCTACCTCGCGATGCTCGGCGACGCGCGCGCTCGACCCGCTGCCATCGCCGCGATTCGGCAGGACTGGGAGCGCACGCGCGCGCGAATGTCCGAGTCGCCCGATCACGAGACGGGCCTCCGCTTGTTCCGGCTCGCGTACTTCCTGTCGATGTTCTACACGCTCGACAACGACCACGAGCACTCGCGCGCGGTGCTCGACACGGCGCTCGAGCTGACGCAGGACCCCGCGCACGCCGACATCCTCCGTTCGAGCCTCGCGCGCCTCGCCCTCGAGCAAGGCGACGAGGAGGCGTTTCGCGCGTGGCTCGCCGGGATCAACCCGCGGCCCATCCTGCTCGAGGCCGACTCGAGCTACCGCGTGACCGTCGCGCGCTACCACCTCGCGCGCAACGAGCACGCGAAGGTCATCGAGATCCTCGGCCCCAACTACGGAGAGATCCCGTTCTCGAGCGAGATCACCGCGCTCGCCGGCTGCCTTCGCGCGCACGCGCAGGCCGCGCTCGGCCAGGACACCACGTGTCGCGCCGAGATCGAAGGGCTCGTCGTGCGTCACGGCGCGGCCGACGTGCTCCTGCTCTTCGCGAAGAACCGTGGCCCGGCCTCCCCGATCGCGGAGCAGGTCGTTCGCGGCGCGGGACGCGTCGTCGGAATCGGCGGCAGCGCGGCCGGCGGGAAGGCCGCGAAGGGGATCGGCTGCTTCAGCGTCGCGATCACGCTCGTCACGACCGTCATCCCCGGTGTGCTCGGATTGTCTGCTGCGCTGTACCCGTACCCGTGGTTCGAGCTCGCCGGATCGCCGAACGCGTACGACGTCGCGATCCAGAAGGTGCGCGACTGCCCGACCACGCGCGCCGCGCTCGGCGACGACATCCAGGGCACCTTCGGCTTCGGCTGCGGTGGGTGCGAGATGGGCGGCGGCAGCGGCAACATCGACTGGAACGTCCCGATCGAGGGCACGCGCGGCAGCGGCCAGCTCTACTTCCACGGGGTGCAGAGCGCAGGGCGCTGGTCGGTCACGTCCGCGCACGTCGAGACCGGCGGCCAACAGATCGATCTCGTCGCGTGCGTCCCGAACGCCGCTCCGAGCCTCGGCGGGATCGAGACCATCGGCACCACGACCACGACGACGACCACCACGACCATCCCCGGCGACGTCGGCGGTCTCGGCGGCGCGAACCAGGGCGAGATCGTCCGCGTCGTGCTCGAGAGCCAGTGCACGGGCGGCAACGGCGGCGCGTGCTGGTCCCTCGGCACGATGTACCAGCAAGGCGCAGCCGGCCTCCCGCGCGATCAGACGCGTGCGCGTCAGTGGTTCACGCGAGCCTGCCAGCTCGGGCACCAAGCCGCGTGTAACGAGCGCTGACGCGCTCCCGCTCGGCGCTCACTCGCTGGCTGCAACGACGTGCGGACAGCCGTGTTTGCGCAGGATGCGGCGCGCGAGCGCCAGCTTGGCGGCGTGGTCGCCGGGATCCAGACCGTCCGCGCAGGCCGAGCCCGAGGCGCGGCACTGCATGCAGCGCGCGATGAGCTCCGCGGCGCCGCCCGGCTCCGGCGGCCGCGCGAAGCCGCCACGCATCGCGAGAGGACGCCGAGACGTGGGATCGACCGCCGCCAACGTGTACTCGATCTGCTCGTTCACGCCGTTGCCTCGAGCGCAGAGAGTACGCTCTCGGCGTGCGCCGGCTCCATCACGTCGTCGCGCGTGCCGGGTCGGCTCGACGTCGGCACCCGAACGGGCAGCCCGGTCGGCAGCTGAAATATCCGGGCCGAGTGGCGGTTGGAAGGACGCCATCTCCACTCGGGGGAGTCACCTGGCAGGAGGGTCGATGCTCGAGCTTCTCGGTCAACCAGACACCTACGTGAGCCTCGCCACGCTGACGGCAATGGAGGTCGTTCTCGGAATCGACAACATCGTGTTCATCTCGATCCTGACGGCGAAGCTCCCGGCCGCGCAGCAGCCGCTCGCGCGCAACCTCGGGCTCTCGCTGGCGCTCGGCATGCGATTGGCGCTGCTGTTCGCCATCTCGTGGGTGATGGGCCTGACGGCGCCACTCTTCACGGTCATGGGCAACGAGATCTCGGGCCGTGACCTGATCCTCCTCGGCGGCGGTCTGTTCCTCGTCGCGAAGGCCACGCACGAGGTCTATTCGAAGCTCGAGGCGGCCGACGACGAGAAGAAGAAGAGCGGCAGCGGCGCCGCCGACTTCGGCCTCATCCTGGCGCAGATCCTCTTGCTCGACATCGTGTTCTCCCTGGACTCCGTCATCACGGCCGTAGGCATGGCGCGACACGTCTTCGTGATGGTCATCGCCATGATCATCGCGGTGGGCGTGATGCTCGTGTTCGCGCGTCGCGTCGGCGACTTCGTGAACCGGCATCCGAGCATGAAGATCCTCGCGCTCAGCTTCTTGCTGCTCATCGGAGTCATGCTGGTCGCCGAGGGCATGGGGCAGCACATCGGCAAGGGCTACATCTACTTCGCGATGGCCTTCTCGCTGGGCATCGAGCTGCTGAACATGCGGCTGCGCAGGAAGGCCGCGCCCGTCGTTCTGCACAACTCGCCGCGGTCGACGGGCGAGCCCGCCTGACGCGATCACGAGCGGGTCGTCTCGATCCGTCGAGCCCTCGGCCCGCTCGCGCAAGCGGATGCACACCGGCGCCCGCCACGGATGCCGGGAGTGTGGCCGTCTCGCCACCGTTCTCGACGAGCACGCCAAGGCGATGCTCACGGAGCGGACCCGTTGCTCGATCCACCGCGATTGACACGCGCGCGACGGCCGCGAACCATCGGCGCGGTGACGTGGGGCGCTCGATCCGCGGTAGGCACGATCGCCGTCGCGGCGATCGCATTGCTCGCTTGCGGCGACTCGTCGTCGGACGTCCCTCGGGATGCGAACGTCGGGATGGACGCGCCCCGCGATCCGGACACCGGCGTCGACGCCACTCCCGACATGGCGCCGACCAGTAGCGGGCGTGTGGGCGCGCCGTGTGCGGAAGACCGTGGCTGCCAGGCAGGGCTCGAGTGTTTCCTCGGTCCCGAGGGCGCGCGCGCGTGGCCGAACGGCTACTGCACACGCGCTTGCGAGCGCGACGTGGATTGCCCGTCGGGATCGGCCTGCGGGAGCGCCTGGTACGACGAGGCCGTGGGCGACAACAAGCGATGTCTCGCGACGTGCGAACGCGTCGCGGGCTCGGCGGGTGGCTGCCGAGAGGGATACAACTGCGCCTTCGACGGCGTGTGCGTCGTCGGATGCTCGTCGGACGCGCAATGTGAGCATCTGGACTCGGACATCCCGCCGCCGCGTCCCGACGAGCCGCGCACGTGCGAGCTCGCCTCGGGTCGTTGCGTGCATGGCGCGCAGCCATCGGCCGCGGCGCTGACCTCGTGCGGCAGCGATGCAGACTGCCGGGGTCCGGCGGGCGCGTGCGTCGGTGGCATGTGCTTTCTCGCCCACTGCGATCTCGGTGGGCCGTACGCGTGCGCAGACGGCGAGGTGTGCATCGCGCTGGGCGCCCTTCCGGAGACCGATCGGCTGGCTCACGTCTGTCTGCCGCGTTGCACCCCGGGTATCGATGGAACGAACGGCGCGTCTGCGGACGATCGGTGTCCGCGCGGGTTTGCCTGTTGGCCCCGCGAGCTCGATCTCGACCTCGCCGCGACCGATGGTTTCTGCTTCCTTCCTGCCGCCGGCTCGTTCGCAGGGAGCGAGTCCGCGCGGGTCGGCGATGCCTGTCGCACCGTGGCCGATTGTCCGAACCCGTATGGCTACGGGTTGTGCCTCGGGACGTGCGCCATCCTGTTCTGCGCGGCGGAGTCGGTGGCATCGCTGGAGCTCTGTGCGGGCGAAGGCGAGCGATGCTTGTCGGGGATGCTCGAATCGTCCGAGCCCATCGGCGTTCGCGTGCTCGACGCTGCGGGCTCGTGCGTGCGCGACTGCTCGTCCGGTCCCGACGTGTGTGCGCCGCCTTCCGTCTGCGGAAGCCCGATCCCGGTGTGCATGTGACGAGGTCGCGCACGCGAGCCGTCGCGATCTGGTTCGTCTGGGGCGTGATCTCCGCGTGCGGGGACGACGACACACCGACACGGCGCGACGCCGGCATGGCGGATGGGGCGTCCGACGATGCGGCGCTCGACGCGGCGCCGCCCGAGGAGCCTTGCCTCGTCGTCGATGGGCGCGGAGGCGCGGGGGCCGACGGGAGCGCGTCGCGGCCTTTCGCGACGATCGACGACGCGCTGGCCTCTGCTGCCGGCAATTCGATTTGCCTCGTCGCAGGGGAGCACGCGCCGCCGACGAACGTGCTGCCGGCGGGAACGACGTTGCGGGGCGTCGGCCGCGACGAGGAGTCGGGCGCCTCGGTCGTGCAGGCGGCGCTCGGATCGTGCATCGCCGTCGATGGCCTCGACGCGGCCGATCCACGCGCGCCGCCGATCGCCCTCGGTGCGGTGCTCGTGACCGGTGGGCCAGGGGCCGCGGTGACTGTGCGTGCCCTCGTCGTACGCGGCTGCGAGGCGGGGATCGTGGCGCGCGGCGATCTCGTCCTCGACGATGTGCTCGTCGATGGAGTCGTGACCGGAGTCGCGCTCGACCGTGATGCGAGCGCCGACGTGGAGGCCACCGAGGTCCATCCGCTCACGTTCTCGGGCACGCCATTCGGCAGCCAGGCGATGCCATTCGCCTTCCAGCTCGGCGCGGGATCGCGGCTCGTCGCGCACGACGCGGTGATCGTCCGTGCGGAAGGGCTGGCGGCAGGTGTGGCGGGTCACGCGACGGACGTCGATCTGTCGGCAACGACGCTGCGCGGCGGCCTCTCGGGGCTGCTCATCGACAACGAGGAGGATCCGACGCGGCGGGTTCGGCTCGGCCCGGGCACGTTGCTCGCGGAGCAGACCAATCTCGGGAGTGACGGCGCCATCAATCAGATCGTGGGCGGCGAGGTCGAGGTCGATGGCGCACGAATCGAGGGAAGCGAATCGCGAGGTCTGGAGCTCTTGCGGGTGAGCCGCGCGTCGCTTCGCGACACCGTGATCGAAGGCTGCCGCCAGCTCGCACTGGGGGTCTACGGGTCCGAGGTGACGATCGGTCCGGGGCTCCAGATTGACGTGCCGGACGATACCGTCGGGATCGCCGCCGCGGGATCGCGCCCGCTCGACGGAGGGCCGGAACGCGAGGCCGCGGTCGCGGTCACTGGCGCGATGCGGTCGCAGAGCGGCGACCGGTCGATCCACCTGGCGGCGTTCGCGGGGGCGCAGGTGCGGTTCGAGGTCGCGGGCTCGAGGTTCGAGGGCGGTTGGATGGGCGCCTATGTCTCCGGCGCGCAGCTCGCGCTGCTCGAGCCCGTCGAGATCGCGAACGTCACGGCGGACGGCATCTTCGGCGAAGGCGCGGGCACGCGGATCGAGGTCCACGATCTCTCGGTCGGCTTCCTCGGCCTCGATCCGACGATCGGAGGTGCGGGCGTCACGCTGCTCGATGGTGCCGAAGCGCAGATCGACGGTCTGTCCGTGCGTGGTGGCAACTACGGTCTGTGGGCGCAGGCGCCACGCGCATTGTCGGTCGCAGGTCTCACGTCGTCCGAAAGCGTCCGCGCCGGGCTCGTGCTCGTGGGGGCGCCGCCGGCGACGTCCGTGCGTGTGGAGGGCGCGACCCTGACGGGCTCGGGTGGTCCGGGAGCCTTCGTGAGCGGCGAATGGGACGTCGCGCTGCTCGGCGCGGTCGTGCGAGACAATGGCGGTCACGGCGTCCAGGCGCAGCAAGGGACGCGAATCGAGGTGCGCGGCTGTGAGCTCGGCGACAATGCTGGAGCCGCGCTCGCATTCTTCGGCGCATCGGGCACCGTCACCGGCTCGACGTTCGACCCGAGCCTGCCGGCGGCGGAGGCCGGCTCCGACACCCCGCGCGCAGACGAGGTGCGCATCGTCGCGTCCTCGGGTGAGACGGCCGAGGTGACCGTCGGTGACGACGGTGACGGCGTCCCCGACGCGATGGAAGACAATCTCTTCCGATTGCTCGGTGCTCGGGATTGCTCCCTCGGAGGCTGCGCATTGATCCTCGCGGAAGGCGACGGCGCGACGGGGATCGTCGGGCCCAACTGCCTCACTGCGGATGCGAGCGCGACCTCGGTGTTCACGCTCGTGGAGCAACGCGGTGCGCGCTTCGAATTCCTCGGCACGAGCCGAGCGTTCTACGATGCGCAGCTCGCCGGCACGGCGGTCGACCTGGGTCTCGCGACCGGCGTGGCGTTGCCGGATCCCGACACTCCGGTCGTGCCCGCGCTCGATGCGGAGCTCGCCTCACCGGGTCGCAGCCCCTTCTGATCCGAGTGGGTCGATGAATCTTCTTTATCTCTGGGGTTAGGATGCGCAGGTGACGTCCGACCACGAGGATGACGTCGCGCTGCAGGCGACCGAGATCCCTGCCGTGCTCGATGGGACGCTCGCCGACCCGGGCGGCACGCGCACCTCCGATCCCGACATCGCGACCGCAGCGGGCCAGCTCTCGAAGCTCGCCGGTTTCGCCAAGGCTCCCCGCGTGCTGGACCGCTACGAGATCACCGAAGAGCTCGGCCGCGGAGCTCAGGGATTGGTCTCGCGCGCATTCGATCGCGTGCTCCGACGCGAGGTCGCGCTCAAGGTGCTTCGCAGCGACGCCAGAGGAGCCGATGCCGGCGGTGTCGCGCGCTTCGTCGCCGAGGCGCAGCTCACCGCGCAGCTCGGACACCCGAACATCATCGCGATCCACGACGCGGGGACGCTCGAGGACGGTCGGCCCTTCTACACGATGCCGCTCCTGCCGCGCCGCACGCTGCGTGACGTGCTCGATGCCCACCTGGCCGGCGACGCCGAGGCCATCCACGAGTACCCGCGGGTGAAGCTGCTGCGCCTCTTCAGCGCGGCCTGCATGGCGGTGCACGCTGCGCACGAGCACGGCGTCGTCCATCGCGACCTGAAGCCGGCCAACCTGATCCTCGGGCCCACCGACGAGATGCTCGTGGCCGACTTCGGCCTGGCGGCAGTCTCCGGCGGGCGTGTGCAGACCGACCGCGCAGAGCTGCGACACGATGCGACCACCGCGGGCGCGCCGATCGGGACTCCGCTCTACATGTCGCCCGAGCAAGCGCGCGGCGACCTCCGCGGGATCGGGCCGGCCTCCGATGTCTACGCGCTCGGTGCGATCCTCTACGAGATCCTCACGCATTCGCCGCCGATCGAGCACGCGTCGTTCGCCATGCAGCTCGTGGGCGTGCTGACCGAGGTGCCGATCCATCCGTGCGAGCGCGCGCCGGCACGCGACGTCCCGCGCGATCTCGGCGACCTCGCGATGCGGTGCCTCGCGAAGGAGCCCGAGGCGCGACCTGCGAGCGCGCGCGCGTTGGTCGACGAGATCGACGCGTGCCTCGAAGGCAGCCGCGACAGGCAGCGTCGTCAGGAGCAGGCGGACCGGTTGGTCGGGGAGGCGACGCGGATCCTCGACACGCTCGCTCCCGCTCGGCTCGAGGCGCAGCGGGTCCGCGCGGCGGCCATCGCAGCTTGGGAAGAGGTCCCCGAGCATGCTCCGCTCGACCAGAAGAAGAGGCGCTGGCTCGTCGAGGACGAAGCGCGAGCACGCGAGGAAGCGTGCGAACGCGCCGAGCAAGAGGCGATCGCGGCGCTCGAAGCAGCGCTGCGCGCGGTGCCCACGCACGAGGTCGCCCGCACCACGCTCGCCGACCTTCACCTCGCGCGAATGCGCCGGCTCGAAGGCACGCGCCGCGAGGCCGAGGCTGCCGAAGAGGGCCGCCGCGCCGAGCGAATCGGAGGACCGGCGGTCGCGCGCTTCATCCACGCCCCCGCGAGACTGCGCGTCGTGACCATGCCGCCGGGCGCACCCTGGTCGATCGACCGCTACCTCGACCGCGACCGTCAGCTCGTCCCCGCTCCCGTCGCTCTCCCGGCGACGACCAGCAGCGGTCACGTCGAGCTGCCCGCAGGCTCGTACCGCGTAGTGGTCCGTGGGTCTGGCGGACTGCCCACGGTCGTACCGGTGTTGCTCCGGCGCGACGTCGAGACGGAGCTGCACGTCGACACGCGGCTTGCGAGCGACCTTCCGCCCGGCTTCGTCCTGGTGCACGGCGGGCCTGCGATCCTGGGGGGCGATGCCGACGCACCGTGGAGCGAGGCGATGCGCAACCTCGTGGTCCCGTCGTTCGCGATGAGCGTGTTCCCGATCACGTGCGACGAGTACCTGGCCTTCGTCCGCGACCTCGCTTCGACGGATCTCGCCGCCGCGCTCGCCCGCTGTCCGCGGCCATCTGCGAGCGCGCCACCCTATTGGCATGCGAGCTCCGCCGGCGTGATCGAGTTGCCCGAGCGGGACGAGCAGGGCGACGTCTGGGAAGGTCGCTTCCCGGTGCTCAGCGTCTCGGCGCTCGATGCCGAAGCGTACGCCGCATGGCGCAGCGCGCGCGACGGCCGCCCCTATCGGCTGCCCACCGAGATCGAATGGGAGCGCGCAGCGCGTGGCGCGGACGGTCGCATCCATCCATGGGGCGACCATTTCGATCCCGCTCTGTGCAAGATGCGACTCTCGCGCTCCGGCCAGCCTTCCCCCGAGCCGGTCGGTTCCTACCCGACGGACATCTCGCCATTCGGCGTCCGCGATCTCGCGGGCGGAATCGCCGATTGGACGTCATCGCCCTACCGCGACGACCCCCACGTGCGCTCGATTCGCGGCGGAGGCTGGAGCACCCGTGCGCACCGTTGTGCAGCGACGTTCCGCGGCTATCAGTTCGAGCGCGACGCGGGCGGAGACATCGGTTTCCGTCTCGCGCTCGACGTCGGCGCGCCCACAGACACGCTCCCGCGCTGATTCGGATTGCCGATTCGCCGATACGCGGCCTCTGGCGGGTGAAGAGCCGCTCGTCGTCGAGTACCGCAAGCTCGACACCATCGACGTGAGCCGTGCGCCAGTCAGGCCCGCATCGTCCAGCCGACGCGTCGTTGGCGCATACCGGTCGGTACGGTGTCACCGAGCGACAGTCTCGACGGTTCTCCACGTGGAACAACGAGGCTCTCCTGTCGATTGTCGTGACGACCATGGAGCTTCGAACCGCGTCTGCGTCACCGAGAGCCGCTGGCGACGATCGCGTCATGGCCCGGCAATCCGCACGCGGCGCGATCGTGGCCGTCGCCGATGGTGCCGGCGGATTGCCGGGGGGCGCCAGAGCCGCGGAGCTCGCCATCCGGGCAGTGGAGCGATCGTCGGCGGACGTCGGCTTCGATTCGTTCGATTCGGCTCATTGGCTCGATCTCTTGCGTCGGGTTGACCGCGCCATCGAACAGGACGCGCTCGCGGGGGAGACGACCCTCGTCGTCGTCGCTGCGACACTCGATGGGCGCCTGTGCGGAGCGAGCGCCGGAGACTCGGGCGCATGGGTGATCGGGCATGACGGAACGATCGACGATCTGACGGCTGAGCAGCAACGCAAGCGCTTGGGCACCGGACGCGCCCAACCGATTCCTTTCGTTCGCTCCCCGTGGCGCGGATGCATGCTGGCGGCAACGGACGGCCTCCTGAGCTTCGCCAGCTCGGAAGTCATCGTTCGGACCCTGCAACGTCATCGCAATCTCGGAGGCGCAGCTCTCGCACTGATAGAGGCCGTGCGATCACCTCGCGGCTTGTTGCCCGACGATGTCACCGTCGCGCTGCTTCGTCGGCCGTGACCGCTGCAGTCGATGCTCGCGCTCAGTCGGGGCGGCGCGCCGGAAACAACGGAGGTGAACCGTGGGGGCGGCGG
>JADZFZ010001001.1 GCA_020854145.1 Deltaproteobacteria bacterium | reverse complement strand
TGCTCGGCGTCGCGATCGCGATCGGGTGCAACGACGCCCCCGCGACGCGGGGCGAGCTCGGCGGCTCGCAGGCGTACTCGGTCAAGACGGATGGGATGCCGGCGCAGGCAGGCTGGGCCGTCGCGCGAACCGACTACACGCGGTACCCCGGCGAGTACGGCGACAGCTACGCGCAGCTCGACGAAGGCGTGGAGGTCGTGATCACGCAGCCCGTCGACGACCCGGACCTTCTCCTCGTGGAGGTCGTCGGGACGCAGCTGGTGCGGACCGGCGTGCTCGAAGCGCGGCGCAGCACGAGCCCCGAAGGCGACACGTTCCAGGCGGAGCTGAGCGCCGTCGAGCTTCCGCTCCGCGTCGCCAACGCCGAGTGCCCGAGCGCGACCAACGCGCTGACGGACGCGTTTCTCAACGTGCACCTCTTCGTCGACGACGAGACTGCTGCGCGCACGGGCGATCCGCGTACGGGCGATCTGCGCGCGGCCCAACGGATCCGGGGCGAGGTCTACAACCTCAACACCGGTGCACCGCCCCACCGGCTGACCGAGGGCGAGTGCACCATCGAGGGCTTCTTCGAGCTCGTCCCGGGAGAGCCCGTGCTCTGTGCGACCTCCGACATCCGCGTCGAGACGTGCGACGGGATCGACAACGACTGCGACGGAGTCGTGGACGACGAAGACTGGATCTGCGCTCCCGGTCAGGTCTGCGGCGGAGCCGCAGGCTGCCGATAGAGCGAAGGGCGCGCGTTCACATCGACCGTGATCGGGTCGTTCGTGCGCAGGCCGGGAGCCCGCTCAACCGCGGAGGCGAAGCAGCTCGGCGACCTGAGCTTCGAGCTTGGCGACGCGCGCTTCGAGCTCTGCGACCCTTCGCTCGGGATCGGGCGCCGGCATGGGAGCGGGCGTGGGCGCCGGTGACGCGATCACCCTGGGGGCGGGTCCCGTCGCGACGCTCGGGCGCGAGGGCTGCGCGCGCGGGTCGGGCTCCGCGGCGCGACGGCGCGCGGCGAGCTCGGGCCAGGCCAGCATGTTGGCCATCTTGTCGGCGTGCTCCTCGATCTGACGTGCGAGCGCCGACCAATCGTCGCCGTCGGCCGGCGCGCCGCGCGCGACGAGCAAGGGTCGCAGCACGTCCGGCCCCGGCGCCTGCGGGCCCCACACGCTCGCGAGCTCGATGACGAGCCGGTTGCGGACGCGATCGTCGTGCGGCGGCGACGCCGCCATTCCGGGCGCGAGCGACGGCTTCAGCACGATGTCGACGCCGTGGTAGCGAGCGACGGTCACCGGGCCGACTTCGAGAGAGTTCGGGATCGCCATGGGATCGGTGCACAGCGTACCCGACCCGGCGGCATCTCTCGCGCTCGTTCATCGGGAGCGGCGCCCCGTCGCGGTGACGGCGACCGAGCCGCGTCCGCAGCGTGATCGTCGGCGCGAGCGCCGCGCTCCCCGGTCGCGCGTGCGCGCGATAGGCTTCCGATCGGTTCGCGTGCGTCGTCTCGCGATGGTCTGTGGGCTCGTGTTGTGCTCGTGCACGCCGGATGGCGTGAACGTCGCGACCTCGGCACGGCTCGCGATCGTGGCCGGAGAGGACGACGACGGCGATCCGGCGGTGGCGGCGATCGTGTCCAAGGCGGACCCGTCGGAGCTGCGTTGCAGCGGCGTGCTGATCGAGCCGCGGGTCGTGATCACCGCGGCCCACTGCAGAGCGCAGCTCGATCCCACCGCGATCGAGGTGGTCTTCGGCGCGGACGCGGGCGCCGCAGGCGACAGACGCGCTCTGCTGGCCGCAGTCGCGCACCCGGCCTACGGCGACGACCCCGATCACGATCTCGCGCTGCTGCTCCTCGACGCCGAGGCGCCGGCCGCCCCGCTTGCGCTGCTGTCCGAGCCTCTCGAGGCTGCACCGCGCGACGTGCGCCTCGTCGGCTTCGGTGCGACGGCCGCCGGCGCCGAAGACGACGGGACCAAGCGCGAGGGTCGCGGCCTGATCACCGAGGTCAACGAGCGACACGTCGTGCTCGGCGCGAACCCGTCGTTGCCGTGCAACGGCGACTCCGGTGGGCCCGTGCTCGTGTCGACGGAGGCGGGCGAGCAGGTCGCCGCCGTGATCAGCCGTGGCGACGCGGAGTGCAGCAGCGCGAGCCGAGCCACGCGGCTCGACGTCCACCTCGACGAGCTCGTGCAACCGCAGCTCGCAGCGTGGGCACCGAGCTCCGTGGCGCTGGGTGGCGAGTGCCTCTACGACGCGCACTGCGAGAGCAACCGCTGCCTCGAGGCGCGCGACGAGCCGGCGCTGCGTTTCTGCAGCCGAACGTGCACGCGCGACGCGGACTGCGATGCGACGCTCGGATGCGACGAGGGCTTCTGCCGACACCCGCTCCCGAGCCCCGGAGCGATCGGCGCCGCGTGCGACGACCACGACGACTGCGCGCGCGGCGACTGCCTCGACGAGCGCGGCCTCTGCAGCGTGCGCTGTGTCGTCGGGCGCGAAGGCGACTGCCCGAGCGGCTACCGATGCACGCACCTGGACGGCAGCGACTTCTACTGCCTCGCTCGTCCGCGCAGCTCCGACGGATGCCGCGCCTCGCAGAGCGGCGCATCGCACGCCACGCGCGGCACGTGGCTGGTCGCATCGGCGTTGCTCGCGACGGCAACCGCGCTCCGGCGGCGCCGTCGCCGAGGAATCCTCAGGCGCAGTCGGGGTCGGCTCCGGTGCCGTCGGGGAAGGCGCAACCGCAGTCGCAGCCGTCGGCGGTGCCCTGCCACGAGGCGGGGCACGACGAGTTCCACGTGTAGTCGCACATCCCGGGATGGTGATAGCCCTTGTCCGAGCGAGCGTTGCAGTCGGGGCTGCCATCCTGGTCGTTGGGGAACGGCCACAGTCCCGAGGAGATGTCCGAAGAGTCGTCGCTGCCGTTGCACCAGTACTGGTTGCCGCTCACGGCGCTCGCGTAGACGAAGTTGTGCATCTGCACGCGCGTGTCGTCGTGGCAGTTGTGCCCGCCGCCGTCGGAGTCGAAGTCGTACTCGGTCGAGCACGTCCGCAACGTCCAAGCCGGTCGGTAGTCGGGAGCCGCCTCGTAGTACTGGAGCAGGCACTTGATGGGCATCGCCGTCCCGCACGCGCCATGGTTGCAGGCGTTGTGCACGTGCACCCAGCCGTTGACCCAGTTGTAGAGCGCGGTCGAGCTGTGGCGTCCGAGCCCGAACGTGTAGCTGATCGATTGGTCGTGGACTGCGATGTAGTAGTAGCCGGCTCCGTAGCTGTACGACGCGTCCTCGGGCCCGTCCGTGCCGTAGGTGACGTCGCCGCTCGGGCTAGGGAGCAACGGAAGCCCGGACTGCTCGCGGCGGCTCTGCATGCGCTGCAGCTGCTCCGCGTACACGGCGGGCGCTTGCGCGGCGAACGTGTGGATCGCGGCGACCTCTGGCTCGAGCGCAGACGCGAGCTGCGCGCCGAGCTGCGCCTCGATGACCGGACGCATCACGCCGGCGGCCTCGCCCGCGAGCCGGAAGAGGATCTCGTTCGACGCGCTCGGCGCGCGCGCCTCGGTCTGCCGCTGCAGCTGCTCCGCCCACTCGGCGTCGACCCACTGGTCGCCGCCGAGCTGGCTGTAGAAGACGAAGCCGCGATCGTCGGTGAACCGCGCGTCGACCTCGTATCGCGGGGAGCTCGGCTCGGTGCGATAGGCCTCGGGCGCCTCGTGCCCGCGACGGGCGTCGAGATAGATGACGACGTCGGCCCGCCGGTAGGCGAGGGACAAGGAGCCCTCCTGCGCGTCGAGCACCGTCAGCCCCTGCGGGAGCTGGGCGATCTCGCCGCCGTCGTCGGTGCCTCCGTTGGCGCAGCCGGCAGCGACGAGGACCGAGGCGAGCAGAATCCACACGAAGTTGCGCGTCGTCATGCCGGGCTTCGAAGCAGCCACCGTTCCATCCCGGAAAACTGCTAGATTGCCGGAACTGCCCCTGAACACGTCCATGTTCTGGGCAGATCACATGTCTCGTTATTGGTCGGCGTGACTCGTTCTTGGGCACTTGATCGAGGGGGAGAGGTGAGGTCTTCTCGTGGTCGCACCCCGCCATTCGGTCGAGCTCGTCCTCCTTCCGGTCCTCGACATCGGCGCCGCGGTCCGCTTCTACGCGGGCTTGGGCTTCGCGGTCGCCGACCAGCGCGACGACGACGCCACCCTCGAGGTGCCCGGCCTGCAGCTCGTGCTCGAGCGTGTGTCCGAGCTCGAGGCGGACGACGGAAGGCCACGCGCGGAGCTGCGCGTGCCGCTCCCGATCCTCGAGCGCGCCTGGAGGGGCGACGAGCGCGACGACCGGTCGCTGCCCGGCCCGACCCTCGCGCCCGAAGGCGTCTTCGAGTACCGGGTGCGCGATCCGTCCGGCAATCGGGTTCGTCTGCTCGCCGTGATCCCCGACTCGGGCTCGCCGTGATCCCCGCGCTGCTGCTCGACGACACGCCCCTCGGCGATCGCCTTCGCGACCTTCGGGCGATGCCCGTCGACGCGCGTCGCACGCTCGAGCTCGCGGTCGTCGCCGCCCTCGCGCAGTCCCGGGACGAAGCAGCCGCCGCGCTCGACCGGGCCGCCGAGCTGGGTGCGCCCCCCGGGGAGGTGGCGTTCGCGACCGCGATGGTCGCGTTGTGGTCGGGCGACCCGGTCCGGGCGCGCGTCTGTGCGGAGCCTGCGCCGCCGTCGACGGAGCGCTCGATCGTCATCGCCGAGTCGATGCTCCTGCTCGGTCGATGCTCCGAGTGCGCCGCGCACCTCGCGGACATCGACGACCGCCACCCGTACGGGCGACTGCTTCGTGCCGAGGCTGCCCTGCGCGAGATGCGGCACGAGGATGCCTTCGAGCTCCTCGACGACTTGCCGTCGCGCGGTCTCGCCGGGGCGCGGGCGCGCCGGCTTCGCGCGGAGGCGTGGCTCGCGTCGTCGCCGGCGGATCCACGCAGGGCGCGCGACGAGCTGAGCGCCGCCGCGTGGACGCTCCTTCGCATCGGTGGGCTCGACGAGCTCGGTCGCTGCTATCTCGACATGGCGGAGGTCGAGGTCGCGACCGATGGCTCGCGCGAGCGCGCGGCGCGCTGGCTCGCACGCGCGCACCCGCTCCTCACCCGAGCGGGCAACCGGTTCGATCTCGAGCGTCTGCGAAAGGCGTTCAGGCGCCACGG
This sequence comes from Deltaproteobacteria bacterium, assembly GCA_020854145.1. Lineage (GTDB taxonomy): Bacteria > Myxococcota_A > Polyangia > Polyangiales > JADZFZ01 > JADZFZ01. The sequence goes on along the minus strand of JADZFZ010001001.1, from coordinate 1,760 downwards.
ACGCCGGGCGCTCGACCGACTGGTCGACGCCGACCTCGAGCGTGCGGTGGAAGGCGCGCGCGCGCGGCTGGCCCATGCGCTCGACCTCCGCGGAGCGATCGCGGCGAGCGCACGCGCCGGGGTCGATCGCGGCGCGCTCGAGGACGAGCTGGCACCGACGCTCGCGGCGCTCTCGGAGGACCAGGAGCAGCTCATCGCGTCCCTCGAGCGCCTCCTCGTCGAGCACCAGCAGAGCGGAAAGCTCGTCGCGATCACGCGTCAGCTGTTCCTGCTCGGCACCGACGGGGAGCTCGACCGGGAGATCCCGAGGCTCGCGTTGGGGCTCGGCGCGTCGTCCGCCACGCTGGTGCAGTGCGTCGGCGACGATTGCACGTGCGTGGGCGGCACCCCCGAAGAGATCATCCCGCGCGCCGACATCCGGCGTGCGCTCGCCACGGGCAACGTGCTGCACGTCGACGTCCGACCGGATCGCCGCCTCGCAATCGTGCCCATCTCGGCATCCCCTGCGCGCGCGCTGCTGCTGCGGCAGGGCGGCGCCCGGCGGAGCGCCGGAGACGAGAGCGACGAGCGTCTCGAGGTCCTCGCGTCGGTGGCGTCGGCCGCCTACGAGAGGGCCCGGAGCGCGCAGGCCGTGCACGAAGCGGCCGCACGCGATGCCGCGACGCTCGACGTGATCCACGACGGGATCCTGACGCTCGACGCGAGCGGCGCGCTTCGCTCCATGAACGCGTCGGCCGCGGCGCTCCTCGGGATCTCGCGCGAAGCGCTCGTGGGTCGAGCGCTCGGCGCCACGCCCGGGATGCGCGCCCTCGCGGAAGCCGCCGAGCGCGGCGCGGAGAACGAGCCCGTCTCGATCCCGCGCGGCGAGGTGCTCGTGCGAGCTCGGACTTACGTCGGCGGGGTCGTCGTCACGCTCCAGGAGCTCGGGCGCGCACGCCATCTCGCGCAGAAGCTCGTCGGCTCGACCGCGCGCTTCACGTTCGCCGACCTCGTCGGACGCGATCCCGTGCTGCTCTCCGCGATCGACGATGCACGACGGGTCGCCACGAGCGACGTGCCGATCCTGATCACGGGCGAGACCGGAACGGGCAAGGAGCTGCTCGCGCAGGCGATCCACAACGCGTCGGGCCGCGCCGCGCATCCGTTCGTGGGCGTCAACGTGGCGGCGATCCCGCGCGAGCTGCTCGAGAGCGAGCTCTTCGGCTACGAGCCGGGCGCGTTCACCGGAGCGCGGGCACGCGGGCAGGCAGGACGTTTCGAGCTCGCGGATCGCGGGACCCTCTTGCTCGACGAGATCGGCGACATGCCGCTCGACATGCAAGCCAAGCTGCTGCGCGTCCTGCAGGAGCGCGTCGTGCAGCCGCTCGGAAGCGCGCGATCGCTGCCGATCCGCGCGCGGATCATCGCGACGACGCACCGCGACCTCGACGACGGCGTGCGCGACGGGACGTTCCGCCTCGACCTGCTGCACCGTCTCCGGGTGGTGCACCTTCGCCTGCCGCCCCTTCGTGAGCGACGCGGCGACGTGCGTCTCCTGGTGGAGCGACAGCTCGCAGCGCACGCGCAGCGCACGGGGCGCCAGGTCACCGTCGCTCCGCACGTGCTCGAGGCGCTCGCGGCCCACGCGTGGCCCGGCAACGTCCGCGAGCTCGCGAACGTGGTCGAGGCTGCGAGCACGTTGTGGCCGGCCGACCTCGAGACGTGGAGCGACGTGCCCGCGATGGTCAAGCGCGCGGAGCCCGACGCGGTGGCCCCGCGCG
>JADZFZ010001000.1 GCA_020854145.1 Deltaproteobacteria bacterium | reverse complement strand
GTCACAGTCGGAAGACGATCTCGGCACGCACGTCGAGCGAGACCGCGGTCGTCGCGGGCAACATCCAGAACGTCGGCGACAGCAGGTCGAACACCGCGTCGATGCTGCGGCTGAGCGGCACGGCGAGGCCACCCGACATGCGCACGAACAGGCCGTTCTCCGGCAAGTAGCCCATCCCGAAACGAAGCGGGATCGACAAGCTGCGCCCGGACGAGAGCGGCAGTCGATACTCGAACTGTCCGTATGGCAGGACGTTCGAGACGCGGCCGTTCTTGCCGCGCAGGTTCGCGTAGTCGAAGGCGAAGCCGACCGAGACCGAGCGCGCGAGCCGGTAGTCGAGCCGCATGCCCGCGAGGTGGTTGTAGAAGAACTCGTTCGAGACGCCGAACGCAGCCTCCGTCCCGAACGCCAGCAAGAAGAACCCGCTGGTCGGGCGGCGGCGCCTGCGCCGGCGGCGGCGGCGGTCGCGCTCGGGTTGCGCGGGCTCGACCGTCGCGCTGGGGGGCTCCGGCACGTCGGGCGCGGGCGGCTGCACGACGGGCGCCGCGCCGGCGCCGGGAGGCGGCAGTGCTTGGCGCACCAGCTCCACGACCGTCCTGCGCAGCGCGGCGGGTGTCGCCATCCCGCGCGCCCAGAACGGCCCGCGACCGTCGCGGCTCGCGACGACGACCTCGACCACGTAGCGGTCACGCTGCGACCAGACGCGCGCGAAGACCGCGCGCTCGGCGCCCGCGGCCCACATCACGCGCCAGAGATCCGTGGTGCTCGGAGGGAAAGGCATCTGCACGCGCTGCGCTGCGGCGAGCGTGTCGTCGGAGCTCGGGACCACGTAGCCGAGCTCCTCGGAGCCTTCGCGCATCCCTTCGGTCACCACGCGGGCGACGACCGGAGCCACGCCGAACGGCGCTGCGTCGATCACGAGCGCCGTCGTGCGCACCTCGGGCGTCGCGGTCGGAGGCGTCTCGGGTGCCGACGTCGCTTCGCCGGAGGGCGGCTCGGCGACGTCCGTTCCTGCGCCCGGCGCGTCGCCGGTCTCGGGGGGCGTCGCGGGAGCGGTGTCCTGCGCCCACAGACCCGCCGGCGAGACGAACGCGAGCAGCGTCGTCGTCACCACGAGCCAGCGTGCGCGCGATCCCAGTCTCAAAACGTTCCCTCCACGCCGAAGGATGGCACGGACCCGCCGGATGCGTCGCCGTGGACGGAGACGTTCGGTCGCGCGGTCGCCGAGCTGCGCCGATCCCGCGCGTCGTGGTCGTCGGTGGCAGAAGCGACGAGCGCGCCCGCGACCCCGCCGAGCACGCCGCCGACGCCGAGCGCGATCCCCATCGCGCGCGTCCTGCCGTCACGCGTCGCTCCGACCGCGTCCGCGACGATCAGGGCCGAGCCGGCTCCGATCGCGGCCCCGCCCGCTGCACCGGCGTCGATGGCCAGCAGCGTGCGCAGCGAGAGCACACGCGTACGGCCGAGCGCGATGCCCGAGCCGATCCCGACGGCGATCCCTCCGACCGCGGGCAGCGCCATGGTGTCGCCGAGCTCGTCGCGGAAGATCGCACCCATCGCCGTGCCGAAGCCGAGGCCCCAGGCGGCGAAGGAGTCCAGCGCGGCGATGGCCGTTCCGTTCATCCGACGCCGCACCAGGAGGCCTCCGCCGATCGTTCCCACGATCCCGCCGAGCACCCCGCCCACGAGCCGCTCGTTGCTGCCCGACGCGATCGCGAGGCCGGCACCGAAGCCCATGGCGACCCCCCAGCGCATCGCTGCGCCCACGAGCCAGGCTTGTCGTCCGTCGAGCTCCCACTCGTCGTGCGACAAGAGCGCCGTGGCGAGGCCGAATCCAGCCCCGATCAGGAGCACGGGGTAGCGGACCCGCGCGGTCGCCGTGCTGACCGTGTCGAGCAACGTCGCGGACGCGAGCGCGCCGAAGATGGCGCCGTGGCCCGCGAGCAGCACACGTCCCGCCGCGCGGCCCCGTGGCTCGACCTCGTGCTCGACCTGGGCGGCTGCTCGCCTGTCGCGCCTGCGCACGCGCGCGATCGTCGCCCGGAGCAGGGCGCCGGCTTGCGTGGCGATCTCGGCGACCGGGCCCTCGTCGCGTCGCTGGACGCGCGCGACCGACGACGGGCGCCACGACTCGAGCAGCGCCTCGGCACCGGTGCCGTGCACGACGATGGTCGCGCGGACGACGACGTCGAGCCCGAGCTCCGCCGCCAGCTCGGCCCAGGCTGCGTCGGGCGCGTCGTCACCGGGCGTCTCGTCGGCATCGAGGAACCGCATCGCGGTGCCTGCTTCGCTCGCGGCGTCGACCAGGCTGCGTCGCACCTGGATCGCGAGGCGCGCCGACGTGCGCGCGGGCCCGCGGCGGACGACGACCGGCGCGATCCCGACGGCGGCGGAGCGTCGCTCGGGATCCCGCCGGCGCTGGGCGTGCGCCGTCGGACCTGCGACGCTCGCGATCGTCAGGAGCGCCGTCGATGCGATCGCGATTCGCACGAAGGTCCCGAGCCGCGGCGATCGATCGACGAGCACCGCAGGAGGATAAACGGAGCGACGCGGCGCCCGCGCGGTTTGTCAGCCGCGTGCAGGACGTGGTACCGAACGACTCGATGCCCGGCGTTCCGGCGCTCATCGGTGTCATCCACCTGCCGCCGCTTCCCGGCGCGCCTCGATTCGAGGGTGCGTTCGAGACGGTTCGCGAGCTCGCTCGTCAGGACGCGCGCACGCTCGAGGCGGCGGGGTTCGGGGCGATCGTCGTCGAGAACTTCGGCGACGCGCCGTTCTTCCCGCGCGCAGTCCCGCCGGAGACCGTGGCAGCGATGGCGGTCGTCGCGGCCGATCTCCGCGCGACGACGGGCTTGCCTCTCGGCGTCAACGTCTTGCGCAACGACGCGCACGCAGCCTTGGCCGTCGCCGCCGCGAGCGGAGCCGGCTTCGTCCGGGTGAACGTCCACACGGGCGCGCGTGTCGCGGACCAGGGGATCCTCGAAGGCGCGGCGCACGACACGCTGCGCCTGCGCCGCGCGCTCGGGCTCGATCACGTCGCGCTGTGGTGCGATGTCGACGTGAAGCACAGCGCTCCCGTCCACGAGCGCCCTCTCGGCGACGAGGTCGCGGACGTGGTCGAGCGTGGCCTCGCCGACGTCGTGCTGGTGACGGGGTCGCGCACCGGCGCAGGCACCGATCTCGCGGACGTCCGATCGGTCGTCGCCGCGACCGCGAAGCCGGTCGTGGTCGCATCCGGGGTCACCGCCGCGACGGTGTGCGCGACGCTCGAGGTCGCCGCCGGGGTGATCGTCGGGAGCGCGCTGCGCGCCGGCGGGCGTCCCGGCGGCCCGATCGACGCAGCACGCGCGAGGGCTTTCGTCGAGGCTGCCCGGGGAGGACGACGATGAGACGTCGGCGCGCGCTCGCCCTCGCGGCGACATGCCTGATTTTACCGTTTGTGTACCAGGCCACGGCGGGAGCCCAGGAGGCCGTTCGCGCCGTCTCGACGGCCGGCCCGTTCTCGCTGCAGGGCGCGAGGACGCTCCGGCGCGGCGAATCCGCGCTCATGGCAGGGATCGGATGGCCGAGCGCGTTCTTCGAGTACGACATCGGGGTCTCGAACCGGTTCAACCTCGGGTTCCGAGGCGACCTCTACTACGGTTCTCCTTTTTTGGATTTCGTCACAGCGTTCGGCGGCGGCTTCTCCGTCCCGATGAGGCTCCACATCTGGGGCCGCAATCGCATCGATCTCGGCATCGGGCTGCGACCCGGGATCGACGTGGGCGAGTCGGAGCTCTTCGGTCAGTCGGGCGTCTTCCGCGACGACAGCGGCTTCGCGATCCATCTGGGCGACCCCGCGTTCCTCTTCGACATCACGCCGATCGACACGCTGACCATCTTCGCGCGCGCCGAGGTGCAGCTCGCGCTCGTGATCGTGCCCGACGCCGACGACACGTACTTCGTGAGCACCCTCAGCTTCTCCGGCGGCATCGAGCTGTCGCTCTCGAGGGACCTGAACCTCTTCATCCTGAGCGGCGTGGGTCCGGGCTTCGCCAAACGCGGCAAGTTCGACCGGCGCCTGCACTTCCGCCTCGCCATCGGCATCGAGCTCCTGCTTTGAGCTGGCGGCTTGCGCGGGGTCGGGGGGCGCTCGTAGGCTCCGCGCGTCGTGCGTCGGTCCCACGCGACCCTGCTCCTCGTGCTCGCCTTGGCTGGATGTGCGAGCGACGAGGGGCCGAGCACCTTCGACGTCCCGGAGACGCGCACCGCGCCCGCGGCGTTTCCGACGCTGACCTGCGCCCCCGTCGTCACCTCGTCGGGGGAGCGCGTGATCGATCCGCGGCTCGACGGGTTCGCCGGCGCGACGTTCGAAGCGACGGTCGCGAACGAAGGCACGTCGCACCCGGGCTTCCGCTACGCGCTCGTCGCCTCGTTGCGCTCGGGCGGGACCGAGGTCGCGGCGCTCGGCGCGGCGGAGCTCGCGCCCGGCGGCAGCGCGACCTTCCGCTGGGATGCGCGGCGCGGCGCGGCGTTGGCCGATCCCGGCGTCTACGATCTCGTCGTGCGCGCGACGTGCGTCGGCTCGGACACGTTCGTCGAGCACGTCGTTCCCGTGGCCGTGTCGCGGCTGGCCGCGAGCGCGATCCACGTGGACGACGGTGACGGCCACCGCGTTCCGATGCTCTTCCATCGCGCTGCGGGCATCGCGCGCAACTACTACGTCGTCCCCGAGGAGCAGGCGGTCGTCGCGCGCTCGGTGGATCCCACGGCGCCCGGCGGCGTCGACGTGGACGCGTCGGCGGCCCGTCCGTTCGTCGCGCCGTGGGCGGACGTCGCGTCTCCTCCGCTCGACGCGTCCGGCACGCTGCGCGGCACCGATCGATCGCTGCCCGTCGCGCTCACGCTGGGCACGCGTCCCGACGTGTCGCTCGTGTTCGCGGCCACGACGCTCGCGAGCACGGGCCCGGTCGCGGCCGGGCCGGTCGGCGGCTTCGCGGTGCGTGCGCTCGTGCAGGGCGCGACCGCCGTCGGCTCGGACGCGGTCACGCCCGGAGGGCGAGCCGCGTATCGGATGGATGCTCCGCCGGCGACGGTCGTCGGTCGACAGGATCTGCCGATCCGGATCACGTATCAGTGGCTCGACGCGGGCACGTGGCGCGACGTGCCCGGATCGGAGACGGCCACGCTGCGGGTCTACGGCGTGCTCGGCGAGTCGCTGGTGCGACCGGGCGGCGCGGCGGTCGCCCCGTACGCGGCGTGGGTCGCCGTCGTCGACCAGGTCGCGACGTGGGCTGCGGGCTCCACCGGCGGCGAGTCCGTGACGGCCGCCATCGTGCGCGGCACCTACGACACGATGTCGCTCGTCTACGATCGCGAGTCGGGCGCGTCGGCCTACACGAGCTACCGCGGCTTTCAGTTCGACGGCGCGTCGTTCGATCTGAGCGCCTTCCTCGCGCGCGAGAACGGCAACGTCGTCAACTGCTCCGACTGCGCGAGCATCGTGTCGACCTACGCGTCGATGATGGGCGTCGACTCGCGCTACCACATCATCGGCTTCGACTTCGACCTCAACTTCATCCGCGCGATCGGCACGGCCGACTTCACGGAGTTCCCGTTCCTGAGCGGGCGCGGCGGCTTCAACTACCACGCCGTCACGTCCTTCGATCACGCCGAGTCCACGTACGACGCGACCCTGCAGATCGACGGCGACGGCATGCCTTCCTCCGCGCCTCACGCTCCGTCGTACGCGGGCGGGCTGACGATGCGCGACTACCTCGGCGCCCTGACGTCCGAGTCGGTGAGGGTCTTCTACGATGACCACACGGACGTTCGCTGAGATCGTCTGCATCGGTGCGCTCTGCGCCCTCTCGGCGCCCGTCGGGGCGCAGGCTCCGGCCCTCGACGTCCGCGCTCGGCTCGACGTGGCTCGGTGGCCGGCTGCGCGTGCGAGCTACGCCGGCGTCGCGTGGCAGGGCGCGATGCAGGCCGTCGGGCTCGAGCTGCTCTCGGTCGATGCCCGACCCGTGGCCGAGGGTGGCGCGTTGCTGCGCTTCGCCGCGAACGGACGCCTGCAGTGGTTGGTGCGCCTCGCCGTCGCTCCCGACGCGGGCGCGGCGCGCACGGCGTTGCTCCGCTGGGCACAGCCCGTTCAAGGAGCGCTCGTGCGCGACGATGCCTCGATCGCGATCGCCGACGTGGTGTTGACCGACGACCGAGGGGGGCGCGGACGTGCGGGGCTCGTGGCCGGCAACGTCGCGGTATGGGTCGCGGCAGCGGAGCCGGGCTCCGACGGTGCGCTCGCGGTCCTTCGTGCGCTGGCGGATCACATCGCGCTGCGCGGGCCGCGCGCCGTCGCGCCTCGTCTGACCGAGCGCGCGCAGCGCGGCACGGACGCGGACGTGCGCGTCGTGACGGTCGTCGCCGCTCCGGCCGCGATCGTCGAGACGACCGTCGAGGGTGGTCACGTCGGGCGGGTCGACGGCACGGCGCGCGTGATCGCGATCGCGGATCGTCGTGTGGGCGCACGTGTGCGAGCGACGGCGCTCGACCCGCTCGGGCGCGTCTCCGAGGCCGAGATCGCGCTGCGCTGATTGACGGGGAGGGCTGCGGGCACGTGCCCCGCTGCGGAGCTCGGGACCCGTCTTCAGGGGCGTCGGAAGCGGGGGCGAGCTCGTCGAGCGTTCTCCGCGCGCTGGAGCATCGCGTGCTCGCGATCGGTGTCCGTTGCCCCCTTTTGGTGGAGCACGGAATGCTCTGCGTTCCTTTCGTGCGTTCACTCGCAACACGGATCATGCGAGAATCGAATCCTGTCGCGGCGGTATGGACGTTGCTGAACCGACTTGCAGGAGGAGATGTCATGGCCCGAGCAAGGTACTTGTCGATGGCGTGCGTGGCCGTGACCACTTGGATGACGTGGGGATGTCAGGGTGAGGTGGGTCTGGACGACGACGGTACGACGCCTCCCGGGTCGAGGATGACCCCAGGAGGAGTCGCCGCGTGTCCCGTGGATCCCGATTGCTACCTGTCCGACGACCCCGACGCGTGCACCGAGTGCCCCGACTACTGGCTCTGCGAGAACACCGGTCTCGGCAAGCGCTGCGTGAACCCGGGCCCGGACACGCCGGGTGGCGGCGTCGAGTGGAGCTGCCGCGACGAGGGTGGCCGGACGGTCTGTGAAGGCTCCGACTTCCCCGAGGGCGGCGGCGGCGGCACGTGGGCTTGCGAGATGCGGATGGAGATCATCGTCTGCACGAGCAACTCGCCCGACTTCCCCGACGCGGAAGGTGGCGGCCCGTGGACGTGCGTGTTCGGCATCGAAGGCCGCGTCTGCACGACCGACAACGGCGGTGGCGGCGGCTGGGAGTGCACGAACCTCGCGGACGGCGGGCGCGAGTGCCGCATGTCCAACCCCGACTACCCCGAAGCCCCCGGTGGCGGGATGCCCAACTGCTACGACACGACCGACGGCTTCGTCGAGTGCACCTTCCCGCCGGGCACGCCCGTGCCGCCCGATGGCGGCGGGGGATGGACCTGCACGGATCGACCCGACGGCACGGTCGTCTGCCGCAGCGACACGCCTGGCGACTACCCCGATGCCGGAGGCCCGGGAGTCTGGGATTGCGCGATGCGCGACGAGTACCGCATCTGCGAGAGCGACACGATCCCGCCCACGCCGCCCGGGACGCCTCCGCCGTGGGGCGACACCGACTGCCCCATCGGCGCATCGCGCTGGTGCGACGACGCGGTCTACTGCTCGTGGGGCCGACAGGAGTGCAACCCCGACGGCACGTGGGGCCCTTGCGTGGAGCCGCCCGTGACGGCCGCAGGCCTCGCCGACCGACCGAACACGCAGTGCGCCTGCCGCTTCTTCTTCTTCAACCTCGAGTGCTGCGAGGACCAGGAAGATCGCGACAGCGACGGCTACGCCGACTGCTTCATCCCCGGCTCCGGCCCAGACGCTCCTCCTGGCCCGCACACGCCGCCGACCTGCGAGCACACGGGCGAGCTCTGCGCGTACTGCGACAACGACGCGCACTGCGGCGGCACCGACATGTGCCTCATCTACCAGGACGGCACCGCGCTGACCTACGAGGACGGACGCGCCGTCACGCGACCCTCGCTCGCGTCGTTCTGCGCGCAGGACTGCAGCGGAGGAGCGGGCTGCCCCGCGGGTTACACGTGCTTCCCGGTCACCGACCGCACGGGCGGCACGGTCGCCAACCAGTGCGTGCCTTCGAGCGGCTCGTGCGAGTGACACCGCACGGATAACGCCGCGACGATCGTTGCCTGATACGATGACGGGCGCTGGGCTGGGTGGCCGCGAGGCTGCTCGACAGCGCCCGTCTTGCGCAGGGACCGTGCGCGGGGCGCGGCGTCTCCTGCATCGTTGTCGTGTGCTTACCCCGTGCCCCTGAGCGGGCGACTCTTCTCTCGGAGGCTCCATGCGTGCTTCGCGTTGTTGGCAGTTTGTCGGTTCGATGGCGTTGGCGTCGGCGCTCGCGAGCGCTGCTCCTTCTCGGGTGGACGCGTACTACGTGGAAGCGCGACCCGCGGAGGGAGACGGCGGCGCGGACGTACCGATCGCATGGCCGACCGAGACGCCCGTCGAGTGGCGCTTCGCCGATCCCGACCTGCCGGACGGCATCTCCGCGGGCGACGCGGCCGCAGCGATCGATGCGGCATTCCAGGCGTGGGGCAGCGTCGAGTGCTCGACGCTCGCGTTCGTGCGAGGCGAGGACGAAGCCATGCCCCGCTACGACTTCTACATGGACTCGCTGTTGGTCGACGGCACCCCGAACCCCGACTACGACCCGCGCTACGTGGTCTTCTTCTCGCGCGACACGACGACCTGGCGCGCGCTGGGCTCGTCGAGCGACGCACCCGTCGTGGGGTTGTCGTTCTTCGCGTTCGATCTGATGGGCCGTCTCAACGGCGCGACCATCATGCTGAACAGCGCCGACCACCAGTGGACGACCGGTGCCATGGAGGCCGGCAAGTTCGACGTCCAGAGCGTCGTCACGACCTTGATCGGCCGCTCGCTGGGTCTCTACTCCACCGACCCGATGGCGAGCCTCTACCCGCGTTACCGACAGAACGACACCGAGAAACGGAGCCTCGAGGAGGAGGACCGCAACGCGCTTCGGTTCATCTACAACGACGCGGCGGACGCGGCGTGCATGCCGCCTCCGGCGCCCGACATGATCTGCCTCGGGATGTTGCGGACGCCCGGTTGCCCGCCGCCCGTGATGGGCATGCCGCCTGGGCCCGACGGCGGGACGCCGACGCCTCCGCCGCCTCCCGGCGATGGCGGCTCCACACCACCGCCCCCTCCGAGCGACGGCGGCGCGATGGTTCGAGACACCGGCACGGGCGGCGGCGGCGGTGACGACGACGACGGCTGCTCGTGCAGCGCGCCCGGTGTCCGTCGCTCGCACGATCGGGCCGGCGTGCTGGCGATGCTGGCGGTGGGCCTGGCGGGCGCCGTGTGGCTCGCGCGCCGTCGCCGTCGCTGACGCGTTGTCGAGCGTTCTGTCGAGAGACGCGGCAAGTCTCCCTCTCCTCGTCGGGGAGAGGGTCGGGACGAGGGGAACGCGGCAATCCTCCCTCTCCCCCTCGGGGAGAGGGTCGGGGTGAGGGGAGGACTCGCAGCAGCCGCGCTCTTCGTCGCGGCCCTCTCGGCTGCCTGCGGCGAGGGCCCCGCTGCGCGCGTGGAAGGCGTCGTTCGCGACGCCAAGAGCGGAGCGGCGATCCCGGGCGCCGAGGTGCGCTCGGGATCGCGCGCGACCAAGACCGACGCGCGCGGTCGCTTCCGCCTCGATCTGCCGTCGGGCGCGACCCACGTGCTCGAGGTCCACACGCGCGAGCACTGTCCCGAGCGGAGCTCGGTGGAGGTTCCGCGCGCGGGCGTTGCGAACGTCGTGGTCCACGCGCGCGCGCCGATCGCGACCGGCGGGGATCGGCTCCAGGTCGGGTTCGACGCCGAGGTGCGCCTCGAGGCACGCTCTCGTTGCGCCCGCGGCGCGCTGCGCTGGGAGCAGATCGCAGGGCCACGCGTGCAGCTGCGGCCCGGCGCTCGAGCGGGAGTGGTGACGTTCCGGACGCTGCCGTTGCGCGAGCTCGCGTTGCTCGACGATCGTCCGGGAGTCGTGGCGCTCTCCCGCTCCGAGCGGGGCGAGTACCGGTTCCGTGTTTCGGCGGACACCGCGGCGGGAACGCGCTCGTCGATCGTGCGCGTCGTCTCCGCGCCGGCATCGACGGGCTTGTTCCAGGTGCCGACCGGCGCGGACATGTACCTGAACCCCGGGGCATCGACCCGCGAGCCGCGATGGGTGGTGCAGCATCGGCCGACGAAGTCGCGCGCAGAGATCGAGACGCGCTCGGACGGCTTCGCGCGCCTCAGACCCGACGTGTTCGGCACGTATCAGGTCGCGCTGATGGGCGCGAGCGAGCCGTACAGCTTCGTGATCCAGGCCGGAGGTTACGAGGCGGTGCCTCGCGACTGCGGAAGGCAGCCGTGTCACCCGTCGGAGGACGAGCGTTACCAGCGATCGCGACACGCGCTGACGTTCCGCCGCGGGATGGACGGCGAGCTCGGCGAAGCGTTCGACGAAGCGTGCTGGGGTTGTCACGCGACCGGCGTCGACGCGGGGATCCCGACGATGGGGCTCGACATGACGGCGGCGCGCTCGCAGTGGCACGCGCCCGAGCCGGCCGCGGGCGCGTTCGACGCGATGCCGCGTCGCGTGCGGCGCCACGCGCAGGTGTGGTGCTCGGCGTGTCACGGGCCGGGTCGCATCGTTCCGCCCGACTCGCGGTGGCAATACGGTGCGAAGTACGCGACCGCCGTGTGCGCGCGGTGTCACGACGCCCCGTCGCCCGACAACGCGGGTGTCGCGCGCGTGGTCGGGCCGGAGCTCGCGTCGCACGGTGCCGAGCGCGGTGTGTCGGTGGATCCCGATGCGGCCTTCGCGTCCGACGTCGTGCGCGAGTGGCGCGTGTCGGCCATGGCGCGGTTCCCGTCGGCGTCGCGCGTCGGAGGAGCGCCCGCGAGCGACGACCCGGCGCTCACGCGCGGTTGCGCGACCTGCCACGCCGCGCAGGCGTTCGTCGAGTGGCACCGGCGCGGCTACGCCGACTTCGTCCCGCCGCATCGAACGGTGGAGCCGGTGACGTGCCCGGCCTGTCACGAGCCGCACGAGGCGACCCATCCGCGGGCGCTCCGCGCTTTCGATGCGCCTCTCACGCCCGCCTCCGACACCGCGCCGGGCTCCGCGGTGGGAGCGACGGCCGGCGCGAGAGGAAGCGAGCTCCGAGCGTGGGGAACCGGGGCGATCTGCGTGACGTGCCACAGCAGCGGCGGGACGCTCGCGTCGCACGGGTCGTCGGGTGCGCGTCCGACGCGGGTCGCGCTCGATGCGCCGCACGCGCCGCAGGCCGACATGGTGGTCGGTCGCGGGGCGCGCACGGTCGAGGCGGCGACGCAGTCGGTCCACGGCGGAGTGCAGAACGCCTGCGCGGGATGCCACATGGCGCGACCGACCGCGAGCCAACGAGGGCGGCTCGGCGGGCACACGTTCTCCGTGAGCGCGGACGGAGAAGGGGCAGCCGAGCTCGTCGCGGCGTGTGTCCCGTGTCACGGCGAGGTGGCGAGCTTCGACCTTGTCGCGCGCTCCGGCGTGCCGGCGTCGCGCGACTGGGACGGCGACGGCGTGGCGGGTCCCGTGCGTGCCGAGGTCGATCGCGCGATCGTGCGTGCACGAGAAGGCGTCCGTCGAGCCGTCACGCGTGCGTCGTTGCGCGACGCGTGCGCGAATGCGACCGCGGCGAACGACGTGATCGCCCATCGCGCGGAGCTCGTGCTCGTCGCGCGTGCGGGAGGTGGCGACTCGGCGCGCCCGACGATGCTGGGCGACTGCGACGGCGACGGCCGTTGGTCCGCGGCCGAGGATCGCGCAGTGGGCAGCGCGGCGCGTCTGCCTGCGCGGTTGCGCGATGCGGTCTGGGATCTGTCGTTCGTGGAGGAGGACCGATCGCGCGGCCTGCACAATCCGGAGTACACGTTCCGGATCTTGGCTGCGGTCGAGCGTGCGACGCGCTGATCGGATCGATCAACCGCCGTCGCAGATGTTGGTCCACATCGTCTGGCTGGACGCCGTGACGCAAGCGAGGCACGGGTTGACTCCGCTGACCTCGCCTTCGTCTCGGCAGTCGCCGCCGGCGAGGCATTGGCCGGCCACGACGACGTTCGAGCACAGTCCAGTAGCCTCGATGCACATGTCGGTCGTGCACGCGAACGAGTCTTCGCAGCCGCGCATCACGCCGACGCACATGCCGCTCATGCACACGTCGTCGCCGGCGCCCATGCCGCTCGCGCTCGTGCAGCGGAAACCGTCCTGGCAGGCGCCGACGCGGTTGGTCCACGTCGTCGTGCTGATCGTGGGCTGGCACCACTGACAGCCCGCCGCGGGGTTCTGCACGTTGGTCGCGTAGCAGGCGCCTCCGATCAAGCACCGGTCGGGCGCGAGCGGGTTCTCGCATCGGTCCAGCGTGTCGTTGCACTGGTCTAGCGTGCACGTGAGCCCGTCGCTGCAGGCACGTCCGGTTCCCGTGCAGAATCCGAACGAGCAGTAGTCGACCTCCGTGCACCAGAGACCGTCGTTGCACGGCGTGAGGTCGAGCTCGGTCCAAGCGGACGCGTCGGCGCTCGCGTCGCACGCGAGGCACTCGTTGGTGGGATGGGTCGCGCCGTCGGCGACGCACGTGCCTTCGATGAGGCAGAGCCCGGGTCGCGTCTCGTGGACGCAGGTGCGCGTCGGAACGTCGCAGCGAACGTCGGTGCAGGCGAAGCCGTCGTCCGCGCAGTCGGAGTCGCGCGCGCACGCGAGGCAGCCGCCGGCGGAGCACGCAGGTCTCGCAGGTGGGCAGGCTACGCCGCATCCGCCGCAGTGCGCCGGATCGCTCGCAGGCGAGACACATGCGCCGCCGCAGCATACGAGCCCGCCCGCGCCGCAGGACGCGCCGTCGGGCAAGGCATCCGAGACGCACAGACCATCGACGCACTGCTCGACGGTGCAGGGCAGTCCGTCGTCGTCGCACACGCATGACGGCTCGCCAGCGTCGGGCGTCGCCATGTCGCGCACGTCGGGCGTCGCCATGTCGGCCGCGTCGGGCGTCGCCATGTCGCGCACGTCGGGCGTCGCCATGTCCAGCGGGGTGGGCATCGCCATGTCGGCCGCGTCGGGCATCGCCATGTCCGCCATGTCGGAGCCCATCGCGTCGGCGGCGTCGAAGGCGTCGGCCGCGTCCAGGTCGGCGTCGCGAAAGCGACCACCGTCGAGCCGCTCGTCGCGGCAGAAGTCGCTGCCCGCTGCGCCCTCGAGCGTGCACGGTGGGATCTCGTCGTCGACGCACGCGCCCGCGATGCAGGTGGTCGCGCCTTCGCACATGGCGCGCAGACAGCTGCGACCGAGTCGGAGCGGCACGACGATGCGGCGGCCCGGCACGAAGACGAGCCGGTGTTGCGCGACGACGACCACCTCGCCTGCGGAGACGCCTTCCGCGCGCACGCGATAGACGACGCGCCCCGCGTCCTGCTGACGCTCCGGCGCGAGACGAACGACGACGGGACCGAAGGTCGTCCCGGCGTAGACGGGCGCCTGCTCGTGCCGGGTGACCTCGCGCCCGTCATCGGTGCGCAGCAGCAGCACGCGCACCGTGTCCAGCCTCGCGCCGAGGCCAGGAGACTCCTCGATCACGGTGGCGTCGATGCTGGCGAGCGGAGCATCGTCGGAGCAGCCGAGGAGCATCGCGAGCGCGACTCCCAGCACCCACGGGTTCGAGCGCATGACGGCCATCATGGCAGATCGCTCGGCGGCGCCAATGCGTGCAGCGCAACCAACCGATCAGGCGCGTGCGGCGGTTCGCTGTCCGAACGCGAGCGGCAGGAGGCCGAAGCCCGACAGGAGCGCGAGGCCGACGAACATGTAGAAGAGCGCGCCCCAACCGAGGCCCGGCGTCTCGGCGATCCACGCGGTGATGAGGCCCTGCAGCACGGCGCCGAGCGAGCCGATGCCGTTGATGATCCCGGCGGCCGAGCCCGCGGC
The DNA here is from genome assembly GCA_020854145.1 of Deltaproteobacteria bacterium. Taxonomy (GTDB): domain Bacteria; phylum Myxococcota_A; class Polyangia; order Polyangiales; family JADZFZ01; genus JADZFZ01. Next base: position 10,001 of record JADZFZ010001000.1, on the reverse strand, counting down.
GCGCGCGCCCCCGACGTCCTGCGCCGCAGCGCCCGAGATCAACGCGTCGGGCCCGAAGAGCAGAAAGCCGCAGAGCGCCATGGAGGCGGCGTTGGCGAACATGCCGAGCCCACCGACGGCCTGGAAGAGCGCGAGCGCGCCGGCGAGCCCGATGATCATCGGAGCCGCGACGCGCATGCGGTTGTTCGGCGCGAGACGGTCCGACAGCCAGCCGGTCGCGATGGCGCCGACCACGCCGCCGATCTCGAACGGGGTCGAGAGGTAGCCGGCCGTCTCGCGCGGGTAGTGAAGGACGCGCTCGAGGTAATAGGGCAACCAGAAGAGCAGGCTGTAGCGGATCAGCTTGAGCCCGAAGTAGGTGAGGCCGAGCACCCAGAGGCGCGGGATCGCGAGCATCTCGAGAAACGCGGCTTTGCTCTTCTTCCCCTCGTCGCGCGCCACGTCTCCGGTCGTCGTCGCTGCGCTCCGTGCTGGCTCTTCGGCCGGCTCGATCGGCTCGAGGCCGCGATCCTGGGGCTTCTCCACGAGCAAGAGCAGGCACACGACGCCGACGGCCGCGACGACGACCGCGGGTACGAAGAATGCCCAGCGCCAGCCGAACGTCGCGGCGACGAAGGTCGCGAGCGCGGTCGCGGCGATGCCGCCGACCTGGTAGTTCGTGCACCAGAAGCCCATGACCTTGCCGCGCTGTCGCGTCGCGAACCAAGGCGCCATCGCCTTGACGTTGTTGGGCCAGCCGGTCGCCTGGAAGAGGCCGTTGATCCCGAACGCGATCCCGAACACCGCGGACCAGCTCGAGAGCCCGAACACGAGCGCCGTCACGGCCGACGCGATCATCCCGAAGGCGATCATCCGGCGCGCGCCGAGCGCATCGCCGAGCGAGCCCATGACGAACTGGCCGAGCGCGTAGGCCGCGAGCATGGACGTGTCGATCAGCCCGAGCGTCTGGACCGAGATCCCGAGCTCGTCCTCGAGGTAGGTCTTCGCGATGCCGAAGTTCTTCCGCGTCAGGTAATACGTCGCGTAGCTCAGCCACGTCAGCGCGAAGACGCGCGCCTGCAACGCGACCATCGACGGCCGCGCGCCTGCCGCGGCGGTCATCAGCGTCCCGAAGCTGCGAGGAGCGCGAGCTCGACGAAGGGAAGCCGGTCGTTGCCGAAGAACATCTCGTCTCCGACGAACATCGTCGGCGCGCCGAACGCACCGCGGCGGATGGCCTCGTCGGTGTGGGCGCGCAGCGCATCCTTGACGGCATCGGTGCTCGCGGCCGCCACGAGCGCCGCGCCGTCGAGGCCTGCGCTCGTGAGGGCGGCGGCCACCACGTCGGGCTGCATGACGTCGCGACCGTCGCGCCAGTAGGCGGCGAAGAGCGCATGGCACGCCGACTCGCCGGCATGATCCGACGCCATCGCGGCGGCGGTCGCGGTGCGCATCGCGAAGAGGCTGTTGAACGGGAAGGGGCCGCCCTCGCCGGGCATCTTCATCGGGATGCCGTACGCGTCGCGCCAGCGCAGCAGGTCCTTCAGCAGGTAGGGCACCTTCGCCGTCACGAGCGCGGGTGGGTTGTTCGCCGTGGCCTTCATGACGGCGCCGAGCAGGAACGGACGCAGCACGATGGTCGCGCCCGTTCGCGCGCGCACGCCTTCGAGCTGGCTCGTCGCGAGGTACGAGTACGGGCTGACGACGTCCCAGAAGAGCTCGAGCTTCGCCACGGCGGGCGACGCTACCACCTCGTCGAGGTGCAGATCGAGGAGCGCCACGTCGAGCACGCGGCCGAGCTTCTCGCCCGATCGGCGGAGCAGGCCGCAACGCCGGAACCCGGCGTTCTCGTGCAGGCGGACGCTGGCGGGGTTGTCCGTCACGATGCGAGCGAGGAGCACCTTCAGTCCGCTCGCCCGCCCGTGGTCGATCAGCGCGCGGAGCAGGGCGCGCCCGATGCCCTTGCCCCGGTGATCGGCGTGGACGTAGAGCGACACCTCGGCCATGCGGTCGTAGGCGCAGCGTTCGGACCATCGCGAGAGGCTCGCCCATCCGCGTACGACGCCGTCGTGCTCCTCGACGAGGACGGGATGTCGGACCGGGTCGTGGTGCGCGAGCCACGCGACGCGCTCTTCGGGCGAGCGCGTGGTCGTGTCGAAGGTGGCGGTGCCGTGACGCACCTCCTCGTCGTAGATGGCGTGGATCGCCTCGAGGTCGGCCTCGGTCGCGCGACGGATGGTCATCCAGCGAACGCGAGCGGCGAGACGGTCGGAAGCCACGCGCCCCCGTCGGCGACGATGACCTCGCCGTGGATGTACGACGACGCGTCGGACGCGAGGAAGAGCGCGATGCTCGCCATCTCGTCGATGCGCCCGAAACGCCCGAGCGGGATGGCAGCCGTCATGCGGTCCTTCACGCCGCCGGGCGCGAGTCGCTTCATGCCCTCGGTCTCGTCGATGGGGCCGGGCGCGATGGCGTTGACCCGGATGCCGAGCGGGCCCCACTCGATGGCGAGCGTACGCGTCATCGCGTCGATCGCCGCCTTCGCGGACGCGGCGTGGACCTGAAGGGGCGTGCCGCCGAGGTGCAGCGTCGCGCTTATGTTGATGACGTTGCCGCCGTGGTCGCGCAGGCGCTTCTCGAAGGTCGCCTTGGTGACGTTGAACGTGCCGATCGCATCGATCTCCATCACGGTCTTGAAGCCGTTGTAGGAGAGCTGCGCGGCGGGCGCGAGGAAGTTGCCTGCGGCGCCGTTGACCAGCACGTCGATGCGTCCGAAGCGCTCGAGCGTGGAATCGACGACCTTCTCGATCGCGGCGGTGTCGCGGACGTCCGCGGGCAACGCGATGCACTCGCGGCCGGTCGTCGCCGAGAGCTCGGCGGCTGCGCCCGCGAGGCGCTCCGCCTTGCGACCGACGATGGCGCAGCGCGCGCCGTGCGCGAGCAACGCCTGCGCGATCCCCTTGCAGATGCCGGAGCCGCCGCCCGTCACGAGCGCGACCTTGCCTTCGAGGATGTCGTCCCTGAAAACGCTCTTCATCGTTCCGTCCTCTTCGCTGGCGCGTTGACCGCGCGCCGCGACCATAGCAGCGCGGGGCGAGGTAGCATCGTCGGCATGGAGCCCGCAGCGCCCGCGAACGAGGAGGCCATCGAAGCCTGGAACACGGTGCTCTTCGACAAGTTCATGCGCTTTCGCCCCCTGGTGACGTCGGGTCTCGGTCGTCACGGGGATGCCGTCCTGCGCCTGCACCCGCCGCCCGAGGGGGCGCGCGTGCTGGACATCGGTTGCGGCTTCGGCGACACGACGTTCCAGATCGCGAAGCTCGTCGGGCCGAAAGGAAGCGCGGTCGGGATCGATGGGGCTCCACGCTTCGTGGAGGAGGGGCGCCGCCAGGCCGCGGCCGAGTCGATCGACAACGTGCGATTCGTCGTGGGGGACGTGCAGACGGCGCGCTTCGACCAGCCGTTCGACTACGCGTTCGCGCGTTTCGGCACGATGTTCTTCGCCAGCGCGGTGGCGGCGCTGCGCAACGTTCGCCGTGCGCTCGTTCCGGGGGCCAAGCTCGCGATGGTCGTCTGGCGCAGCAAGAGCGCCAACGAGTGGCTCCACCGCGCGGAGCAGGTCGTCGCCGAGCTGGTGCCCGAGAACCACGACTCCGATCTGCCGACGTGCGGTCCGGGGCCGTTCTCGATGGCGAGCGCCGACGTCACGAGCGACGTGCTGATCGCGGCGGGGTATCGCGACGTCGCGTTCGCGCGAAGCGACGCCGAGATCTGCATCGGACGAGACCTCGAGGAGGCGCTCGAGTTCGCGATGGCGCTCGGACCGGCCGGAGAGATCATCCGCCTGGCGGGAGAGGAAGGGCAACGACGCTTGCCCGCCGTGCGCGAAGCGCTGAGCGCCGTGCTCGGCCAGTTCGAGCGCGATGGTCAGATCTGGGCGCCGTCTTCGACGTGGGTCGTCTCCGCGACCGCACCATGAGCGCGGCGCGAGATCACTCGCTGACGGTGCGGTTCGTTCCGCGAAGCGTCACGACCGAGTCGCGCGTGAACCAGCGGAAGCCGAACGCGCCGGCTTTCGTCCACACCACGGCGGTGTCGCCGGGTCGTATCGCGCGCTCGTCGTCTTCGTAGCGCAGCTCGATCTCGCCGAGGTCGGCAGGCCCGCCCCGCAAGACGGCCTCGGTGTCGGAGTCCTCCTCGTCCCACTCGACCGCGGCGACGACCAGCGTATCGGCGCGCTCGGTCGATCGATCGAAGAGCGCGTTGGCCCAGTGTGCCGTGGCGGCGCCCACGAACGGCATCCCGAGGAACACCAGGCCGCGCGCGATCATCAGATCGGTGTGCGACGAAGAGCGGCCGCGGAAGACGAATCGCAGGGCGGCGATCGCGAGGAGGCCGATGACGACGCCGATGCCCGCGCCCGCGAGGCCGAGGAAAGGCAAGACCGGCGGGACGAAGGCGACCGAGAGGATGAACGCGGGGAGGCCCACCGGGAAGATCGGGATGGATGCCGCCCATGCGAGCCGCTCGGCAATGCCGCGAGGCACGGTCTTGACCGCGATCGGACGGGGGGCACCCGCGACGACCCGTAGCGCGCGGAGCCAGCGCCCGAGGGAGGCCGCATCGAAGCACTCGGGTGGGCTCGGCGAGCCGCCGAGCGACACGCGCGACGGGAGCATCCGGATGCTGCCGAAGCTGCCGAGCAGCTCCACCATGGCCGCGCGAACCGCCGGAGAAGCGAGCACCACGTGGACGTCTTCGTCCGCGACGTCCGTGTCGATGTAGATCGTCTCGTCGAACGCGACGTCGCCGGTCTGCACCTCGCGCGTCTGCCCGGAGGCCTTCGCCTTGCGCTCGTCGCGCGACTCTCTCGTGAACGTGATCGTCGGGAAGCCAGAGGTCTGTGCGTCCATCGTGACGCCCCTGGCGCGCCCGCTGTCGATGTCGATCGTGACGTCGAAGAGGACGCCGTCGGAGCGCACGGTGATCTGCGAGCACGACTCCGTGATGCCGAGGGTCTGCGCGAAAGGAACGAGCTGGTCGTACCCGCTGCCCTGGAAGGTGACGGCCTCGGTGACGAGCGGCGCGGCGGCGTCCGGCCGGAGCGCGGGCTGATGGCGGTCACAGCCCGGGCAGCGGAAGTCGTCGGCCTTCGGCCACAGCTCGACCGCGCGTCCGCAGGCGACGCAGAGCACCAGCCGTGTCGGCGCTCCTGCCTCGGGACCGGTGCGATAGGGCATGGATGGAAGGTAGCGGGCTCTCCCGAAGTCTGGGGATGAACATCGTGGCCACCGTCGTAGTCTGTTCGTCGTGACGATGACGGCCGCGGCCCATCGATCCTACCGCGTCTTCGCGTGGCTCGTGCTCGTGTGGGCCGTCGTCGGTCCCGCGGGCGCGGGCGCGCAGGCGCGACGGGCGCCGACGACGATCGATCGGCTCGAGGTGGTCGCTGCCGACGACGGCGTGTCGCGTGGTCGTCTGATGGCGCAGAGTCAGGCGCTGCGCTCGGCCCTGACGACGTGTCGAGGCACGTCGCGTCAGGGATCGGTCCGCATCGCGCTGCGGCTGGGTGACGGGGACGCCGACGTGATCGACACCGTTCGGTACGAAGGAGAGCGCGACGAAACCCTGGAACGTTGCGTGCGCGACGCGCTCGCCGAGTGGCGGCCGCCCCCCGACGTGGGCTCGGGCGCGGCCGAGATCGAGCTGCGACGCGAGCCGCTCGCGGTGCGCTCGACGACCGGGATCATGGGGTTGCTGGGCACGCTCGGCGGCGCAGGCGGAGGCGTGCAGGGAGCGCTGATCGGCGGGCTGCGGGCGCCGACGTTCGGGCCGGCGGCGACGGGAGTCGGCGTGATGCCGGCGACACCGCGTGCGCGTGCGTCGGTCGTCGAGGTGACGACGGCTGGACCGCTTCCCGCCGCCGCGGCGCGGCGCGTGGTGACACGATCGCTCTCCCGCCTCTCGTCGTGTACGGGGGATGGGCAGTGGGGGGAGGCCGAGCGCCAGGAGCGTCAGGTCCGGATCAACGTGGCGGACGGCAGGACGATGTCGGTGTGGACGGCGCGCGCGAGCCATCGCGTGCCGCGTGCGGACGCGTGCATCGTGCGCGCGCTGCGCGAGACGGCATGGCCCGCGCAGCCCGGCGGCGTCACGACGGTCACGGTGACCCTCGGGTTCGAGCCCACCGCCACGCCGGCCGGTCGGGTGCGCCGGATACGCGCTCGGCGCCCCGCCAGCCGGCCCTGAGCCCAGGCTCAAACAGTGCCGAGCTTGCCCGCGTAGAAGTCGCGGATCGCGTCGTCGATCTCCTGCTCGGTGGTCATCACGAAAGGGCCGTGCGCGACGATGGGCTCGCCGAGCGGTGCACCCGCGAGCACGAGCACGTGGGCGTCTTCGACGGCTTCGAACGCCACGCGTGCGCCGTCGTTCTCGAAGACGACGAGCTCGGCCGCACCCGCGCGACGGTCTGCCACCGCGATGCTGCCCGACAGCACGACGACCACGGCGTTGTGCTCGGATGGGAGCGCGACCGACAACGGTGCGCCGGCGGACAGCCGCACGTCCAGCATCGTGATCGGCGTGAAAGTGCGCGCGGGCCCCCGCACGCCGTCGAGCTCGCCCGCGATGACGCGCGCGTTGCCCGCGCCTCCGGGCAGCTCGACGTTCGGGATCTCGCGCGCCGTGATCGGCTGGTATCCGGGCTCCGTCATCTTGCTGGCGCGCGGGAGGTTCACCCAGAGCTGCATCATGTGCATGCGCCCGCCGGTGCGGCTGAAGTCGCGACCGTGGTGCTCCTCGTGGAGGATGCCGCGACCCGCGGTCATCCACTGCACGTCGCCGGGGCCGATGACGCCCGCGCCGCCCGTGCTGTCGTGGTGCTCGACGGTGCCTTCCCACGCGATGGTGACGGTCTCGAAGCCGCGGTGCGGATGCCACCCGACGCCGCGTTGGCCGCGCGTGCTCGGCGGGAAGTCGCGTGGAGGTCCATAGTCCATCAGCAGGAACGGGCTCACTCGCTCGGCGGGCACGGCGCGGCTCGGGAAGTACGTCGAGACGAGGAAGCCGTCGCCGACCCAGTGCGGGCGCGTCGCTTGGTGCACCAGCGCAACCGTTCGCGCGCGCGCGTGTGACGTCGCGTCGGTGAGGGTCGCGCCCGAGGGCCGTGCGGCCGGCGCGGTGTGGGGCTCGGTAGCCGTCGTGTGCGTCATGGAAGGATGCTGAGGCTCGGGCGCTCGCAGCGAAACCGGGGCACGCGTGATGACGCCCATCACGCGGTGTGATGGCCGTCCGAGGGCGAGCGCCCGACCGCTTGCTCTCGGGCAACCGTGCCTAGTTTGACCGTGTGGACAATCTCCGGATGAAGCCGCGCGTCCTGCTGTCGTCGCCGTGGTACCCGGACGGGTACCGGACCCAGGCCTGGGACAACCCGGTCACCGACTTCGGAGACCTGCAGTTCACGGGGCACCAGGATCTCTTCACGCTGCACGGGCACATGCACGAGCTCTTCGCGCACGTGATCGCGCAGAACCTCCGCGCTCCGACGGTCTACCTGGAGTACCCGCGCAAAGAGCACTTCCTCGAGGAGGCGAGCCGCGGATACGAGGTCGTCGGCATCCACCTCTTCTACAACCAGGTCGAGGCGGCGCTCGACATGTGTCGCGCCGTTCGCCAGCGCGCGCCGGCGTCGAAGATCGTGCTCGGCGGTTATGGTGCCCTCGGCATCGCCGAGATGATGTCGCCCGACGAGGTGAAGCCATTCGCCGACCACCTCTGTCTCGGCGAGGGCATCACCTTCATGCGCAAGCTGCTCGGCGAGCCCGTCTCGGATCCGCTCGCGATCAGTCATATGCCCCCCGGGGGCATGACCCTGCCGTGGCACCGCAAGTACATCGCCGAGGACGTCGGCGTGGTCGTGGCGTCGCTCGGATGCCCGTACGGCTGTGACTTCTGCGGCACGACGAAGATGTTCAACCGTCGGCGGGTCGTGCTCCTGACACCCGAGCAGCTCGCCAAGGAGGTGGAGCGCATCTACGAGGAGCAGCCCGGCACCCAGCTCGTGGCGGTCTACGAGGAGGACTCGTTCATCGATCCCGAGTACCTCGAGGCGTTCGGCGAGGCGCTGCGCAAGACCTCCATCGGTCTGGCGGCGGGCCTGTGGGTGCTCGGCGGCGTGCGCTCCATCCAGCAGTGGGGCGACAAGCGCTTCGACCGGATCGCGCGATGCGGGATCGCCTCGACGTTCCTCGGCGTGGAGTCGAAGTTCGCGCCGCTCGAAGGCTACCCGAAGCGCGAAGGCAACATTCGCGAGGTCTTCGAGGAGCTCCACAAGCGTGGGATCACGACGACCGGCGCCTGGGTCTGCGGCTGGGACTTCCACACGCGCGCCAACGTCGAGGAGGACCTCGCGTTCCTGCTCTCGCTCAAGCCGACGATGCACCAGCTGACGACGTTGTGCCCTTTCCCCGGGACGGACCTGTTCCGGCGGCTGCGAAACGAAGGACGCGTGCCGGAGAACCTGCGGTGGCAGGACCTCTCGTTCTTCGGCGCGGGCGGCGGAGTCCGCTACAAGAACTTCGAGTCGCACGAGCTCTTCGAGCTCATCCATCGCGGCTACCGTCAGTCGTACGAGCTGTGGGGACCGTCGCTGATGCGGTTTCTCGAGGTCGAGCTCAACGGTTACGAGTGGGCGCTCTCGACCGGTGACCCGGTGCTCCGACCGCGCGCGGAGCTCCACCGGCGCACGGCGATGTCGCTCTGCCTCTTCTTGCCCTCGGCCGTGGAGCTGGCTCCGAACGGGTTCGTGCGGCGGAGCATGCGCGAGCTCGCGTCCCGCTACGAACGTGTCATCGGTCGACCGACGAGCATGCAGCAGATGATGGCGACGATGGTGCTGCAGCTCGCGCGGCGCGAGCGCAAGAAGCGCCTCGAGCTCGGACGCGACCGCTACGTCGCGATCCCCGATCCGCGCGCGATCCGATATCGCTTCGCGGGCAGCGCGAACGTGAGGCCCGGCGAGCGACCGTGGACGAGCGAGCACCTCGACGCGGCCCCCGACTACGATCGCTTCCGCCGGCGGCACAACGTCACGCGCCACGTGACCGCCGCGGTCAACCAGGCGGCGCGGCTCTACGATCACCTGACGCGACGCTCGGAGCCGGAGCGCGAGGTCGTCGATACCGCCGCCGAGGTGCTGTCCGCATTCGCAGCGCCGATCCGATGACGGTCGCGCTCGCTCGGGAGGTGCGCACCACGTGCGGCCAGTGCCTCGCGGCGTGCGGCATCGTCGTCGGCGCGGACGGGCGCATCCGCGGCGACGGCGAGCACCCGATCAGCAGGGGCTACGTGTGTCGGAACGGCAAGGCGTCGGGCGCGCTCCTCGGTCACGCCGCGCGGCTGCGTGCGCCGCTCGTTCGCGGGCACGAGACGCGCTGGGCGGAGGCGATCTCCGCCGCGGCGCGCGGGCTCTCGGCCGCACGCGACGCCGGTGGGCCGGAGGCCGTCGGGCTCTACTTCGGCGCGGGCGACCCGGCGGGCTCCGTGGCGTTCATCGCATCGCAGGCGTTCCTGCAGAGCTTCGGATCGACGCGCCACTACAACGTCGTCGGGCTCGAAGCGACGCACCGGTACGTGGTGGCCGAGGCGCTCTACGGCGATCCGCTGCTCGTACCGCGTCCCGACGTCGAGCACGCGACGTCGCTCCTGATCGTCGGCGCGAACCCGGCCGTGTCGAACGACGAGTGCGGCCTCGCGACCGGGCTCGAAGAGGCGAGACGACGGCACGCGGTCAGCGTCGTGCTCGATCCTCGACGCACCGAGGCCGCACGCCACGCGACGGTCCATCTCGCGCTCCGCCCCGGCACGGACGCGGAGGTGTTGCTCGCGCTGCTCCACGTGCTCTTCGCCGAACGTTGGGTCGCGCCGCAACCGCCGATCGCGCTCGACGGCGTCGGCCGCCTGCGCGAGCTGGCCGAGGCGATGCCTCCCGAACGTGCCGCGGCCGTCGCGGACGTGCCCGC
>JADZFZ010000999.1 GCA_020854145.1 Deltaproteobacteria bacterium | reverse complement strand
TCGATCACGGCACGCAGCGCGCGCCACGTCGTCTCCCGATCCGCGATGCCGAGCACCGACGCGGCCTGTGTCGCGGTGAGCTTGCCGTCCGAGCCCGCGATCACCTGATCGAGCATCGTCAGCGCGTCGCGCATCGAGCCGTTGGCCTCGCGCGCGAGCAGCCCGATCGCCGCCTCTTCCGCGGGGATCGCCTCGGCCTCCAGGATGTGCCGGACGCGCCCCGCGATGGTCGCGCGCGAGATGAGCCGGAAGTCGTAACGCTGGCAACGCGAGACGATCGTCACCGGGACCTTGTGCGCCTCGGTCGTCGCGAAGATGAACTTCACGTGCGACGGCGGCTCCTCGAGCGTCTTGAGGAGCGCGTTGAACGCGCCCGACGAGAGCATGTGCACCTCGTCGATGGTGACGATCTTGAAGCGGTCGCGTTGCGGCCGATAGGGCAACGTCTCCTGCAACCTGCGCACGTCGTCGACGCTGTTGTTCGACGCGCCGTCGATCTCGAGCACGTCCACGTCGTTGCCGTTGGCGATCTCGGTGCACGGAGCGCACGTGCCGCACGGGCTCGACGTCGGGCCCTTCTCGCAGTCGAGGCACTTCGCGAGCAGACGCGCGGTCGTCGTCTTGCCGACGCCTCGCACGCCGGTGAACAGGAACGCGTGCGCGACGCGGTCTTGCTTGATGGCGCTCGCGATGGTCTTCGCGACGTGCTCCTGCCCGACGAGATCGTCGAAAGACTGCGGCCGCCACTTCCGCGCGAGGACCCGATAGCTCATGGGGGACGGGACTCTAACTCAGCAACCGCCCCCGAGCATCGTCGGCACGCGCGGGCGGGCTACACTGCTCGACATGCTCTCCCGGCTTCGCCGCAACGCCGGCGCCGTGGTCGTCGATTCGTTCTTTCGCGGGATCTCGGCCGCGGGTCGGCTGCATCCGAACGCGCGGCCCGAGCGCCATCGCGTCGAGGTCGTGCGCGACGTGCGCTACCGCGACTCCGACAGCCCCGATCATCTGCTCGACGTGTACCGGCCCACGCGCGGCAGCGCGCCGTTCCGCGTCGTGCTGTACGTGCACGGCGGCGGCTTCCGCATCCTCTCGAAGGACACCCACTGGGTCATGGGGCTCGCCTTCGCGCGCCGCGGCTTCCTCGTGCTCAATGCGAGCTACCGCCTCGCGCCGAAGCACCCCTTCCCGGCCGCGATCGAGGACGTCTGCGCCGCATATGCATGGGCCGTCGAGAACGCGGCGCGGTTCGGCGGCGATCCATCACGCATCGTGCTCGCAGGCGAGAGCGCCGGTGCGAATCTCGTGACCGCGCTCAGCATCGCGACGTGCTGGCCGCGGTCCGAGCCGTGGGCTCGCACGGTCTGGGACACCGGCGTCGTGCCGCGTGCCGTGGTGCCTGCGTGCGGGCTGCTGCAGGTCAGCGACGTCGAGCGATTCCGCCGGCGCAAACAATCGCTGCCCATCTTCTTGCTCGACCGGATGGCGGAGGTCGAGAGCGCCTATCTGCGCAACCGTCATCGCGTCGCCCCCGAGTCGCTGGACTTCGCCGATCCGCTCGTCTTCCTCGAGCGCGCGGAGCGACCGGAGCGACCCATCCCGCCGTTCTTCATCCCCGTCGGCACCAAGGACCCGATTCTCGACGACACCCGCCGGCTCCACGCCGCGCTCGGCTCGCTCGGCGCGACCTCGGAGGCCCGCTACTACGAGGGAGAGGTCCACGCGTTCCACGCGCTGGTCTTCCGTCCGAACGCACGCCGGTGTTGGGGCGACACGTACGCGTTCCTCGATCGCCACGTGCCGCACGCGTGAGCCTCAGCGCGCTCGCAGCGCCGCGATCTCCCGCTCCGGCGGGTCCACCTTCACGACTCCCTTGTTGCCGTCGACGAGCAGCACGTCGCCCTGGCGCGTCCACGAGAACAACCCGACCACGTGACCGACGCACGGGATCCGCGCAGCACGCGCGACCGCGACGCCGGGCGCATCGCCCAGGACCTCCGCGCCCACGACGATCGCGCCCACGTGACGCGCCGCGGCCACGAGCGCGACGAGCGGCGTCAATCGGTCCGGCAGCGTGAGCACGGCGCCCTTTCGCAGCACGGTCCGATGGGACGCGCCGTCGCGGAGCAGCGCACACAGGTCCTCCACCTCTTCCGATCGGTCGCCCAGCCACTCTGCCGATTCGTGATCGCGCACGCTCGCGCGCACGGCGCTCCGGGCGTAGTCGCGCGCGACCTGACGCAATCCCGCGCCGAGGCCCAATCGACCGACGAGCGCGAGCAGCTCGTCCACGAACCGCCGATCGTCGAGAAGAAGCGCGCTCGCCGAGAGATGCCGCCGTGCATCGGGCGAGAGCTGGTCGCCGATCGCCCGGCGCACGCGTTTGACCTCCCGCGTGATGCGCTCGATCGAGCGCATCACGACCTCCGTGCGCGTGCCGCTCCCCTCGCGCACCGGCGGATCGACGTCGAGCGACGGCAAGAACACCGCGCGCCCGTGCGCACGTCCGGGAGAGAGCGCTTCTCCGTCGAGGCGCGCTCCGCGCGTGGCCGGGCCGGGGACGCGGCGCGACGCGGGCACGGGGGCACGCCGATCGGCCAGCACGTGGATCAGCGAGAGCGCCAGCGCGCTCGCGAGCAGCACCTCCGACGGTGCGAACGGCAGCGACGCGCGGCGCTGCAGGACGAGCACACCCGCCGCGC
>JADZFZ010000998.1 GCA_020854145.1 Deltaproteobacteria bacterium | reverse complement strand
GCGCTCCGCACCGCGCTCGAGGTCGGCGACGCCCCCGTCCTCGTGCGGGCGCTCGCATGGGAGTCGATCGTGTCGGCGCTCGCAGGCGACGCGCCGAGCCGAGCACGCGCGGACGACCTGGCCGCCGCTGCGGAGCAGCTGGCGCAGCACGTGGCCGAGCCTCACGCGCTGGCGTGGGCGATGTCGGCCGCCGCAGTCGCGGCAGCGTGCGAGGACCGATGGCAGCGCACCTTCGATCTCTGCGAGTACGCAGAGGCGCTCTTCCGACAAGAGTCGGCCGACAGCGCCTGGGAGGTCGCGACGCTCGGAGTGTGGTGGCGGCTGCCTGCCGTCCTGCACCTGGGCGCCGTCGAGGACCTCGCCGCGATGCTCGGCGACCTACTGCACGAAGCCGACCTGCGCGGCGACCTCTACTGCGCCACCACCGCGCGCGTGCATCTGCTTCCGCAGCTGCTGCTGCTTCGCGATCGACCCACCGAAGCGCTCGACGAGATCCGGCTCGCGCTGACGCGCTGGCCCAGCGGATGGCACCTGCAGCACTGGGCTGCCGCCATGTCCCGCTGCGAGGCCCAGCTCTATCGCGGCGAGACCTCGGCTGCGCTCGAAGGCCTCGAGCGCGCGTGGCCGTCCATGCTCGCGGCCGATCAGCTCGCGCTCCACCACGTGCGCGTCCGGTCGCACCACGTGCGCGCGCGCGCGGCCATCGCTTTCGCCAGCAAGCACGGCAACGCCGGCGTCCACGCGCTCCTGCGCGAGTCGCTGGACGCGCTCGCTGCCGAGTCGAGCCCGTGGGCGACCGCGTGCGCGTCCGCCGTCGAAGCCGCGCTCGTGTTGCCCGACGAGGGTCCCGACGCGGCAGCGGTGATGCTCGACCTCGCTTCTCAGCGGTTCGCCGCCCTCGACATGACGGTGCTCGCTGCAGCGACCCGCGCGCAGGCCTCGCGACTCGCGACGCCCTCGGGCCCACACGCCCAGCCCGCCCACGTCGCCCTCGCGTCGCTGTCCGCCCGAGGCGTCCGGCGACCGGAAGCGCTCGTGACCGCGCTCGTGCCGCTGCTGGCGTGAGCCGTCGGCGCAGCGAACGAGTATCCTCCGCACATGGAAGACCCGCGGGCGCGCGGCTCGGACGTCATGTGGAGCCTCGCGTCGCTCCACGAGGCCAGCTTCGACCGATGGATGGAGCGGATCCTGAGCGCCGATGCGGACGCGATCGGCGTCGCTCGCGTGAGCTACTGGTCGCTGCAGGAACGCGGCGCCGCGATCCGATGCGAGGCGCTCTTCGTGCGCGAGAAGCGCTCTTTCGAGAGCGGCACCGTGCTGCGCGCGAGCGACTACCCGAGCTATTTCTCGGCCATGCGGACGGGTCAGGTGATCGACGCGACCGACGCCCACACCGATCCGCGGACGCGCGAGTTCTCCGAGAGCTACCTCCGGCCTCTCGGCATCGGCGCCATGCTCGACGTCCCGGTGTTCGTCGCCGGCGGCCTCCACGGCGTCGTCTGCCACGAGCACATCGGCCCGGCGCGGACGTGGTCGTCGGCCGAGCAGCAGCTCGCGCTCTCGATCGGGCAGTCGCTCGCGCTGGCCATCGAGGTCGAGGCGCGGCGCAAGGCCGAGTCCGCCGTGCGCACCAGCGAGCGTCGGTTCCGCGCCATCGTCGAGGCCGCTCCCGTCCCGATGATCGTCACGCGCGTCTCCGACGGGCGCTGCCTCTACGCCAACGAGCAGCTCGCACGCCTCTCGGGGGTCCCTCTCGAGCAGGTCACGGAACGGTCGGCGCCCGACTTCTACGCGGATCGCGAAGAGCGCGACGCGTTCCTCGCGGCGCTGCGCAAGCAAGGCCACGTACGCGACCACGAGCTGCGGCTCAAGCGTGCGGACGGCAGCGTCTATTGGGCATCGCTGTCGGCGCAGCCCGTCAACTTCGACGGTCACGCCTGCGTCATCACGGGTATCGCGGACCTGACCGATCGGAAGGCAGCCGAGGGAGCGCTCCTCGAGGCGCACGCGGAGCTCGAGGCGGCCAACATCGGGCTGCGCGAGGCGCTCGGAGCGGTCGAAGCCCGCGACGCCCGGCTGCTCGAGGACCTCGACGCCGCGCGCGCGTTCCAGCAGAGCAGCTTGCCCGAGGCCCTCCATGTCCCTGGTCTCGAGATCGACGCGCAGTATCGTCCGCTCGAGGGCGTGGGCGGCGACATCTACGACCTCGATCAGCTGTCGCCGACCAGCGTCCGCGTGTTCGTCGCCGACGCCACGGGCCACGGCGTGAGCGCGGCGCTCGCGACGATGTTCGTGCTCTCCGAGTACGACGTCGCGCGGCGCGACCAGCCGAGCCCGGCTGGCGTGCTGGGCGCGCTCAACCGACGGATCACGCGCCGCTTCGCGCGCCTCGGCCTGCGCTTCACCGCCATCTGCCTGGACCTCGACGTCGCGACCGGCACGGTTCGATGGTCGTCGGCGGCGCACCCGGGCCCGCTCGTCGCGTCACCCGAGGCCGTGCGCGAGCTGCCGACGGGCGGGACCTTCGTCGGCGTGACCGCCGAGGCGACCTTCCCGGAATGGGAGGATCAGGTCGCGCCCGGCGAGGCGGTCTGCGTGCTCACCGACGGCGTGACCGACGTCTTCGACGTCACCGGCGAGGGCTTCGGCGAGGCACGGCTGCACGAGACGCTCCGCGAAGCGCTCGCTTCGAGCACACGCCCCGCCGCGGCGGTCGGCGCGGCCGTGGAGCGATTCCTCGGCAACGGCAACGCGCCCTACGACGACGCGACGCTCGTCGTGTTGCGACGCGTCCCGATCACGAACGCAAAATAACGACAGGTGCTCCGAGGGTCGATCGGAACATCGAGCGGATGGATCGCAGAGCGCCGCAGCGTCGACAGCAAGGACGCGACCCGAGGAACACCGAGTGGTATCTCGAGCGGGAGCGGACGCCGCTGCCGATGCTGCGCCGCCTGCGAGGCACTGCGTCGTGTTCTGAGCGACCCTCTCAGAACGACTGCGGTCGCAGCTCGGGCGGCGTGGTCCCGGGCTCCTGCTTCAGCGGGACGGCGACTCCGCCCTTCTCGAGGTGCTGCTTGTACACTTGCGCCCGCAGGTG
>JADZFZ010000997.1 GCA_020854145.1 Deltaproteobacteria bacterium | reverse complement strand
GCGCTCCGCACGTCGTCGGCGATGACGTAGCAGTTCTCCCCGCCGCGACAGCCGAGCTGGTAGACGGGATCGCAGCGATCGAACGCCAAGCAGGCTCCGGCGTTGACGTCCTGCGCGATGCCGGCGCAGATCGAGCCCGACGTGCAGTCGGATCCAGACGCACAATACGGCAAGCAGGTCGGGAAGCGGTGCTCGGCGTCGGTGCCGCAGAAGAACCCGCGCACGCACGTGTCGGCGCTGACGGTCGGTGCGCCGGGGACCTCCACGCTGAACGAGCAGCGACTTCCGCCGGAGCGTGTGCCGTCGGGCACGCATCGCGTGTAGAAGAGGTCCTCGCCGGCTTCGGTCTGCTCGATCACGAGCGCGCATTTCGAGCCGTCGGGGCACATGTCCTCCGCGGGGCTGCAGTCGCGCATGTCATCGGGCGGCGGCGGCACGAACATGTCGCGGCGCGTGCCGTCGTCCGGCACGGACATGTCGCGCGGTCGAGCGTCGGGGTCCATCGTGCCCGTGTCGCGCCCGGCGTCCCGTCCGAGATCGGTCGAGCCGTCGGGGACTCCCGACTCGGGCGCATCGCCTCCGCCATCGTCGTCGCCGCAGCCGACGAGCGTCGCGATCAAGAACAAGAAACAGACATTGCCTTTCATTCGCGACCTCGCGGCGGACGTGCGTGCGCCCGGCGCCCCTCTCCTATCGGCCATCGCCGGATCGGTCAAACCCCGCCGCACGCTCTCGCTCTGGACGGGGAGTCGCGAGGGTCGCTCGGAAATGCCGATCCGAAGGGGACTCGCTCTCTCCGCGTGGTCGGTCCCACCCCATCCACTCGGTTTGCCGGGTCCAGATCGATCGGGTACGACGTACGCAGATGTCGGACGTGGACCGACGGTGGCTGAGCGATTCGGGGAGCCGGCCGAAGGTGACGGGGCCGATGACCCGAGCGCCCGTTCGTAGCCTCGTCGAGGGGCAGGTGCGGATGCCTCCGCCCGCGGAGCGCACCGCCGCGTACGGCGCGATCGTGATCGAGACGCCCCGCACCGCGATCGTTCCGCCTGCCGCCGAAGACTGGGTGCCCCCGCCGCAGCCCGACTACCGCGTGCGCAAGCAGACGCTTGCGCCGCTCGTCGCGCCCGTCTTCCCTGCGCCGCCGGCCGTTCCCGTGCTGCCGGGCCCGATGCTCGCAGCGCTCGAGACGACGCACGTCGGGGCGCCTCCGCCACGGCTCACGCCCGACGACCGTGTGACCTCTCCCGCGATGATCCCGGCGGCTGCCACCTATCGGCCGCCCGCGCCGCGCGGCGAGTCGCGCACGTGGCTCGCGCTGTCCGCGATGGTCTTCGTGCTCGGGCTCGCCGCGGCCGCGGGGGTCTTCGCGTGGATCCTCGTGCGGCACCTGGCGCCGTAGGCCGCCGTGTCGAGAGCGCTCGGGGTCGATCCGGGGGAGCGGCGCGTCGGGCTGGCGATCTCGGACGAGGACGGTGTGATCGCGCAGCCGCTCTCGACGCTCACGCGCCGCGGCGATGCGCAGGTGGCGTCCGAGATCGCGAAGCTCGTGCGCGAGCGCGAGGTGGCGACGGTCGTCGTGGGGCTCGCGTTGCGGCTCGACGGGAGCGAAGGCGAACGAGCCCGTCGCGCCCGCGCGCTGGTCGCGGCGCTCCGCCGAGCGGTGCACGACGGCGTCGACGTGGTCACGCAGGACGAGCGACTGACGAGCGTGGCGGCCGAGCGCGCGCTCGGCGAAGCCGGGGTCCGAGAGAAGCAGCGGCGACGAGAAGGCCTGACCGATCGTGTCGCTGCGGCGCTCCTGCTGCAGGCGTTCCTCGACGAGCGACGTGCGTCGCTCGCATCCGCCCGTGTGCGAGCGCAGGGAGGGCTCCAGGGCCCCGCCGAGGGGGACCGGTGAAGTGGTAGGACGGCGCATCGCGAAGCGGAGGCACACCCCGGTGTCCGGCTCGCGTCGATCCCGTCGGATCGTGCGGGTGCTCAGCGTGGCGGGGCTCGTGCTGGTGGGCCTCGTGCTGGTTCCCATCGGTTGGTTGACTCTGGTCTACCCATCGGGGGAGGCCGGCGCGAGCGCGCGCGGCGCGACCATCGTGCTCGACGCGAACGAAGACGCCGATCAGCTCGCGGCGAAGCTGGCCGCGGCCGGGCTCGTCTCCGATCCGCGGGTCTTCGCCACGTACGTGCGCCTCGTCGGGGCGGACGAGCGGCTGCGGGCGGGTCGGCATCACCTGCCGTCGGGGTTGAGCGTCCGCGAGACGCTCGAGCGGGTCGCGGTCGGCTACGGGCGACCCGTCGTGCGCGTCACGATCCCAGAGGGCTCGACGCGCTTCGACGTCGCGCGCCGCATGTCCGATGCGGGCGTGGGCCGGCCGAGCGCCTGGATCGATGCGTCGGCCGACGATGCGCTGCTGGCGCTGGTCGGGGTCCGCGACCACGCGCGCCATCGGGCCGAGCACCGGGGCGTGCGCGCGACGCTCGAGGGGTACCTGTTCCCGGACACGTACGACGTGCGGCTCGACGCGACGCCCGCATCCGTGCTCGAGTCGATGGTGCGCACGTGGAAGCGACGGGCAGGCCCGCTCGCCCGCGCCATCGCGCAACGCAACGCCCCGGGTGCGCTCGACCCTCACGCGTTCGTGACGCTCGCGAGCATCGTCGAGCGCGAGGCGCGCGTGGCCGACGAACGCGCCGTCATCGCGGGGGTGTTCCTCAATCGGATGTTCGCGCCGCAGTCGGCGGACAATCGTGTGCCCCGACGGCTGCAGGCCGATCCGACCGTGAGCTACGGGTGTCTCGCCGCGCCGGAACGGTCGCCGTCGTGCGCGGGCTTCTCGGGTCGGGTCACGCCGACGATGACCGCCGCGCGCGACAACCCGTACAGCACCTACGCGTTCGAGGGCCTGCCGCCGGGGCCGATCGCGAACCCCGGCGTGGCGGCGCTACGTGCGGTCCTCGAGCCCGGGCGACACGACTACCTCTACTTCGTCGCGATCGGAGGCGGTCGCCACCGCTTCTCTCGGTCGCTCGACGCCCACAACCGTGCCGTGCGCGAGTCGGGCCCCGGACAGGTCAACAGTCGAACTCCGTGATCCACTGGTCGCCGTAGGCGTCGGGATCGAGGAGCATCACGTCGAGGTCGTGCTCGGAGAGCACGATGGTGTCGCGCGTCTTGGGCAGGCCGAGCGCGACCCACTTCGGCAGCGGCGGAGGCACACCGCGGAGCGACCGACGAAGGCGCCGGTCGAGGTCACGATCGACATCGACGAACCGGAGGCCCATCCCGTAGGGACCGCGATCGCTCCGTCGTCGGTTGAGCATCACGCGGCAGATCTCGGCCTCGACCGTGATGGGCTCGGGCGCGCGTGCCGGCCAGAAGCGGGTACGCAGCCGCTCGCCGACGTCGAGCACGAGGGGGCTCGCGATGAACATGCCTCCCAGGCTCACGTCGAGCGCGCGCAGCCACATGGGCTCGAGAAACGTGTCGTTGCTCACCTCGACATCGAGGGTCAGACCTCTCCGCAGTTCTCGGCGAAGCTGGGTGTCGGTGCGGACGGCGATGCGCGACATGGGACCTCCGGGGTTGCCTACATTGTCCGACATCACGGCCCGGGCTTGAAAGAAAGCCGCAAACCGGTGCATGGTGCCGGGCGACTGGAGGTCCGATGGCTTCGTTCAAGAAGCGGCATGCGAAGTACAAAGAGGTCAAGACCGCATCCGGCGAGGTGAAGCTGCAGCCGCCCGCCGAGGTGCCCTCGGATGCCGCGCAAGCGCTCGTCGAAGTGATGTGCATCTCGTCCTGCGTGGACGGGATCCTGGTCGAAGGGGAGACCGAGGACCTCGCGAGGCAGATCCTCGACACGCCCGGGTTCCTGCATCTCGATGCCGACGGGCTCGCCAACACGCTCGCGAACGTGGCGAAGAAGGTGAGCGAGGAAGGGCTCGATGCGCGAGCCAAGGCGATCGCGAAGGCGCTCGGCCCCGACCGCAACGCGCGCGACGAGGCGTTCACGCTCGCGAGCGTCTTCGTGCTCTACGACGGCGAGGTCGGGCCCGAGGAGCAGGAGTGGCTCGACATGCTGCAGCGAGCGCTCGAGATCTCCGACGAGAAAGCGAGCCACATCACGGCGGTGCTCGCGGAGCACGGCTGAGCGGCGATGACGGACGGGGCGACGACGCTCGAACGACGGGGGGCCATCGCCACGCTCACACTCTCGCGACCCGAGCGGCTCAACGCGATGGGGGACGAGGTGTGGCGCGGGATCGACGCAGCCGTGGTCGACTGCGAGCAACGCCGCCCGCGTGCGCTCGTCGTCACCGGGGCTGCCGGCAACTTCTCGGTCGGCTTCGACCTCCGGGGCGACAACCCGCTGCTCGGCGAGATCGAGCGATCGATGCGGGAGCGCGATCCCGCGCCGGCTCGCGGGATGCTGCGGCGGATCAACATGATCCTGCACCGGCTCGGGAGGCTCCGCTGCCCGACGATCGCCGCCATCGAGGGCTTCGCGTGCGGCGGCGGGCTCGAGCTCGCGCTCGCGTGCGACCTGCGCGTCGTGTCGCGCGCGTCGAAGCTCGCGATGCGCGCGACGGCGCTCGGGCTGGCGCCTTCGCTCGGCGGCACCGTGCGGCTGACGCGGCTGGTCGGTCCGGCGCGTGCGCTCGATCTGATCGCGACCTCGCGGTGCTTCGACGGCGAAGAGGCGTTCCGTCTCGGGGTCGCCGATCGCCTGGTCGAGCCGGGCACGGCGTTCGACGCGGCGATCGCGCTCGCACAGCAGATGGAGCGCAACGGGCCGAAGGCGGTGCGCGCGGCGACGGAGCTGACGCGGCGCGTGCCGGAGCTCGACGACCGAGACGCGTTCGATCGCGAGCTGGATCGGTCGGTGAAGGTGATCGTCAGCGGCCAGCCCGCCGAAGGTCTCGCCGCGTTCCGCGAGAAGCGCGAGGCTCGCTTCCGGGATACATAGCCCGCCGATGGGCGGGCCCCCGCACGACGACAAGCCGTCGACCGATCGTGACGAGGACGCGGCGGATCCGAACGCGGAGACCGTCGCCGGGCCGACGACGGGCAGGGTGGACGGCGCGCCGTACGCCAGTGATCGCGGCGCGCGCACGGTGGCCACGCCCGTGCGCATCGGCCGCTACGACGTCATCCGCTTGCTCGGCGAGGGCGCGATGGGCCGCGTGTACCTCGCGCGCGATCCGGACCTCGATCGTCGCGTGGCGATCAAGACGGTGCGCGACGATCTGCCCATGCCGGCCGATGCGCGTGAGACGTTCCTGACGCGGTTCCGCAACGAGGCGCGCGCAGCCGCCCGCGTGACGCACCCCGGGATCGTCGCGGTCTACGACGTGGGTGACGACCCGAAGCACGGGCCCTTCCTGGTGCTCGAGTACGTGTCGGGCGCGACGCTGCAGGAGCGGTTGGCGTCGAAGGGCGCGTTGGCGCCGGACGAGCTCGTGAGCCTCGCGGACCGCATCGCGCCGGCCATCGACGCCGCGCACGCGGCGAGCATCGTGCACCGCGACATCAAGCCGCAGAACGTGCTCGTCACGGCGGAAGGTGACGCGAAGCTCACCGACTTCGGCGTCGCGCGCATCCCGGACGCGCAGCTGACGCGCGAAGGGCAGTTCCTCGGCACGCCGTGCTACGCCGCGCCCGAGACGCTGTCGGATCAGGAGTACTCGCCCGCGAGCGATCTGTTCTCGTTCGGGGCGCTCCTCTACGAGGCGGCCACCGGGAAACGGGCGTTCCCTGGCGACGACGCAGTCGCCGTCGCACGAAAGGTGATCGACGAAGAGCCGGTGGCCCCGAGCAAGGCCCGACGCGGGCTGCCGGAGACGCTGGATCGGACGTTCGCTCGGGCGCTGGCCAAGGACAGGACGGCGCGTCCGCGCACCGCGGTGGAGCTCGCTTCCGAGATGCGGCGTGCGTTCGGCGGCGCTCCGCTTCGAGGTGGAGTCGGCTCTACCGATCGACGGGAGAGCGGCGGGCTCGCTTTCGCGGCCGTGCTCGTGGGCTCGCTGGTGCTGGGCGGTGCCATCGTCCTCGCGCTCGTGCGCGACCGCGAGAGCGCCGACACGGGAGCCTCGGTCGCCGTCGCGCCGACGCGCGACGCGGGGGCGGACGCTGCGGCGCTCGATGCCGCGACGGTGCTCGCGGTGATCGACTCGGGGCGGACCCGTCCGAGCGCGGCGTCGAGCGGCGCCGGCAGCACGAGCGTGACGACGCCGAACGAGGACGAGGGCGCCGATGCGGGCGGCGCCGCGGCGGTGGATCGTCCGGACGCCTCGGGGCTGAGCCGGCAGGAGCGCGAGGATCTCGCGAAGGACGAGCTCGATCGTGTCCGCGCGCGGCTCCGCGAGAACGATCTCGACGGCGCGCGGGCGGCCCTCGCGCGGGCGCGCTCGCTCGACCCGACGCACCCCGACATCGAGGTGCTCGAAGCGAGCGTGCGTCGCGCCGACGAGTCGACCGATCCCTGAGCTCAGGGCACGGGGATCTGGAAGGAGATCCCGATCATGCCGGGGTCGCTCGAGTGCCGCGGGAACGCAGCGCGCCGGAAGATGCGCTCGACGCACGACGTCGCGCTGCCGCAGCCGCGAATGCCGCGCAACCGTGG
>JADZFZ010000996.1 GCA_020854145.1 Deltaproteobacteria bacterium | reverse complement strand
TGGCGGCTGCTCACGCGCGAGGGCGAGCACGTCGTGGAGACCGTGCTGAGCGCGCCGTCGGGTCACGTGCGCGAGACACGCCGGTACCGCGCGGCCGATGTCGATGCGACCGTCGCGGGCTCCCTCGCGCGCCTCGGCTTGCGCGCGCCGCGTGAGCTCGTGGTGCTCGGCGCGCCGCGCGGCGCAGGCGAAGGCGTGGTCGAGGTCGTCGAGCTCGTGCACGGCCCGGCCGACCGTCCGGGCCCGGGGCGCATCCGCTGGAAAGGGCCCGCGGGCCACGCTGCGGCATCGAGCGATTGATCGGGGAACGGCTTCGCCTGGCGCGCTCTCGTCACCCCCTCAGAAGATCGCCGCGGTCTTGCCCTCTTCGAGCGTGCAGATGCCTTCGACCGGATCGCCGCCGACGCGGATGACCTCGTCGCTCGTGGGCTCTCGGTACGCGCCGGTCAGCTCGATGTCGACCATGCGCAGCATCGCGCGGTCGAGCTTCGTCACGAAGTAACACGGGATCGAGGGCTCCTTGTGCGTGCCGCCGATGCCCGAGTCGTCGGTGAGGAAGAGGTAGCGGCCGCCGGTGAGCTGCGCGGTCGAGCGCATCGAGAGCTCGGTCAGCTCGTCGACGCCGCTCGAGGCGACGGGATAGACGTGCACGTCGATCTGCGCCGCGCCGCGGGTCGCATCCGCCTGCGCGCGGGCTCGATCGCCGTGATGGGGCGCGTCGGCGATCCAGAAGGCCATGCGCGCGACGTCCTCGCCATGGCGCCACGAGAGCTCGTTCATCGCGGCGAGCGCCCGGTCGGACGCTTCGGGATAGTCGCCGCCGCCGTCGGGGCCCTGCCGCGAGAGGACTGCGCGCATCTCGTCGCCGGTCGTGAAGTCGTAGCTCTGCACGACGTACGCGTCGCCGCTGTCGCGATAGACGACGAGCGCCCATCGCGCGTCGGCGTCCGGGTATCGCTCGTCGATCGTGCGGCTGATCGCGTCGAGCTCCGTCTGCAGGTACGCGATCTCGTCGCCCATGCTGCCCGTCGTGTCGACGACGAGCGCGACGTCGAGCATCTCGTTCGGTGCCGCGGGCTCGGCGAATCGCGCGTGGGCCGCGCGGTGCTCGTCGAGCATGAAGGGCGGACGCCCCGAGAGGCCGGCTTGCTCCTCGAAGTGCTCCACGAACAAGTCGAAGTTGCGGTTGTCGTCCCAGACGCCCGCGGTCAGCCGTCCCGAGCCGATGGCCGATCCGTTGACCGCGCCGCCCTCTGCGGGGCTCGCGAACGACGCGCCGTCCTCGGCGTACTCGCCGCAGCTGGCTCCGACGGCGACCAGCGCGGCCACGAACAACGAACGAGAAGAGAAGGTAAGACGATTCATGATCCCTCCACGCATCGGGCAATGAGCAGCGCGCGTGCCGCACGGGTTCGGCAGCGCCTCGTGCTCGGGATCGCCATCGGGCCGTTCGCGCCCCGACACGGCTGTCGCACGGTTGCCTCGACGCTACACAGGGGCACCGGCGACCGGTCGTGTACCGGCGGTCGGCCGGCGTGCTAGTGAATTTCACCATGGCGTCCGGTCCTCTCTCGGTGGTGATTCCCGATGATCTGCGCGCGCGTCTCGCGGACGAGGCGCGACGGCGACGGGTCAAGCTCTCGACCGTGGTGCGCGTGCTCGTCGCCGAGAGGGTCCAGGAGATCGATGCGGCTGCGGAGCTGTCGGCGGCGGAGCAGTGGCAGAGAGCCCAGGCATGGTCGACCTGGCAGAGCGTCCAGGACGGCGAGCGCGCGGAAGCCTCGAGCGCCGAGATCGCGAGCGACTTCGATCGGGCCCTCGCGCGATCCAGACGCCGCCGCGAGTGAAGCGGCGCGTCCGCTTCCACGCACGCTTCCGACGCGACCTGCGCGCGCAGCTCGCATGGTTGGCGCGCAACGGCGAGACCGCCTTGATCGAAGCCTTGCGGGCTGGCCTGGACGAAGCGGCTCGGCTGCTCGCCCGTCACGCACGCGCGGGCGCCGTGGAGGAAGCTCGCGAGGGTTCCGAGCTGCGGCGGCTGATTCTCCGAAGAGTCCCCTACGTGGTCTGGTACGTCATCGCGTCGAGCGACGCGGGAGCAGACGTCTGGGTGCTGCGTCTGTTCCATGCGCGCCAGCGACGTCCATCGCCGAGCTGGCCGGCGCCCCGCGCGTGAGCTCGAGCGGACCCGCGGCAATCCCGAGGGCACGCGACGAACGAAACTTTGCGCGACGGTGCACGAGTTGCGGGGCGCGTCGGATCGACGCTGGAGCGCAGGCCCCGGACGCATCGCGGCGTGGCGGTTGCTGAAGAGCTCGCCTTCGAGATGACCGAGATCCGGACTCCGCTCGTGCGCGGCGTTTCGCCGTATTCCGTCGCTCTTGCCGGCGACATGCGTGGAGCGAGCCGAAGCGGCCTCCACGCGCTGCTGTCGGTTGCCTTGGCGCTGTCGATGTGCGCGAGCGCCGCGAGCTGCGGCGACGACGACGCGACGATCGCAGCGCGCGACGGTGCGATGCCCGACGCGCGATTGGATCGCGACGTCGGGTCGGGCGCCGACCTCGGCTCGTCCACGCCGACCGACGGAGGGATCCCCGACGTAGACGCCGGTGGGGATCCGCTGATCGACGCCGGTGGGGATCCGCCCATCGACGCCGGTGGGGATCCGCCCATCGACGCCGGTGGGGATCCGCCCGTCGACGCCGGTGAGGATCCGCCCGTCGACGCCGGTGAGGATCCGCCCGCCGACGCGGGATCCGACGCGGCCGCGGACGACGCGGGCCCGCCGCCGCCGCCGCCCTGCCCTCACGCGGGCGCGCTCGAGGCCTCGACCGTCGCGGAGCTGGCACGCCAGGGGATCTCCGGCGTCGCTCTGGGGATCGACATGCCGGGCTGCCTGTGGATGGGGGCGGCCGGGCTCGCGGATCGCGCGGCGGGGCGCGCGGTGGTCCCGGGCGATCGGTTCCCCATCGCGAGCATCACCAAGACCTTCACCGCCGCCGTCATCCTCCAGCTCGTGGACGAGGGGCGCCTCGATCTCGGCGACACGATCGACGCGTTCGTCGCGTTCCCGAGCGGCGACCGGATCACGATTCGTCATCTGCTCGCGCACACGAGCGGGATCGCGGACTACTTCAACAGGCCGGACGTCCTGGCGCGCGCCGCCGAGCCATGGACCCGCGACGAGGTTCTGGACGTGGCCCGTGCGGTGCCCCTCGCGTTCGCGCCCGGCTCGGCCGCCGAGTACTCCAACACGAACTACTTCGTGCTCGGCGTGGTCATCGAGGCCGTCACGGGAAACCCCTATCACGAGGAGGTGCGCCGCCGGCTGCTCGAGCCCCACGGTCTCGACGACACCTACCTGGCCGGTCCCGAGTCGCTGCCCGGCGCGGTCGTGCGTGGGTACGCGCGCGTCGGCGGCGACTTCGTCGACGTCACCGACGACGTGCATCCCTCGTTGACGTGGGCGGCCGGCGGGTTGGTCTCGACGGTCGACGATCTCGATCGATGGGCGCGCGCTCTGTTCGCCGGCACGGTGCTGAGCCCTGCCATGCGCACCGCCATGCTCACGCCGGAGCGACTACCCACCGGCGCCGTCCTGAACGTCGGGCTCGGCGTCTCGATCGAGGACCTGCCGCGCGGGCTCGGGCGCTACTACGGCCATCTCGGCCGCATCCAGGGCTACTACCTGCAGCTCGGCTATCTGCCCGATCACGACGCGGTCATGGTGCAGCTCACCAACGATCAGGACGGCGCACCGAACACGTTCATGACGGAGATGTGGATGGTGGTCGGTCTGATCTGAGACGCAACGGTCACGGGGGCGCGAAGCGGAGGATGCCGATCGGATCGGGAGCGAACACCTGCGCGACGCGGAGGCGCTCGGGGGCGAGGGTGCCTGCGGCGACGCGGGCCTCGAGCATCGGCAGGTCGACCACGATGCCCGGGAGGTGCTCGGTGCACACGACGTGCGGGCCGTCGAGCACGCAGTCGGCGGTGGTGCCGGGAACCTCGCCGGTGAGGCTCCAGGGCGCGCCGCTGTCGGGCCCTTCGAGCTCGACGAGCTGCGGCGTACCGACGAGGTCCGCGGGCAACGTGTACTGGAGCTTCCGGTCGCCGCGGCTCGTGATCGTCCACTCCGCGTCGGTCACCTGGTACTGCGCGAACGGCGCGAGCTCCGCGTCGGTGACGGGAACGTCGTAGCGAGCCAATCGCCCCTCGATCACGATGGGCGGGAGGCCGGACGCATCGGTGCCGGGGGGCGCGTCGCTCGGCGGCGCGGCGTCGCGGGTCGCTCCGGCGTCGTCGTCGCCGCATGCCGCGAGGGCGAGGACCGTCAGCGCGCTGCAAGTCGTGAGTCGGATCATCTTGGCTCCACCAGCTCGTAACGCGTCGCACGGCCCCGCCCGGTGCGGCGCAAGACGCCGTCGTCGACGAGTCGACGCAGCTCGCGCAGCGCGGTCATCTCGGAGACGCCGAGCGCCTTCGCGAGCGCACCCGTCGTGACGTTTCCGTGGGTACGCAGGAACACGATCGCACCTTCGCGGTCCGCCGATACGTCGGCGAGATCGTCGGCGGTCGCGTGGGCCGCCTGCATCTGCGGCGGCGGCATCGAGCCCGATGCGGTCCCCTCGCCCGTCGCACCCAGGGCACGGCACTCGACGCCGCCGAGACGGTAGCTGCCCTGATCGTTCTCGAGCCACTCGCGGCAGTCGCCGAGCGCCTGTCGTGCGCGCGCGATCGCCATGTACACGACCGAGTCGTGCCGTTCCGGGCGATACGTGGCGATGCTCCAGACCGTCGCGAGCAGCTCCTCTTTCGTCCACCACCGGCCGTCGCCGAGCACCCGGAGCAGACGGAGCGTCCCTTCGCCCGGCTTCGACGACGCCAGGTTCCCGTTGCGCTCGACGACGAGCGCGCCGCCGTCCCCGAGGTACAGACGGCGTCCCGGCGCGAGACCGAGCGCGCGCGGCAGCAGCCCCAAGTAGCCGTCGCGCAGCAGACGCGCGACGCACGCGGGGTCCTCGAGCGCGAGGAGCAACGCGCCGAAGCGATCGTCCTCGAACTCGCGCACGCGCACCGACGCCGGCATCGGCGCCTCGGGTGAGAGCACGCGCGCGAAGACGGCCGCACGCGCGATCCCCGTCTCGCGCGCCGCGTCCGAGAGCTCGCGGGCGAGCGCCGCACGCTCGTCGTCGGCGACGGTCCACGCCTTGGCGCACAGCACCTCGACGCGAAGCGCGCGGTCCCAGTATCCCGCGAGCCGAGCCTCGGCCTCGCGGACGTGCACACGCGCAGGCTCCGCGCCCTCGCGCAGCGACGCGACGATCGCGGTCGTGAGCGCCAGTCGGATGGCCATCCGCTCGTCGCCCGTCGGGATCACCATCCGGTCGGTGTCGTGCAGCAGCGCCCACGCTTCGTCGCTGCGGCCGACGAACGCGAGCAGCGCGGCGCGGTCGAGCATCAGGCTCCGCGCGGAGTACGAGTCGTGGACGTGCGCCTGCTGCGCGGCCTCGAGGCGCGCGATGGCCTCGTGCGGCGGCCGGCCTCCGTAGCGCGCTTCGTAGCTCGCCAGCGCGATCTCGATGGCCGCGTGGTGGCCGTCGAAGCCCTGCGCTTCCGCGAGCGACGCCGCGCGTCCCAACATCGCGAGCCCTGCTTTGACGTGACCCATCGCGACCATCGCGTGTCCCTGCATGTCCGTGGCGAGCAACCGGCCGAGCGGCGACCCCGCCGCGAAGGCCCATCGGAGCGCATGGCGCGAGGCCACGGCCGCGCGCTGGATTCGCCCGGAGAAATAGTGAAGACAAGCGATCCCCTGCCATGCGTAGAGCCGGAGCGCGGGATCGGCGGCTCGACGTGCGTGCCGGACGTTGTCGCCGAAGAGCACGCCGGCGCGCTGCAGCTCTCCTGCGCGGCACAAGGCGACGCCGACGAAGAACCGACCCACGCTCACGGCCGCGGCGCAGTCGCGCGCATCGATCGACGCCAGCATCGCCTCGGCCTCGTCGAGGCGCCCCGCCGACGCGAGCGCCGCCACCACGTACCCGGCGTCGCCGGGGCCGACCGAGCCGCCCCGAGCGTCGATCGTCGCCGCGATCACGTCCGCGTAGCGACCGCGCAGGAACAGCTCGGAGACGGCCTCGCGTTTCGGATGCGCCACGCCGAGCGGATGCTAACGCGGCGCATCGCGGCGAGCCCGGCGCGCGCCTGCGCGGGCTCAACGAACGCGAATCGATCAGTCCTCGACGCCGTCGCCGCCGTGGGGCGCGCACGCGCCGTGCTCGCACTCGAGCCCCGCCCCGCAGTCCGCGTCGATCGTGCACGCCGCGCCGGCGGCCGGAGCCGGCGGGCTGCTCGCCGCCGCCCCCGCGTCGTCGTCGGTTCCGCCGTCGCTCGTGTCGTCGGCCCCCGCGTCGTCGTCGGCCCCCGCGTCGTCGTCGGTCCCCGCGTCGTCCTCGACGCCGTCGCCGCCGTGGGGCGCGCACGCGCCGTGCTCGCACTCGAGATCGGGACCGCAGTCCGCGTCGGCGGTGCAGGCGCAGACCGCCGCTTCGCAGGTGCTCGTGCCTGGGCAGTCCGCCGTCACGTCGCACGCGAGCGGCTGTCGCGCGCCCC
>JADZFZ010000995.1 GCA_020854145.1 Deltaproteobacteria bacterium | reverse complement strand
GCGCCGCCGGCGGGTCGCCCTCGAGGTGGAGCTCGATGACGCTCGCGCCGATCTCGATCTTGTCGCCGTCTGCGAGCGCGCGGGGTGCGTCGACGCGCGCGCCGTTGACCTTCAGCGCATTGGTGCTCTTCAGGTCCACGGCGTAGAGCTTCCCGTCGCGCAGCACGATGCGCGCGTGGCGCTTCGAGACGTTGCCGTCGGGCAGGACGATCTGGTTGCCCGGCGTGCGTCCGATGTCGAGCTCCGGCGCCGTGATCGGGATCACTCGACCGGCGAGCGGCCCCGCGACGAATCGCAGCACCGCCTTCGGCATCGCGACCGGCGCGAGGCGACCGAGCAGCGCCTGCGCGGAGGGCGACTGCTCCGCGAGACGCGAGCCGCCGAACGACGCGACCGTTCCCACCGCGAGGCCCGCGTAGTCCTGCGCCGCCTTCTTCCACGCCTGGTACTCGCGCTCGATTGGCTTCTTCTCCATCACGGCGATCTCGTCGAGCAGCGTCTCGTACGCGTCGCGGAGCAGCACGAGGTGCTCGGCTTCGTCCGCGTGCGCCGCGCTCTGCGGCCGCAGCGCCGCAGGCAGCCGCTCTTGCACGAGCGCGAGGGCACGTTTCAGCAGCACGGCGGCGCCGCCGAAGTCGCCCCGGTCGGAGAGCCCGCGGGCGTCGGTGCGCAGGTCGTCCACGCGCGCGAGCGCCACGAGCGCCGCCGCCTCCTCGTCGATCGCGTCGGACGGCGGGCGCGCGAGCACGATGGGCACGTCGCCGCGCAACGAGCCGGCCGCGCCGGTGCGCGGCGCCTTCCACGACGTCGTGATCCCGAGCAGCTGCCACGGGCCGATCTCGCGCGGAGTCCGCACGCGCAGCTCGGCCACGAGCGTGACGTCGTCGCCCGCCACGAGATCGGCGAGCGAGACGGAGAGCCCGCGCGCGGAGAACGACACCTTCGGGTTGCCGAGCACGCGCACGATCTCGACGCCCTCCGACGGCTCGAGGCGGACGCGCACGTCTTCGGCCACGACGTCGCGCTGCGCTCCGAGGGCCGCCGCGAAGGCGCGCCCGGCGAGCATCGGATCCCCGACGAACGCGTAACGGCCGCCGCCCGCCTGCGCGATCGCGACGAGCACCGCGTCGCTGTGATCGACCCCGTAGCCGAGCGTCGAGACCGCGATGCCGCGCTCCTTGATGCGGCGGACCTCGTCGGCGAGCGCCTCCGGTGTGGCCGCGCCGACGTTGGGGTGGCCATCCGAGAGCAGGAGCAGCAGCTGCCGCTCGCCCGTCGCGCGCGCCGGCAACGCGAGCGCGGCGTGCGCGAGCCCTCCCGACATGTTCGTGTAGCCCTGCGCCGCGAGCGTCGCGATCTCGCGCCGGACGGTCGTGCGCGCTTCCGCCGACAACGCGCGCACCGGAGACACGGTGTGCGCGCCGTCCGAGAACGCCACCACCCCGAGCGCGTCGTCGTCCGCGAGGATCTCGGTGAGGCGCGTGGCCGACTCGATCACGTGCGTGATCGGATCGCCGGTCATCGAGCCCGAAGCGTCGAGCACGAGCACGGTGGAGAGCCGCGGCCGATCGACCGGCGGCTGCCGCGTCGCGCGCAGGCGGACGACCGCGTGCACCTCCTCCACCGCATCCGGCGCCAACGCGGCACGCGGGCACCGTGCATCCACGCCGAGGACATCGTCGAGCATGGGAGCCTCCCGTCGTCAGCGTAGCGGGATCGACGATGCGGTCACGGTGCTGCGATGATGCGCGGCCATGGACATCGACGGCAGCACGGTGGTGATGGTGACCGGAGGCGCATCGGGGCTCGGCGAAGCCACGGTGCGGCGGTTCGTCGGAGCGGGCGCGCGTGTGCTCGTCGCCGATCGCGACGCGACGAAGGGAGCCGCCCTCGCGTCGGAGCTCGGCGCCACGTTCGCGCTCACCGACGTGACCGACGCGGCCTCGGTGCAGAGCGCGATCGACGCGGCGTGTGCGCTCGGCGCGCTTCGGGTCGTGGTCCACTGCGCCGGGATCGGCTGGGCGTCGCGCACGCTCGCGAAGGACGGATCGCCGCACGACCTCGGCGTGTTCGAGCAGGTGATCCGCGTGAACCTGCTGGGCACCTTCGGCGTGCTGCGCCTCGCGGCCGCCGCGATGGCGAAGGGCGCTCCGAACGCGGACGGCGAGCGCGGCGTGATCGTCAACACCGCATCGGTCGCCGCGTTCGACGGGCAGATCGGTCAAGCCGCGTACGCCGCGTCGAAGGCCGGGGTCGTCGGTCTGACGTTGCCCGTCGCGCGCGACCTGGCGGCCGTCGGCATCCGCGTCTGCACCATCGCGCCCGGCACGTTCGACACGCCGATGCTCGCGATGCTGCCCGAGCCCGCGCGCGCTGCGCTCGCCGCGGGGATCCCGTTCCCGCGTCGCCTCGGATCACCCGCCGAGTACGCGGCGCTCGCCGAGCACATCGCGCGCAACGCCTACCTCAACGGCGAGACCATCCGTCTCGACGGCGCCCTGCGCATGCCGCCGAAGTGACGACCACGGCGCACCCACGCCGAGCGTGATCGTTGGTCAGGCTTGACCAAACCGGCGACGGCTCGCACGCTCCTTCCGTGGCCTCCGCCATCCGAAGCCTCTACGAGACCAAGACCCACCTCTCGGAGCTCGTGGACCGTGCCGCACGCGGAGAGGAGATCATCATCTCCAAGAACGGCGTTCCGATGGCGCGGTTGGCGCCGCTCGAGGGCGCGACACGCAAGCGACGAAAGCCCGGTGGATGGGAAGGTCGCGTCTGGGTCTCGGATGACTTCGACGCGCCCCTGCCGGTCGAGGTCGGCTTCGAGTCGGGCCCGATCGAGCCGGCGGTGCGCGCGTCTGCCGGTCGGAAGAGGGCGGCGCCGCGCAAGCGCGCCAAGTGAAGCGCCTGCTGCTCGACACGCACGTCGTGCTCTGGTGGCGCGCCGAGCCCGGGCGCCTGTCGGCGCGTGCCCGCGCCGCGATCGCGGTGGCAGACGCCGTCTTCGTCAGCGCCGCCAGCGTTTGGGAGATCGAGATCAAGGCTGGAATCGGACGCATCCGTCTCCCCGAGCCGTTCGTCCTCGGTGTCCAGCGCTCCGGCTTCGTGCGGCTTCCCGTCACCTTCGAGCACGCGGCCCGCGTGGGTGCGCTTCCGCGGCATCACGCGGATCCGTTCGACAGGATGCTCGTCGCGCAGGCGATGGAGGAGGACCTCGTCCTCGTGACGGCGGATGCCCGCGTCCTCCGCTACGACGTGACGACCCTGG
>JADZFZ010000994.1 GCA_020854145.1 Deltaproteobacteria bacterium | reverse complement strand
CGGGAATGGGTGGCCCGAGACAGGCTCATCGCGCTGCTGCGCGAGACGCCAGCTGACCCGACGCTCGAGCGCGATCTGGCGCAGCATGCAGACCGGCTCACGACCACCGCCGATCCGTGGACGCGGCGGCCTCGCTCCGGGCGGCCGAGATGACGAGCGCGATCCTGGACACTTCCGTGGTCATCGCCGCCGGCGACGACGAAGCGGTCCTGCGCGCACTACCCGATCTCGCTGCAATCTCGGTCGCCACGCTCGCCGAGCTCCACTTTGGCATCGGGCTGGCCAAGACCGCCGAAGCCCGCGCGCTGCGGTTGCGGCGCCTGGGAGCCATCGAGTCGGTGTTCGACGCGCTACCGATCGACGCACACGTCGCGCGTGCCTACGCGACGGTCGCGCACGCGGTAACGGCGGCGGGGCGCCGTCCGCGGCGACGCGTCACGGATCTCTGGATCGCCGCGACTGCGCTCGTTCGCGGGGTCCCCGTCATCACGCGCAACGTCGACGACTTCGCCGGGCTCGAGGCGCTGATCCGAGTCCACCACGTCTGAGCGGCCGGCTCGTACACCCGGTAGTGGTGCCAACGGTCGTTCTCGCCCAGCTCCATCGCGGCGCTGGGCGCTCGGCGCTGCTCGATGCGTGCTTGTCTCGCGAGGTGGGACTTGCTCCGATCACATGCAGTAGAGGTTCACCTGCCACGAATCGAGCGTGCCCAGATCGCTCGCGGAGTTGTCCGAGACGATCAGCGTCCAGGTGCCCACCGCGCTCTCGCCCGCGAGCCGGTTCAGGGTCTCGTGGGGCACGAACGTGTAGGGGTAGTTGCCGATCAGGTCGTCGGCGGGGCCTCCGGTGCGGTTGTGGAGGCGCACCGTGGTGCCTGCGGGGCTTCGCAGATCGACGATCAGATCACCGCGGAAGGTGTGCGTGATCGCGACGTCGACGCTGAGGCCGAGCAGCGAGCAGGCGCCCGCGACGGTGCGCGTGTCGGAGATGCCGGCGGGGGTGTTGTCGGGGATCGCGATGGGCAATCCGGGGCGGGAACCGCTGCCGTCGGCGCAGTTGAACCGGATCCCCCACGTGCTCAGCATCCCCGTGTCGCCGGCTCCGAGGTCGCGCACGTCGATGCGCCACGTGCCCGCGGTGCTGTCGCCTGCGAAGTCGGCGAGCGATCCCGGACCCTCTTGCTGGTAGCTGCCCGGCGGCACCGTGCCGGCGCCCGCGGTCTGCGGGAACGCGGTGCCGGTCGCCGCGAAGGTGTACGCGCCCCCGAGGTCGTCGCCGTTGCCGGGCGACGGAGGCGCGCCGGGTCGGTCGAGCAATCGGACCGTGGTCGCCGTCTCGACGTGGGTCACCTCGATCTCGAGGTCGCCTGCGAAGGTGTGCGTGAGATTGGTGTCGAGCAGGAGCGACTCGATCGTGCAGGCGTCGGTCACGGCGATCGTGTGGCTCACGCCGGCAGGCACGTTGTCGGGGATCGCGAGCGCCGGCGAGGCCGTCGCGGACTTCTGGCAGGCCACGTTGACGCGCCAGCTCTCGAGCACACCGACGTCGGAGGGATCACGATCCGAGACCGTCAGGCGCCAGCTGCCGCTCGCTGCCTGTCCCACGTAGCTCGCGAGCGTGCCGGGCCCGTCGACCGTCAGCGTCGCGGGGAAGTTGCCGGTGATGTCGTTGGTCGTCCCGCCGGTGCGATCGTGGAGGCGGACGGTGGTCCCCGCGGGGCTCGTGAGCTCGACGATCAGGTCGCCGATGAACGGGTGGGTGATGTCGACGTCGACGTTGACGGAGCTGATGGTGCACGCGCCGAGCGCGAGCATCACGGTGTCGGTGATGCCGGTCGCATCGTTGTCCGGGATGTTCCCGCGCAGGCTGGACGTGGAGCGAACGACGCACGACGGGTTCTGAAGGCCGGGCGTGCCCAGGTCGCCATCTCCGAACGGATGGGTCGCGTCGCACCAGCTCGTGCCGGCGTCGTTGGAGGTCGCGTCGTTGTCGACCAGATCGAGGTTGAGCGCGACGCCGGCGGTGTTCGGGAACGCGCCCGTCGTGTAGGCCACGCGGTCCACGATCGTCGTCCCGCTCACGAGCTCGATCTGATCGTTGCCGTTGCCGAGCTGGAAGCCCGAGTACTCGTAGTCGATGACCACGTCGCCGTTGAGCGCGGTGTCGCTGTTGTTGCCGAGAACGAGGTACTCGCCGGGACCGATCGGGAGCGCGGTCGCGATGGTGAACATCGCCCCGCCGTCGTCGCGCACCACGAGGCCGCGGAGGTCGAAGGTGAGCATGGTCGGGTTGTGGATCTCGAACCACTCGCCGTTGGCGTCGTCCACGGGGAGCGCGGGGTTCTTCATGATCTCGGTGATCACGAGCTGACCGGCGAGCGGGACGCGCCGGCAGACGCTCGGCATCGTGCCGGTGCAAGCGAACCCGCTCTCCACCGTGCAAGTGGCGCTGCAGCCGTCGCCGGGCGTCGGGTTGCCGTCGTCGCACGCCTCCGGCGCCACGACCATCCCGTTGCCGCACGGAGCGGGCCCCGCGTCGGTCGGGCCCGTGTCCATCGGGCCCATGTCCATCGGGCCCATGTCGATCGGGCCCATGTCGATCGGGCCCATGTCCATCGGACCCATGTCGATCGGGCCCATGTCCATCGGGCCCATGTCCACCGGGCCGGTGTCGGGGTCCATCGGGCCCGCGTCCATCGGTCCCGCGTCGGTCGGACCCGCGTCGGTCGGGCCCATGTCGGTGACCATCGGGCCCGCGTCGGTCGGCCCCATGTCGGTGTCCATCGGCCCCATGTCGGTGTCCATCGGCCCCATGTCGGTGACCATCGGGCCCATGTCTTCGTCCATCGGGCCCATGTCTTCGTCCATCGGGCCGGAGTCGGGCCGCGGCCCCGTGTCGGGTCTGGGTCCGGTGTCGACGCGCACCATCCCGTCGCCGGGACCGCCGTCGGTCGGAGTCGTCGTTCCGTCGTCGTCGCCGCACGCCGCGAGCGAGCCACCGACCCAGAGCACGACCAGGAGATATCGGAGCGACGAACGCATCCCGGGTTTGTACCGCCGTCGGCCCTCGACCGATAGGGGCTGCGTGCAGGCGCCCTCGTTCTCAGCCGGGCGTCGGGGTCTCGGGCGGTAGCCGGCTGCGGTCGAACGCGACCTCGTTGCGTGCGATGCGGCCGTCGCGCAGCACCACCAGATCCATCCCGTCGATCTCGGCGGCCGCACCGTCGCGCTTGCGCGCGAAAGTGGCGCGCCAGAGCACGTTCGCGCCGGAACCGTCGGCGTATCCGTGCGCCTCGCGCAGCGCCCAGGTCATCTGCCAGCCGGCGAAGAGCCTCTCGAGGTAGCGACGCATCGCCGCGCGGCCCCGGACCGGACCGCGGGTGTTGGGATCGACGTAGACGCAGTCGTCGGTGTAGCAGTCGAGCACGCGTGCGACGTCCTGGCTCGTCCACGCATCCAACATCCGCTGCGCCAGGTCACGAAGATCGGTCGATTCCATCATCGAGCTCCTCTCTGCGCCGGCCCGAGCACGGCGCGCAGCGTGCGTTCGAGCAGCTCGTCGAGCATCGGCGGCGGCTGCTTGCCGGCTTGCACGTACCGCTTCACACCGCCGATGGGCGCGTCGAGGAGCGCGAAGCGTGCGCGGGCGAGCGACGGTTCTCCGGCGTCTCCGAGCGCGCGTTTGCAGAACCTCCGCAGCGCAGAGCCCATCTGCGGTTCGAGCGCTGCGGCTCGCTCGACGAGCGCGTCGGGCCAATCTCCGGGCACGAAGTCCTCGCGCCGGTGCAACAGGAGCAGCCGCGCTTCGATGGGATGCGCGCGCACCCAACCGAGCATCCGCCGCACGGCCCTCGCGGCGCCGTCGATGTCGCGGGCCTCGGCGAGGCTGGTCGCGAGCTCGCCCTGGAAGCTCTCGACCACCTCCATCCACAGCTCGGCGAGCAAGAGCTCCCGGCTCGCGAAGCGGTGATAGATGGAGCCGGTCGGCGCGCCGAGCTCCTGCGCGATGGCGGACATCGTCGCAGCCGCGGGCCCACGTGCTGCCACCAGTCGGAGCGCTGCGCCGGCGATGTCCCGGCGGCCGAACTTGGGAGGACGTCCCATGGTCGTATTAGAATATGTATTCTAGAACGACGGGCTGTCCAGCCGACACGATCTCCGACAGCGACATCCAGGCGCCGCATGCGGCGCGAGCTCCGAGCCCGGCCGGACCACTCACGGGCCCGCAGTGGCGGGGCGGCGGCGAAGCAGGTTCCCCAAACGATCGAGGACGTCGACGGGGGTGCCTGCGGGCGCGTCGCGCCGCACCGCCACGCCCACGCGTCGCATCCACGCGATCTCTTCGTCGTCCATCCGTCCGCGATCGAGCGCGAGCATGGCGCCGTCCAGCTCCGCTCCGTCGCGCGGGCCGCACAGCGAGACGTCGACGTCGGGGCAGCTGAGCACGAAGCGGTAGCAGTCGGTGGCCGAAGGCGTGCGCTCTCCGGGTGGCGTGTACCGCGGGCTCGGCAACGTGCCCCAACGCGTCGCCGTGAACGCGAGCACGCCGGGCCTCGGATCGCGCAGGTGCGGGTACACCTCCTTCTCGGCGCCCGGGTGCGCGGCGCTGTAGCGCACCATGATCCCGCCGAACGCCGGATCGGCGATCAAGCGCTCGAACGTCGGCCGGTGATGGCAGGAGATCAACAGGTGCCTGACCTTCCCGGCGCTCTGCAGCGCGAGCGCCGCGTCCACGATGCGGCGCGGCGGCGGCTCGTTCCACCAACCGAGCCCGAGCAGATCCGCATGGTCGGTGCCGAGCTGACGCAGCGCCTTGTCCACCCACGGGCGCATCAGGAAGGCGGCGCGCGAGTAGCTCTGGATGGCGACGACGAGCTCGTCACGGTGCCGGGGAACGAGCGCGCGCACGCCCGCCGCGAAGTGGGGTCGCCGTCGAAGCCCGAAGAACATGAAGTTGATCCCGCGCTCGAACGCGCGCTCGAGATCGGATCCGCCGACACCGTAGCTCGAGCCGATCGCGAGCCGGCTCACGCGCAGGCCGGTTCGTCCGAACGGGACGTGCGCCCAGAGTGACTCGGAGCTCATCTGCGCGAGCCTACCTCGCCGCCCGGACGACGAGACGACGTTCCACCCCCGCAGCTTCGGCGGAATCGACGAGCGCGAGCGCCAGCACCGCGACCCACAGCAGGAACGTGCCGATGAGGAGCCGCTCCGAGAGCCCGAGCCAGGGCGTCGGCCCGACCGTGCCGAGCTGCGGCGACGCGACCGCCGTCACCACGCCCAGCACGGCCATGAGCAGCAGCGTCGCGTACGAGTAGACGCGGAACGATCGCCCGCGAGTCGAAGCGCCGACCGCGACCGAAGCGAAGATGAGCGCGACGAGCACCGTCGTGATCGCGATGTGCAGGACGTCCGCGGTCGGGTCGCCGCCGCTGCCCCGGACGTTCATCTCGAAGAGCAGAGGGCCCGGCAGACCGATGGCGCCGTACGCGCACAAGAGACCGCCGGTGATGCGCACCCGCTTGCGGCGATCCGACATCCAGACGCCCACGCCGAACGCCAGCATGAGCGCGTCGTAGAGCAGGAAGAGCGGGTCGACGAGTCGCTCCGTCGGAGCGCCGCTCGCCATCAGCTCGCTGACCGCTCGATCGGTGTAGCTGTGGTAGTCGGGGTACGCGACGGCCGCGAGGAAATCGATGCCGAGATAGAGCACCGAGGCGAGGGCTCCACACACGAGCAAGACGCGTCGAAGCATAGCGGCTCCCTTCTTCGCCGAGCCGGATGCATCGGGCGTGCAGAGCCTGCCTTGCAGCGCGCCGTGAGGATTCCGTCGTCGCACGACGCGCACGGCTTTCGCCTCGGGAGCGGTCGCGCGGGGCTGGCCGCAATCCGTTCGAGCCAGCGGCGCCCGGGTCGCGTTTCGGTCAGGGCTGTTCGACGCGCACGGTCGCTTCGCACCGATCGGCCGGGACGCGCAGCCGTCGCAGCCGCGCCCGCACGCACGATGCGGACGCGCGCGGACCGCTCACGTCGAGGCGCGCGGCGCGACCTCCGCGGATCTCCACGTCGACCTCGACGCTCTGCCCCGAACGAACGCACGACGCCGCGCGCTGGACCTGCGCAGTCAGGGCGAGCGCGCCGAGCAGGCCGCACCCCGACATGCGCACGACCTGCAGCCGTGGGCCCGAGCGTCGCGCGTCCGGCGGATCGGTCGGCGGCGCGGTCGGCGGAGGATCCGTCGCGCTCGGCGCGGGCCCGGGCCCCGTGGCCGCGGCGGGATCGGGGACGGACACGGTCGGCATCTCCGCCGTCACCGGCACCGGGCTCGACGGGATGACGCGACGCTCGCGCAGCGCGATGCGATGCACGCCGTCGCGATTGGCGACCCACAACGTGTCGGTGCCCGGCTCGACGACGAGACCCTCCGCGAAGCTGTAGGTGCCCGGCAGCTGCGCGAACCTGCCGTCGCGGCGAACCGCGATCTCCGACTGCGCGGCCACGACGAGGGTCTCGTCGGCGCCCGTGCCGTAGCCGACGATGGCGCGCACCATCCCGAACGACGGCATCGAGTGGACGGTGACCGCGCCACGCGCGCGGTCGACCTCGAGCAGTCGCCGCCCGTTCGTGCCGATCCACAATCGCCCGGTGGAAGGGCTGATCCACATCGCGCCGAGCTCTTCGTGCTCCGCCTCGAGCGCCTGCATCGCCGCGGCCGCGAACGGCGGCGCCTGCACGCGACCCCCACGGATCTCGAGGAAGAGTCGCTCGCGTCCGGTCACGTATGCGGTCCCGTCGGAGGCGAGCACCAGCGCGTGCGCGCGTGCGCCCGCGACGCCGTAGGGCACGGCGCTCACTCCGCGCGAGGACCACGACACGAGGCCCGTCGTCTCCGTCGCGACGAACGCGGCGCCATCGTCTGCGACCGCGATCCCGACGACCCGATCGCGGGATCCGGCGGGTTGCACCTCGGGCCCGCGCGTCCAGCGATCGCCTTCGATGCGATGGAGCCGCCCGTCGTACCCCGCCACGACGACGGCTCCCGTGCGACCGAGCCCGATCGCGACCACCGAGCCGGGCCCGACCACGCGCCGCGGAGGCGCGCCGCGCGTCAGCAGGATGAGCCCCTCGTTGCCCCCGGCGATCCAGACGCGGCTCGCGTCGGCGGCGATGCCTTTGGCCCATCGAACCTGCGGGATCGCGCGCTCGCCGCGGCCGACCCGCGCGTTGGGCGAGACCGGCGCTTGCGAGGTCGGACCGGTCTGCGCGTGCGCGACGAGGGTCGCCGAGCAGACGCCGGCGACGAGAAGCAGCGCCCTCGATCGTCTCGCCCCGCGCACGCGCGCACTCTACACCGCGGGGCTCACGCGGCGCTGTCGACGGATCAACCCTTCTTGGGCCGTCGTCGCGACGAGCCTTCCGTCGCGCGCGAAGATGCGCCCGCGCACGACGCCGCGCGCGCCGTGTGCCTTCGGGCTCTCCATCGCGTGCAGCAGCCAATCGTCCACGCGGAACGGCTGATGGAACCACATGACGTGATCGAGGCTCGCGATGTGGATGCCCGGCGTGAGCCACGAGACGCCGTGCGGCAGGAGCGACGTCGTGAGGAACGCGTGATCGGACGCGTACGCGAGCAGGTAGCGGTGGAGCGCGGGATCGTCCGGCAACGTGGCCGCCGTACGCATCCAGACGAAACGCGTGGGCGGGCTCGGCGCCGGCGCGATGGGATCGTCGGACCACGTCGTCGGACGCAGCTCGAACGGCCGCGGCGCCGTGGCGCGCTCGCGCAGGAATGGCGGAAGGTGCGCGAACGTCGCCACGAGACGCTCTTGCTCGGTCGGCAGCGACTCCGGGTCGGGCAGCCCGGTGGGCATCGCGTCCTGGTGCTCGAAGCCCTCTTCGTCTTTCTGGAACGACGCGGCCAGGTTGAAGATCGCCTGC
Organism: Deltaproteobacteria bacterium; assembly: GCA_020854145.1. GTDB lineage: Bacteria > Myxococcota_A > Polyangia > Polyangiales > JADZFZ01 > JADZFZ01. The sequence continues at coordinate 839 of JADZFZ010000994.1, read as the reverse complement.
CCGTTCTGGATCGCGACCACGCGGCGCGTGGTGAACGAGCCGCCATCGCGGATGCGATCGACGTCGTAGACGATCGGTCGGTCGACCGCGCCGGCTCGCAGGAAGTACGCGTGGAGCGAGTGCACGTGCCGCTCGGGCGGGACCGTGCGGACGGCTGCGCTGAGCGCCTGACCGAGCACCTGTCCGCCGAAGACCGTGCCCCAACCGAGGTCCTGGCTCTGCCCGCGAAACAGGTTCTCCTCGATCTTCTCGAGCGCGAGCAACGTGACGAGCTCTTCGAGCACCTTCGACATGGACGCCATCCTGACGTCCCCGGCGCGTCGTGGCCACGTCGGCGGCAGCCGAGCGCCACGCCCGAGTCTCCCGGGTCGAGCGTGCTACGACCTCGCTCGCGACGATGAGCCCAGAGTCGATTCTCCATGCGTTGCTTCGGATGGCGCGGTGCGTGTTCGCGGCGGACCACGAGACGGGGACCGCGTCGAGCGCGCGATCGCGCGTTTGGCTCGCGCTCGTCCTGCTCGCAACAGCCGCGTCGTGCGCGAACGACTGCGACGGATGCTCATGCAAGGGCTCTTCGGATGTGGAGCGACAGCGCGCTTCGAGCGCGCGGCAGGAGCCGGAGCCCTCCGGGCAGGCGACCGAGGATCCGTCCGAGGAGCCGACCGCGGACCCGCAGAACGAGCCCGCCGCGCCGACCGGCGCATCCGGCGGCAGCGGGTCGCCCTTCGCGCTCGACGAGCGCGACGACCCGGCGCTCGCGGCTGCGGCGGGAGGCACGACGCTCGATCGGCCGACGAGCGGACAGGTGGGCGTCGTGCTGCGCGACCTGCGCGCACGCG
>JADZFZ010000993.1 GCA_020854145.1 Deltaproteobacteria bacterium | reverse complement strand
CTTCCGCCGGGCGTTGGCGCGAAGCCGGATCCGCCGGGCCGGAGTCCAGTCCACGCCCGATCCGATCGAACGACGCCTGGAACCTTGGGTCCTCGTCGCGGAACGGACTTCCGGTTCGCAGAACTAGACTGATCGACGATCACGAGCTTGCCGGCCGCAAGCTGAGCGTAGATGTCGTCCGCGTAGTCTGTCGTTGTGTCGGGCGTGTGCTGCGCCTTGACGCGGCCGATGAGGCGGGAGCCGTTCGGGTAGGCGAACATCTCGAGGATCTTCTTGAGATCGTCGTCGGCCCACGAACCCGAGGAACTCTTCTGGACGTATGCCTGGTCGAACGCTGACCAGCCCGAGGTGTTGTCCTTGATGAAGTCATGCAGGGTCGCGAAAGCCTGTGCGAGCTCGGCCCAGCCTGGCGCCTTCTTCCCGAGAATCGTTGAGCAGGCGGTGTATCCGGCCTGGTCCTTGCCCATCGGCGACGACAGCGCCGTGAGCAGATCCTTGTTGAAGAGGTTGGTGGTAACCGGCTTCAGCGAGTTCGGCGGACCGAGTCCGGCCTTGAAGAGCAGGGCGCGGTACGCGAGAACGCGTCGCTCGTGCCGTGTCGTCGCGGAGTGGTCCGTCGCGTCCGGTGCCTCGAGCCGAACGTCGCAGAAGTTGCTGATGTACTTAGACCCACGCTCGGGCGACAGCGCGAGGTCGATGATGCTCTTCCCGATCTCGAGGTTCCCGTCGACGAAGAAGTTCAGGAGCATCAACTTGCGACCGGGATCATACGGGTGCGCCGTGATGCCGTAGGTCACGACGTCGTCCTTGAGCTTTCCGTGATCCGACGTGGGTCCGCACATCCAGACGTTCTTGATCGCCGTCGGCTGCGCCTTGTTCTGGGCGTCCTGCGTGTTCTCGTTCGCGTACTCGCCATTGGGATCGAGCACGAGCTGACCGATCCGCTCGGGCGAAACATGCCAGCGCAGCTCGAAGATCGACTTCAGCATGACCTTCGTAGTGTTCGACTTGCCCGTGCGCGTCATGCCGAAGAGCGCGGTCTTTTGGCCGAGGAGATCGCGCGGGCCGATGGCGACCGGCACGTCGGAGATCTTCTGGAACGGCCGATTGGTCGAGGCGTAGCGGACCTGGCCGATCGCGACCTGCACAGACGGGTCGAAGCTCTTCGGGTCGCGCGGATCGCGGTAGTTCACGATCCGCCGCAGCACATCAGCGCGCGGCTTGTAGACCTTGAGACCCCGGTTCGGATAGTAGTTGCTGATGTCGGAGCCGAATACGAGCCCGTACTTCCCCCCCTGCGTTCCGGGCGGAAGCTCCGACACATAGAACGTCCCGAGCACCCGGCAGCGCACGCCCGCGTAGCTGAGGAGGTTGTGGGTCGTCGGATCCATGACCGACTTGTCGTCCCAGTGACGCGCGACCTCGCCGCTCACGCGCTGTGCCGTCTCGACGCGTACGCGCAGCGCCTCCTGCGCGTTCGGAAGGTCGGCGTGGTCGAGGACGCGCAGGAGGATGACCGATGTGTCCTCCTCTCGAACATCGATCGCATTGCCTGGTTGGATGCGACTCGCGACGAGGAACGACAGCGCTGGGACCCCGCCGACTTGCGCGCGGTGGAAGTCGTGAATTTGGACGAGCGTCTCGGCGTAGGAGAGCGAGTAGACATCCCCAACGTACGCGGCCTCCTCGATGAGGTCGGTCAAGAGCCGGCTGGCGTCGGCTAGATCGGGAGCTAGCTGATCGGCCAGGCCACGCGACACACGAGAAACGATGTTCATGTTGCGTCCCCCCCGGTGACGGTCGAACCTGCGGCAGGAGAACCCCCGCATGGTGCAGCCCACGAGGCGGTGCGTCGGGGTCTACCGATCGACGCGTTGGAGGTCAACATGCTCTCGTGCGCAGTCTTCCGCCCGGATAAATCGGCGAGCGGTCGGCTGCGGCCGCCGCCCTCGCCGAGCAACATCCCCTCGGCTCCGGAACTCCGCAGCTTGCGGCCCGTGTAGGGACGCCGCGATCCGCCAGATCGCAAAGCGTCGGGCGTAACGCAGCGTGGCTACCGCAAATTCCTGCGAGATCGAGCCGCTGTCGTGATTCTGGCGCCTCACTGTCGTTGCCACCTGCCCAAGTGCCGCGCCAACGTTGGACCGGGAGGTCAGATGGATCACAAGGCCGGCAACATATCCGACGTCTTCGTGAAGAACGCGCGATGAGCCAGGAACACCTCGCGAGAGCTGCCGAAGTCTCGCCCCGAACAATTCAACGAGCAGAGGCGGGAGACCCGGTGCAGAGTGAAACGCTGCGGGCGATCGCGAGCGCGCTCGACACAGGCATCCAGGAGCTTCGAGCGCGGCCCGCAGAACCACTCGACTCGGGAGACGTCGGAGCGGCAGGAGCGCGACTCCCGGGTTGGCAGATGGGTCGTTGGAATCAGGGGCGGAGCGGTGGCTCGGCGCTCACGGCGATGGGCGCTGGTGGCTGGGCTCGGTGGGAGCGGCGATGTGTCGGCGCGTCTCGCGAAGGAGCTCGTCGCGGCTCATCTGCCAGAAGATGCGGCCGCGTCGCAGAAAGACGTGCCGGGTGAGGCGGCCGCCGCGCGAGCGGATGCGGCGGGCGAAGGCGTCGACGTGCCGTTGCTCGTAGCGGCTGTTGCCGGTCGTGACGAGGACGACGTCCTTGTCTGCGAGGTTGGCCTGCTCGACGTAGGACCAGAGGGGCGGTGCAGGGCGGTAGAACCAGATCGGCGAGACGAGGTAGACGCGGCGCGCCGGTG
>JADZFZ010000992.1 GCA_020854145.1 Deltaproteobacteria bacterium | reverse complement strand
GGTGAGCCGAGCCGCAGCGCGGTGCCCGTCGATGGACCCTCGGGCGTGATGCCCGCGCGTGCGACCCGCACGTGACGGTCATCCGGACGGGCGTCCGCGTTACGATTCGCCGATGGACCGTCGGCTCCAGGCGTTCGACGTGCTCCTCGAGCTGACGCGGGCGTTGACGGACGACCGGGTGCTCGAGGAGGCGCTCGGTGCGGTCACCGAAGCGACCATGCGGCTCTTGCCCGGCGAGCACGCGTCCATCCGCCTGATCGACGACACGGGGAGCGAGCTGCTCTGCGGCGCGCGCAGCGGCGTCGGCAGCCACGCGCGACCGATGACCTTCCGGCGCGGAGAAGGCGTGGCGGGCTGGGTCGTGGAGACGGGCCGGATCGCGAACGTGGTCGACACGACGGATGACCCGCGGTTTCTGCGCTCGACGGGCCAGCAGGGCTTCGAGATCGGCTCCATCCTCGCGGTGCCGCTTTGGTCGGCGGGCCGTGTCGTCGGCGTCCTCGCGGTCACGTCCTCGCGCAAGGGCGCGTTCTCTTCCGAGGACGAGGACGTGCTCCGGCTGCTCGGCAACTGCGCCGTGCCTCCCGTCGAGAAAGCGCGGCTCGAGCGCCTCGCGATGACCGACGCCCAGACGCGTGCGTTCAACGTGCGCTACCTGCTGCCGCGGTTGCGCGAGGAGATGGAGCGCGCGCGGCGATTCGTGACGCCGATGGCGATCCTCGTGATGGACCTCGACCATCTCGGGAAGGTCAACGACGAGCTCGGGCGCGGCGCGGGCGACCTCGTGCTCCGCGCCTTCTCCGATCGGGTGCGCCAGCGCGTGCGGCGACCGGACGTGCTCGTGCGGCGCGGCGGAGCGGAGTTCGTGCTGGTGATGCCCGGCACGCGCATCGACGAGGCGCTCCGTGTGGGCGACCGCGTGCGGCGAGCGCTCGAGGCCGATCCGGTGGACCTCGGCGAGGGTCGCCGCGTCGCGCAGACGGTGTCGGTCGGAGCGGCGGCGTGGGACGGCGTGGAGTCCGCCGAGGAGCTCGAGGAGCGGGCGAACCTCGCGATGCACGAGGCCAAGAAGCTCGGCCGCAACCGCGTGTGCGCGGCGCCGCAGCCGTCGGCCGAGCCGGGCTGACGCTCACAGGGTCGCTCCGAATACCGATCCCGCGGGGGTGCAGGGGCGCGCGCAGCGCCCCTTGCTCACGCAGGGGTGGCAGGGGGGCGCGTGCCCGCCCCCCTCCCAGCCACTCAGGCGTCGGGGCGCTCCGAGATGCGGTGGATCGTCACGCCGACCCAGCCGTAGACGAACGGCTCCCACGCGGGCAGGCGTTCGAAGAGCTCGGTGTGCACGAAGCGCCAGTAGTCGAGGCGCGGATCCAGCAACGCCCACTCGGCTGCGGGGCCTGCGATGCCGACGAGCGCGAACGCGACGAGCTCGATGCGGCGCGCGCCGATCGCGAGCGCGAGCACCGAGAGCATCGTGAGCGCGACGAAGGCCGAGCCGTGCGTCGGGTGGTCGAGGAGCACGAACGCGAGCGCGAGCCCGAAGACGAGCGGTGCGAGCGACGCGCCGATCGCGCGCCAGGGTGACGACGTCGTGAGGGGCTCGCGACGGAGCGCTTCGGGGAGCACGCGCGACAGACGCGACCAGCCCGCGAGCACGACGAGCGCGGCGAGGCCCATCTGGAAGGGCACGTAGACCGGCCAGCCGTGGACGGAGACCGGTGCGAGGCGGGCGGAGTAGGACTGTCCGCCGGCCCACGTGTACAGCGAGTCGAACCCCCCGAAGACGACGAAGCCGATCGCGAAGGCGAGCAGCGCACGGCCACGCGAAGAAGCCATCGGCGGCGATCGCGTAGCGGATCGCGTGCTCCGCGTCGACGACCGTCCGGGAGACGGCGCGGGCGGTATGCTGGCGTCGGGCGAAGAAGAGGTGCCGTGAGAAGAGCCTGGATCGCGAGCCTGATGTGGCTCGTCGCGTGCGGCGACGACGCGCGTGCGCCGACGGACTCGGGGCCGGGCGACTCCGGGGCGGACGTGGACGCGTCGGAACCCGGAGACGCGCGCGACGACGACGACGGCGCCGAGCCCGAAGACGCGGGAACGTGCCGCGTCTCCGAGGATGCCGGGGTCCTGCCGGCGCCGGCCGGGAGGTGCACCGTCGCGCTGGACGAGGTCGAGGCGCACAAGCCGGTCGGCGACGACGGCGAGAGCGGCTTCATCGTCGTCGGCGGTCGGCGCGTGTCGCGCGTCGGGCGCACGTTGCCGCTGCCCGGCTTCCCTCTCTCGGTGCTGCCCATCCCGCGAACGTCGTTCGCGGTGGTGAGCGACGGAGGCGTCCGCGACGAGGTCCTGTCGGTCGTGGACCTGACGCGTATGGAGGTCGTCTCGCAGGTGCGCTTCACCCGGCGCACGCGCGACGCGACGTACGGCGCGTTGTTCGTCGGGCTCGCCGCGTCGTCGGACGGCACACGGCTCTTCGCGTCGGGCGGCGGCGCGGGAAACCTGCTCGTCTACACGATCACGGCAGAGGGTGCGCTCGTGCGCGACGACGCACGAAGCACGCACTTTCCCGATCCCGACGGATCCGACAGCGAGTACCTGAGCGGGCTCGCGTACGTGGAGCCGAGCGCGACGGTGGTCTTCGCGAGCATGTTCCGTGACGAGGTCGTCGTGTGGGACGTGGAGGCGGCGCGCGAGCTGCGCAGGATCGCCCTGCCCGAAGGTGCGTTGCCGTACGCGGTCGAGACGGACGCGCGCGGCGAACGCGTGTACGTGACCGGCTGGGCGAGCGCCGCGGTCTACGTGATCGATCCGGGCTCGGGCACGGTGCTCGACACGATCGACGTCGGGAAGAACCCGGAAGGCCTCGCCCTCTCGCCGGACGGGACGCACCTCGCGGTGGCGGCGAGCGACGGCGACTCCATCGCGATCCTCGACACGACCACGCGCACGACGGTCGTCACCATCCCGATCGTGGGCGAGACCGCTCCGCGCGGCAGCTCGCCGGCCGAGGTCGCGTGGAGCGCGGACGGCAGCCGGCTCTTCGCGGCGTGCGCGGGAGACAACGCCATCGACGTGTTCGACCTGGCCGACGGCGGCGTGCGCGCGACGCACGTCGGGCGCATCCCGACGACGTGGTACCCGACCGACGTCGCGGTGCTCGCGGACGGTCGCGTGCTCGCGCTCACCGGCAAGCACGAGAGCACCGGCCCGAACGACGACCCGGACGAGATCGACATCACCGATCTCATCGGCGGCAGCCTCACGCTGCACGAGCGACCCGACGATGCGTCGCTCTCCGCTTGGGAGAGCGAGGTCGCCGCGAACAACCGGCGCCCGATGGCGTTCGCCGCCGTCGAGTGCCCGGACGGCGCGTCGTACGACTTCCCCATCCCGCGGCCCGGCGAGGGACCCTCGCGCCTCATCGAGCACGTGGTCGTGATCGTGCGCGAGAACAAGACCTACGACGCGTACTTCGGTGATCTGCGGCGCGCCGACGGCGCTCCCCACGGAAACGGAGAGCCTGCGCTCACGCTGCTCAACCCGGCCGAGATGGACGTCGTGCTGCCCAACACGCGGCGGCTCGGTCTCGAGTTCGGGCTGCTCGACAACTTCTACTCGTCGGGCGAGCAGTCGACGCAGGGCCACTTCTGGACGGCGTTCGGGCGCACGACCGACTTCATGGAGCGCACGTACCCGACGACCCAGGGGCGCGGGTACTGGGTGGTGCCCCCGGGGGGCATCCTGCGCGATGTCGGTTTCCCCGAGGAGGGCAGCATCTTCCGCTGGCTCGAGCGAAACGGCATCGACTACCAGAACTACAACGAGCTCGTCGCGTCGAGCGACGGCGCCACCGAGCCGCGCATCCCGGGCACGTTCGGCAACGGCCCGAGCGAGTCGCGCGACATCGAGCGCGCGCGCTGGGTCGGGCAACGCTGGGTGGACGAGTGCCGCATGCCGGCGGTGAGCTACCTGCTGCTCGGCAACGACCATACGTTCGGCGGCGACCCCGGGCAGCAGACACCGCGCTCGATGATCGCCGACAACGACGAAGCGGTCGGCTTCGTGGTCGACGAGCTCAGCCACAGCGTGCACTGGCCGAGCACGGTGATCTTCGTGATCGAGGACGACCCACAGCAGGGCGGCGATCACGTCGACAATCACCGCTCCCCGGCGTTCGTCGTCTCTCCGTGGGTGCGGCGTGGCCACGTCTCGAGCGTTCACCACAGCGAGCCGAGCATCTGGCGCACGGTGCAGCTCATCCTCGGGATCGAGGAGCCTCCGAACGCGACGGTCGAGGCGAGCGCGCCGGTGCTGGACGTGTTCACGTCGAGCCCCGACTTCCGCCCGTGGAGCTACACGCCACGGCGGTGGCCCGAGGAGACGAACCCGGAGGGCACGCCGTTCGCGATCCGGTCGCAGGCGATGGACTTCTCGGTGGTCGACCGCGCCGAAGGTCTCTCGCGCCTGCTGTGGGAGATGCTCCGCGGCACACGCCCTCCGTGGCCGGGCGGCGACGCCGACGAGGACGGCGACCACGACGAGCCTCGGCGGCCTCGTGCGCGGGACGACGACGATTGAGAGCGCTCCTGTCGAGCGCGTCGTGTCTCGTGCTCGTCGCGTCGAGCGCGTCGTGCGAATCGGCCGAGACTGCCGGCTACGACGCGGCGATCCCCACGCGATGCACGGAGCCGGTGATGGCGCTCCGAGGGCGCTGCGGGAGCGCGACCGTCGAGTGTCTCGTCGCGTGCGCGCGCGAGGACGTCGCTTGCCAGAGCGCCTGCCTCGACGCCGATCCGGATCCGGCGGGCTGCACGCAGTGTCTCGATGTGAACGAGCTCGCGTGTTACCTGGACGAAGGTTGCGTACGGCAGTGGGACGCGCTGACGTGTTGCCCGGCCTATGCGACGTGCGTCTCGAGCGCGGACTTCGCCGCGTGCGTCGAGTCGAGCTGCGCGCGCGAGTGGGAGCTCTTTCGCGGTTGCTCGTCCTTCGTCGATCCGGCGACGTGCGAGCCCATCGTGCGCGCCTGCTTTTCCGAGTGATAGATTCGCGCGATGGTCGTGGACCGCGCTCGGTCGCCGGCGAGATGGATGTGGCTCGCCTGCGCGCTCACCGCGTGCGACTCGGCATCCATCGCGCGCGACGACGCGGGGAGCCAACCCGAGGCCGACGTCGGACCACCCGACGCGAGGCCCGATCGGGACCTCGGCACGGAACCCGAAGATGCCGCCG
>JADZFZ010000991.1 GCA_020854145.1 Deltaproteobacteria bacterium | reverse complement strand
GAGGCCCGACGCTCCTTCAATCGCGTGCTTCGAGCGCTCGGATGAGCCCGGCGTGGAGCTCCCGGAACGGCACGATGCGAAGACCGTCCGCCGACGCACGCCGCTCGAGCGTGGCCACGACCTCGTCCGCGCGACTCGGGTCGATCACCATGATGCGGAGCGCGGCGGGCCCCCCGCAAGTCGCGACCCGCGCGGCGGCGTTCGACGTGACGAGCGTCCGCGCGCTGCCGGGTAGCACGTCGTCCGCGGGCATGACCACGAGCGCTTCGACGCGCGCCGAACGGGGCGCACAGCCCGGCGGCGCTCCGATCCACGAGAGACCGACGAGCAGGGTCGCGTATTTCGTCGGCCCAACAGCGGGCGATCCGGCCACCGATCTCGGCGAGCGACTCGCGCGTGAGAAGCGCGGGCTCGCCCGACACGCGGAGTCACCGCCGCGCGCGAAGCTGTGAATCGAAGTTCTCGCACGAGGCGGCGTGCCGTGCGCGCAGCCCAAGAAGTCGCCGTGGCGCATGGTCTGCAGAACCGGGACGGGGCCGATGTCTCCTCGACGCACGCGATCGCGTTGGCTCGCGGCTCTAGCCGTGGTGGCGTTCTTCCCGCCCGACGCGCTCGCCGATCGGCCCGCCCCGTCGGCTCGTCCCTCCCCCCAACCCTCCCCCCGTTCGGGGAGACGGGGCGTGCCCGCGCCACCGGGGCTCTCGCTCGTCCGCGCTGCGGCGCTTCGAGACGGGGGGCCTCGCCTCTCGCCCACCGCGCTCGCGGCGATGCCCGAGTACACGATCGATCAGGCCATCGACGACTCGACGGGAACGTGGTCGGCGCGCATGCGCCTGCGATGGACCAACACGACGGCGCATCCGGTACGGACGCTGCCGCTCCGCCTCCATGCGAACGCGGGCGCGGAGCTCGGCGCGCCGTCGGTGGGCGGACGTGCGGAGATCGTCGAGCTCTCCACCGAGCGCGGGCCGAGCTGCACCTTCGCGACGGTGCGCCCGACGCTCGTCGAAGTGCGCTTCGCCGAGCCCATCGCGCCGGGCCGCGACGTCACGCTCGCCCTGCGATATCGCGGTCGTCTGCGGCAGCTCGGCACCCGCGTCAACGACGCGTTCTCGCAGGCCATGAGCTCGATCGGATCGCTCGCGAGCTCGGAGGTCGCCGACTACGGGCTTCTCGCGCAGGGCGACGGGCTGGTCACGGTGGCGAGCGCGCATCCGGCCGTCGCGCCCCTGCGTGAAAGCTCGGGCACGACGGGCGGTCCACGGCGGGAGCCCGAGTTCGACACGTCGCCCCCGCCGCGCATGGGCGACGTCGCGTACAACGGCGTGGCCCACTACCGCGTGCGGACTGCCCTTCCCGCGGGCATGACGCTCGTGACGAATCTCGTCGACGGCCCACCACGGACGCTCGGCACGACCGTCGTCGTCGAGAGCGAAGGTGCCCTCGTGCGCGACTTCGCTCTGGTCGCAGGGCGCGATCTCGAGCGCGCGAGCGAGCAGGTCGGCGCGACGCGCGTGACGAGCGTCTTTCGTGGACGGGATCGCGCCAAGGGCAGAGACGCGCTGACTGCTGCGGCCTCCGCGCTCGCCACGTTCGAGCGCGAGCTCGGGCCCTACCCGTACACCGAGCTCGACGTGGTCGAGGCCTCGCTCGCAGGAGGCGCCGGCGGCGTGGAGCAGTCGGCGATGGTGCTCGTCGCGGGCATGCTCTACCGAGAGCCGGACGACTCCACGAGCTCGCTCGCCATGCTGATGCAGCTGTGGGCGCGCCTCGGTCAGTCGATGGAGACGCTCGGCGGCACGACGGCGCCCGCACCCGGTCCGCCGAGCAGCACGGGCAGGACGCGCGGCTCGTCTCCGCTCGACTCCGCGCTCGCGGTGACCGTCGCGCACGAGGTCGCGCACCAGTACTTCGCCGGCGTGATGGGCAACGACAGCCATCGCCACGCAGCCCTCGACGAGCCGCTCGCGCAGTACTTCGCGCTGGTCGCCTACGAGCGCCTGCGCGGCGCGGACGAGGCCCGCCGAGCGATGGACCAGCACGTGCTGCTCAACTATGCGCTTTATCGACTTCTCGGAGGCGCCGATCGACCTGCGCTCCGCGATGCGTCGAGCTTCCGCACCAACATCGAGTACGCCGGCCTCGTGTACGGCAAGGCGCCGTACCTCTACGTCGCGCTCCGGCGCCGGCTCGGTGCGGCACGGCTGCACCGGGCGATCCGCACGGTCCTGTCGCGCGAGCGTTTCGGGATCACGACTGCCCACGACTTTCGCGATGCGCTCGAGTCGGCTGCCGGCGGCCCGTCGTCGGGAGTCCGACCTGCGTTCCGCCGGTGGCTCGAAGAAGCCCACGGCGACGAGGACCTCGGCGTGGACGGCTCCGGCGAGCGCGTGCTCGACATCCTGTTCCCTCCCGACGTCGCTGCGCCACTCCGGCAGGCCGCATCGACGCTGGGGATGGCGCCTGGCGATTTGTTGCGAATGATGTTCGGCGGTGGAATCGGTGACGACGCGCCGGTGGGACCAGGCATCGATCCCGACGAAGCCCTGCGCCTGCTCGACGGGCTCCGGCGCGACGCTCGCTCGCCCGGGCAGCCCGCATCACCCTGAGCGAGCGCGGTCACCGACCGACGGCGCGCCGGGCCTCCGCGCGTCGGGTGAAGCATCGGTCTATGCCCCGGTGCCGGGCCGCCGTATGCTGCCGCGGTTGCCATGGAGATCCGTCGCGAAACGCGCATCGAGGTCGCCTTCGTCCCGTGGCAGGCACGCCCTCCGCGCGCTTCGCTCACGGTCATCGCGAAGGCCACTTTCGCGATCGACCCGGACGCGCGCACGTGCAAGCTCGCCGACGAGCAAGCCCCGCTCACCGGCGACGTGCACCAGAGCGACGACCCGGATCGCAGCCTGCGGTTCGAGTCCGATCTCGCGGTGCTCAAGCCGCGCGCCGAGTGGGTGCTCGCAGGCACGTGTCATCCACCCGGAGGGCCGCGGAGCGTCTCGGCCGTCGCCGCGTCGGTGGGCGGCGTGCGCAAGGAGCTCGCCGTGTTCGGCGATCGCGAGCTCTCGATGATCGGCAGCGTGCGCGACGCCAAGCCGTTCGCGTCCATGGCGCTCACGTGGGAGCGCGCGTACGGAGGGCCCGGCTTCGCGGACAATCCCTTCGGCCGCGGCATCGCACCGACCGAGACCCCGGAGGGCCCCAAGACGCTTTGGCCCAACGTGCAGTCCGCCGCGGGCTCGCTCTCCGGCGGCGCGCCGCGCAAGGAGGCCGTCGGTTTCGGTCCGCTCCCACGGAGCTCGTCGGTGCGGCGCCGCCGGCTCGGCACCTACGACGCCGCGTGGCGCAAGAACCGCTGGCCGTATTTCCCCGAGGACTTCGACTTCGAGCACTTTCTCGCGGCGCCGGAGGATCAGCGCGTGGACGCGCCCTTCCGCGGCGACGAGGTGATCGAGCTCGTCAACCTCCACCCCAAGCACGCCGTCGTCTCCGTGAGCCTGCCCGGCGTCCGGCCGCGAGCGTTCGTGAAGCGCGTCGTCGTCGGGCCCGACGGGAAGCCGACGGGTCTCGCGATGGAGGAGGTCGGCCTGCGCCTCGACACGCTCGCGATCGACGCGGACGCGATGCGCGTGTACGCGACCTGGCGAGGCCTCGTCGAGGTCGCCGACGAGCAGGCGACCGACATCGCGTCTCTCCACGTGCTCGAGGAGCCGATAGGCTCGACCACGTCGTCGGACGAGCACGCACGGGGCATCGTCGCCCGCGAGTCCGCCGCGCTCGAAGCCCGTCAGCGCGAGCTCCGCGGTGAAGAGCCGCCCGCACGCAGCAAGACGGCCGAGGCCGCCTCGGGCCTGCGTCGCGAGTCGCTCGCTCCCGGGCAGGCCTCCGGGACCGCCGAGGGACACGCGACACGCGACGCGCTCCTCGCCACGCTCGCGCCCGCGCTCGCGCGACCTTCGCGTCCGCTCGGGGCACCGCTCGACGTGCCGCCGCCGCTGCGCGGTCGCGACCTCACCGGCGCCGATCTGTCGGGCATGGACCTGCGCAACGCGGATCTCCGCGGGGCCATCCTTCGCGACGCGCGCATGACCGACGCGATGCTCGACGGCGCACGGCTCGACGATGCGGTGCTCGCCGGCGCCTACCTCTCGCGCTCGAGCCTGCGTGGCGCCTCGCTCGTCGGGGTCGACCTCACGGGGGCGCGTGCACGCAAGACGTCGTTCCAGAACGCATCGCTCTCGCGCGCCACGATGCACGACGCCGACCTCGCGAGCTCGTCGTTCGACGGTGCGCACCTCGACGGCGCCGAGCTCGTCGGTGCCCGCGCCGCCGACGCGACGTTCCTCGACGCGAACCTCGATCGGGCGGACTTGCGACGCGCGTTCCTCGGTCGCGCGAAGCTCGACGGCGCGAGCTTGGTGCGGGCGAACCTCGAGGGCGCGGGCGCACCCGAGTCTTCCTTCGTCGGCGCGAATCTCCAGCGTCTCAAGGCCGCGAGGGCCGTCTTCGTCGGCGCATCCTTCGTGCGGGCGCAGGCTCCGCACGCCGTGCTGCTCGGTGCCGATCTCGAGCGCGCCGACCTCTCGTACGCGAGCCTCGAGCGCGCCAACCTCACGGGCGCTTCGCTCGCGCGCGCCGTGCTCCACGGAACGAAGCTCCAGAACGCCACGCTCTCGCACGCCAAGCTCGCGGCCGCGGCCATCCTCAAGTCCAACCTCATG
>JADZFZ010000990.1 GCA_020854145.1 Deltaproteobacteria bacterium | reverse complement strand
GGGCCACCCCCGATCGACGCGGGGCCGCCCCCGATCGACGCGGGACCACCGCCGCTGGATCTCGGGCCGCCGCCGCGCGACCTCGGGATGGTCGTGTGCGCGAGCGACGCCGATTGCGACGACTTCGAGCAGTGCACGACCGACAGCTGCGTCGGCGGCGCGTGCAGGAACGCGCGACTCGACGACACGCCGTGCGACGACGGCAACGCGTGCACGGCCACCGACCTCTGTCGCGCCGGAACGTGCGTCGGCGAAGGCGTGGTCTTCTGCATGCCGCCGACCGTGTGCTTCGTGAGCACGTGTGATCCGGACGTCGGGTGCGTGGACGTGCCCAAGCCGTTCGGCGTCGAGTGCAACGACTTCGACGCCTGCACCCCGAGCAGCATGTGCGACGGCGGCGGTGACTGCACGGGCGCCGTCAGCTGCATGGACGACGGCAACCCGTGCACGACCGAGACGTGCTCGGGCCTCGGTTGCGTCTCGGCCGACGTCCCCGACGGCACCGTCTGCGCGGCCGGAGCCTGTTGCGGCGGCCGCTGCGTCTCGACGAGCACCGACGAGATGAACTGCGGCAGCTGCGGCCTCGGTTGCGCCTCGAGCACGAGCTGCCTGTCCGGCATCTGCACCGGCTGCGGGTCCGCCGCGGCGTGCAACGACGGGCTGACGTGCACCGTCGACCAGTGCGACGGCACGTGCGCCAACATCCTGATGCCGGGCTTCTGCCTGATCGACGGGATCTGCCGGGCCGACGGGGCGATGAGCCCGACCAACCCGTGCGAAGAGTGCGACTCGATGCGCTCGAGCAGCGCGTGGTCTCCGAGTGGCGACGGAGCTCCGTGCGACGACGGTCTCTTCTGCACCGGCGAGATCGACCAGTGCATGGGCGGGTCGTGCGAGCCCTCGGGCAACCCGTGCGATGCGATGGTCGCAGGGCCCTGCGAGGTCTTCGTGTGCAACGAGGCCACCAATCGCTGCGTGCGGACGGGCGGATGCACCCTGCCCGACGTGTGCTGCAACGGAGACTACTGCGGGCTGCCCCTGTTCTGCAGCTGAAGGGGTGACGACCAACCGTTCGTGCCGAGCTCGTCGAAGCACCTCCTCGCGCCCCTCGACGCGGCGCAGGGCGAACGGTTGGGCATGCCTCGTCGGGCACCGAGCGCGCAACGCGAGTTGCGCTCCGCAGCACGCCGAGCACGCCGCGTCATGTACTCTGTCGCTCGAATGTCCGATTGGGTCCTCGGGATCGATCTCGGGACGACGAACTCGGTCGTCGCAGTCGCCGACGGCGGTCAGGTGCGCGTGCTCGCGGACGCAGAGGGCAAGCGCCTGCTCCCCTCGGTGGTCTCGTTCCATCCGACGGCCGGTGTCCTCGTCGGCGAGCTCGCGCGCGAACGCCGGCTGATGGACGCGCGCAACACGGTCTACTCGGTCAAGCGGCTGATCGGTCGGCCGTTCGCGAGCCCGGAGGTCGAGCGTGCACGCGGGCGCTTCGCGTTCGACCTGACCGAAGGTCGCGATGGCGTCGTGATGGCGAAGGTCCGCAAGGGACTCTTCACGCTGCCGGAGATCAGCGCGTTCGTGCTCCGCGAGGTGCGCAACATCGCCGAAGCGGCGCTCGGCGAGCCGTGCACCCGTGCGGTCATCACCGTGCCCGCGAGCTTCGACGAGCTGCAGCGCAGCGCCACGAAGGCGGCCGGCCGCATCGCCGGTCTCGAGGTGCTGCGCATCCTGAACGAGCCGACCGCCGCCGCGCTCGCTTACGGCTGCGGCACGTCGCGACCCGAACGTGTCGCCGTCTACGATCTGGGCGGCGGCACCTTCGATCTGTCGGTGCTCGAGATCGACGGCGACGTCGTCGAGGTCGTCTCGACCGCGGGTGACTCGTTCCTCGGAGGCGACGACATCGACGTGAGCGTCGCCGAGGCGATGGCCGACGTCTTCCTGCGCGCGCACCGCTGGGACGCACGCGAGGACATGCAGGCGTTCGAGCGGCTGCGCGCCGCCGGCGAGTGGGTCAAGTGCCAGCTCTCGACCCTCGAGACCGTGGACGCCACCGTGTCGGAGCTGACCTACGGCGATGGCGGCAGGGCCCTCGATCTGGTGTTCCGCATGACGCGGCCCGAGCTCGAGGCGCGCATCCGGTCGTTGCTGGCGCGCTCGTTCGACGTGTGCGCCGAGGCCATGCGCGAGGCCGCCATCGAGCCCGGCGACGTCGATTCCGTGGTGCTCGTCGGCGGCTCCACGCGCATCCCGCTGGCGCGCCGCATGGTGCGCGACTTCTTCGGCAAGGAGCCACGCGCCGAGATCGACCCCGACCTGGTCGTCGCACAGGGCGCGGCGATCCAGGCCCACGCGCTCTCGGGGCGGCAGAGCGCTCCGAAGTCGCTTGCCAAGATCGGCGCCCCCAAACGCAGGAAAGACAGCACACGGCAGTTCAAGCTCCACCGGGCGGCCGCGCTCGAAGGTCGCCCGGAGCAGGTCGCGTTCGCACCGGCACGTCCGGCTCCGCTCGCACGCAGCCCGAAGGTTCGACCGCCGCGTGCCTCGACCGCGCCGCCGGCGCTGCCCAACCTCCCGGCACCCTCCACGCCTCCGCTCTCGTTTCTCGTGCCGCTCGTGCTCGATCGACCGCCGTCGTCGCGGCCGCCGCCCGAAGAAGGCGCGTGGGGACCGTCGAGCGCACCCCCGCCGATGGCACCCGCGTCGGAGCCCCCGCTCGAGCTCGACGCGAGCGACGTGCTCGAGGTCGGAGAACCGTCGACGGGCGCGCCTGGCGCACAGGCGGAGCCGGAGCGCGACTCGGTCGTGATCGACGCCGCGTACGCCGCGAGCCTGGAGCCAGGGCGCCTGCTCCGCTACGTCGCCGAGGATTCGGAGCCGTCGATCGTCATCGACGGGATCGAGCCGCCGTCCGGCTCCGAGGAGCTCGACGGTCTCGAGCCGCCGCCTTCGGGCTCTTCGGCGCCCGCGGCGCCGGCGCCCGAACGCGCGCAGCCCGTGCTGGCGCTCGCAGCCAAGCAGTTGCCTCTGCTGATGGACGTCACGCCGCGTACGCTCGCGATCGAGACGGCCGGCGGCTACTGTCGCGCGATCGTGCGGCGCAACGCGCCCATCCCCGCGGAGCAGACGCGAAGGTTCACCACGGCACAAGACGGTCAGCGCGCGGTGCACGTGCGCATCTGCCAGGGCGAGGGGCCGCGTTTCGCCGAGAATCAGCTGCTCGGGGAGGTCGTGCTCGATGGGCTGCCGTCGCGCAGCCGCGGCGAGGTGAGCATCGACGTGGCGTTCCTCGTGGACGCCGACGGGACGCTCGACGTTCGCGCCGTGGACGTCGCGACCGGACGCGCGCAGGCGATCCGGATTCGCCTGCAGGGCGGGCTGAGCGACGCCGAGATCGCGCAGATGGCAGCCCGACAGCGCGAGGTCCTCGGAGAGGGCGTGTGAGAGACGACGCGCTCGACCAGCTCGACTACTACACGCTGCTCGGCGTCGCACGAGACGCCGACGTCGCAGACATCCGGCGCGCGTTCCGCAAGTTCGCGCAGAAGTACCATCCCGATCGGTTCGCGGGCGCACCCCCCGACAAGGTCGAGCGTGCCCACCACATCTATCGCCGCGGCAGCGAAGGCTTCGAGGTGCTGACCGATCCGGTCACCCGCAAGGCCTACGATCAGACCCTGGCGCGCGGCCTGCTGCGCCTGACCGCCGAGGAGCGCGACATCGCGCACGCACGCGCCACGACGAACCGCGAAGAGGCCCCGGCGCCACGTTCCGAGCGCGCGTTGGCGCTCTACCACCGCGCCGCCGCAGCCGCGCGCGAGCGCGATTGGCTCGGCGCATGGCGACTCTTGCGCGCCGCGCTCGAGATCGAGCCCGACAACGCCGAGATGAAGCTCCGCCTCCAGCAGGTCGCCGCCCGCGTCCGCGCCGCCGGCCTCGGCCCGCGCTGAAGCAGGCAACGGCGCCTCGGTCCGATGCCGTGCAGCGTCGGCGACGGTGCGGCCGCCACGCCGCGCCGCGATCCGCACACCGCCGGGCCGACCGCGCGGAATCAGCGCACGGGCGTGCACACCTCGGGCTGTGGGACACCGGGCGCGGGCTGCGGGCCGGGCTCTCGGCTCTGGAGCGGCACGTCCGGCACGGGGGGCAGCGTGAGATCGGGACGGCGCGGGTAGACCCAGAGGGTCTGCGTGTAGCCGACGGAGCCACGCGAGACGACGAGCCTCTGCATCGGGCCGAGGTCTCCGGCGCGGTTCATCAGACCGTCGTCGCGCACGAAGCCCGCGTAGAGGTAGTCGCTGAGCTCGCCCATCTGCAGGAAGCCGTCGCGTGGCCTGCCGTCGGCTTCGCCCAGCACGCCGCGGCGCAGGTACCACGACAGGTATCCGCCCGCGCGTCGCGGCTCGGCCGTGTCGGAGAGCACGTCGTGATCGGACGAGAACAGGCCGACGCGCCCGGGCCGCGTGACCCAGTCGTCCTCGAAGCCGCCCGAGTGACACGAGTCGAGCGCGAGGATCGATGTCTGGGCGCGGAGCGACTCGAGCGCCGCGGCGACCTCGTTATCGGTCACGGGCCCGTCGATCATCTGGATGGTCTCGTCGAGGTCGTCGAGCTCGAGCGTGTCCGTCTCGGCGGCAGCCTGCTGATTGCCGTGCCCGGACCAGAACACGATCGCGACGTCGGCCGGTCCCGCACGCTCGGTCAACCATCGGAGCGAGTCGAGGAACGCCTGCCGCGTCGCCTGACGATCGGGCAACACGCGTTGCTCGGCCGCGGACATCAGGTTGCGCGCGCGAAATGCCTCGGCGAGGAACGTCGCGTCCTCGGCGCACCCATAGAGCGGGCGCGAGTCGTACGCGGTGATCCCGGCGAACACTCCGTAGATGCGCCCTTCGGCGTTCGTGCCCGCGAAGCCGCCGGACGGCACGGCCTGCCCGTCGGCGAGCACGACGGGCGCGCGCACGTTCGACGCGACGCGAAACGTGCCGGTGCCGCGGTCCCCGTACGACGTGACGACCAGCTGGTAGCTCCCCGACTCGGGCACGCCGACGAGCACCGTCGAGTCGAGCGCGCGCTCGGTGCGATCGGCGCCGAGATCGTTGGCGTCGTCGTTGTACCAGACCTGCCCGCGAGGCCCGATGACGGTGGCCACCGTGTCGAACGCCTGCGACGTGACGCGCAAGCGGACCCAAGAGCCTCCTTGCGCCTCGAACCGGAACCACGATCCGGGAATCTGGCCCTGCCGCGACGGCAGCAACGCGCCCTGCGACGGCGTGCCGAGCGACAGCGGCGTGCCTGCGTTCGCCGGCTCGAGCCGCTCGCTGCGCAGCAGGTAGGGCCCGACCTGGCCGCGCGAGATCGACGTCGCGCGCACGAGATAGGTGCCCGCCGCGGGCGGGGTGAACACGACGACCGAGTCGAGGTTGCCGGGATAGAAGTCGTCGTTGGTGAGCCGGAAGTCGCCGGGGCCTTCGATCTCGAGCACCGAGTCGAGCGACGACGAGTGCATCGCGAGGCGCACGCGCTCCGTGCCCGAGAGCTCGAGCGCGTAGCGGTGCACGTAGCGCCCGTCGGGCAGCTGCGGATCACACGCCGCGAGCGCCCCGCGTTGCTCGCTGCCGAGCTCGATCGCGCGCGCTTCGACGGTTCCATCGGCGCGTGGCGTGGCCGTCGGACGCGCGGCGTGGGCGCTCGCGCCGCAGGCGGCGAGCAGCGGGATGAGGGCCATCGGGGCAGCGACGGTTCGTCGGGAGCGCGGCATGACGCGAACGATAGCGCGACACTCCGCCGGAGCATCGCGCGTCCGCCTGCTATCGTCGCGGTGGGGGATCTTCCGATGCTCGTCGTCGTCCTCGTCGTCGCGCCCATCCTCGGGCTGCTGCTCATCCTGCTCATCGCGCGCTTCTCCCCGAACGCCGCGCAGGAAGCCGATGGTGCACGCGACGAGCTGCCCGAGATCACGCCCGACGAGTTCGCCGATCTCGTGCAAGAGGTCGTCACGGCGACGGGGCTCAAGGTCGTCTTCAGCGCGCTCGGCACCGGCGGCGTGCTCGAGATGACGGTGCGCGATCCGCGCCCGCTCGCAGGCGGCCGCATGGTGGTTCACGCGACGCCCGTCTTGCGCAACGGCAAGATCGACGCGGCCGACGTGCTCTCCTTCGCGGACGGCGTACGCAGCGAGCCGGGAACCCTCAAGGGCATGTTCTTCGCGCTCGCCGGCTTCACCGAAGAGGCGCAGAGCGCGCAGCGTTCGTCGCCGGGCAACGTCGATCTCATCGACGGACCGCGTCTGCTCGAGCTCGTCACCGAGACGTTGGGCGCGGAGCGCGCCGACGCGCTGCGCAAGTTCCGCGGCTTCGACCCCGTGCGACGCGCCGCACGCAAGGACCGGCTCGAGCTCGAGGATCTCGGGCAGCGACCGACGTGATCGCCCTCGTGTGTGACGGAGATCCGTTCGTGCCGAGCCCGTCGGAGCACGCAGTCGCGCCCCTCGACCTCGCTCGGGGCGAGCGGACTTGGTTGGCCGTCGGATGCGTAGCCCGAGCGGTTCTGTGTGCCCTCGCCGCGCTCGCCGCCGCGTGCACGAGCAGCACGCCCCCCGACGACCCGCGTTTCGCGTCCGAGGTCGTAGGCGTCACCTACGGGCGCAACGCGTCGTACGGCCAGGACCAGATGCCCGAAGTGGTGCTCGGTCCACCGCGCGGCGCCGGCGATCGTCAGGGCTCGCTCGACGTCGTCTCGCTCGGGGTGGGTGGCGAGATCGTCCTTCGGCTCGGCCTCGACGCGATCGACCTCGACGGGCCCGACCTGGCCGTGTTCGAGAACGCCTTCTGGGTCAACGGCGACATGCGGCAGCCCTTCGCGGAGCCCGGGATCGTGGGCGTCTCCGCGGACGGCACGACGTTCGTCGACTTCCCTTGCGACACCACGGCCGCGCCCTTCGCCGGCTGCGCCGGCGTCGCACCCGTCTTCGCGTCCGACCACGACGGCGCCCCGTCGCCCTTCGATCCGGCGCACAGCGGCGGCGACCTCTTCGACCTCGCGGTGCTCGGCGTCGCGCGCGCGCGCTTCGTCCGCATCCGCGACGCCGAACGCGGCGCGCCCGGACCGCCGAACGCGGGCTTCGACCTCGATGCCGTAGCGGTCCTCCACGCAGACGCGGGCGAGACCCCCGATCGCCACGATTGACGCCTTCGCGCGGCCGCTCTACAACCGGCTCGCCCATGGAGTACTTCTTCGCGATCGTAAGCAAAGGCGACAACATCCCCATCGCCGGCATGATCCCGATCGTCGCGTTCTTCACGTGGCTCGGCCTCAAGGAGGCGTTCCGCCACGATCGCCTCACCAAAGAGGGCCGCGAGGACGAGATCCTCGACGAGATGCACAAGTAGGGGAGAGGTCTTGCACCACCCCCTGCGGGGTGGTGACGACGTCGATGTGACGAACAACCGTTCGTGCCGAACCGTTGGTGCTGAAGGGTGACGAACAACCGTTCGTGCCGAGACGAACGACCGTTCGTGCCGAAGGACGAACGACCGTTCGAGCTGAAGGGTGACGAACGACCGTT
>JADZFZ010000989.1 GCA_020854145.1 Deltaproteobacteria bacterium | reverse complement strand
TGTTCGCCGATTACATGCGCGCGCATTCCCCGTTCCCGCCCGAGCGCACGCTCGTCCTCGGCTACGCGCAGGGGCACGCCGGCTACCTCCTCGTGGCCGAGGATTGGCTGCGCATGGGATACGAGCCGAACATCACGTGGTGGGGACCGCTGCAGGGAGAGGTCATCGGCGAAAGCGCGGCCGAGCTGCTCGCATTGGCCGGCAACGAGACACGAGACGACGCGGCCGCGGATGGCGACGACCGGTTCGTCCAGCCACCGATGGCGGACGATCAGGTCCCGCCCGCCGACCCGAGCCCGATGGCGGGCACCGTGCCCGACGTCGTGCCCGCGATCGTGTACTCCCGCGGCGGCGTCCCCATCGTCTCGGCTCAACCCGAGCCCACGATTCGCCGCCTCGAGACGGCGCGATTCGTGTGGATCGGCGAAGACCCGCTCGCGGGCACGCCCGTCGTGCGCCTCGAGCGCGAGACCACTCCTGGCTCATCTTCGTTCGAGCCCGTCCTCCGCGGCAGCGGACGCGAGGTCACCGACGGAGACCTCCTCCTCTACTGGACGCCCGATCCGCTCCGTCGCGACGGCTCCGAGGCGCGCACGCATTATTGGGTGGTGGATTGGCAAGCCGTCGCCGGCCTCGGATTCGACGCATCCACGATTGTCGCCGACCGCCCCGGGCTCGCGCTCGGGCGTTACCGATTCCACGTCGAGGGCACGGACTACAGCCTCGACAGCGATCCCTTCGAGGTGGTCCCCGCGGACCTGTCGGTCATGGCGACCGTCGATGCCACGAGCGTCTCCATCGACGTCGCGTACCTCGCTTCGGACGGATGGCGTCTCCTCGATTTCCAGGTCGACTCCAATCTGCGCGTGCCTCTCCGGGAGACGGTCGTGCTCGTGGAGCTCGTCCTGGACTCCGACACGGTGATGTTGCCCAACGTGACGCTCGCCGACGGTCGCGCCGTGCTCACGCCCATGGTGCCGCTGGCCGACGTCAAACGCGTTCGCGTCACCGACCGCTTCGGCAACGTCGGTGAGATCATGTTGTGAGTCACTGATACGAGCAGGGCTGCGGCGTTCGCCCCTGCAACGCCTGCTCGACGGCCCGGAAGAGATCCAGCTGATTGCCGGGCCAGCACACGGTGCCGTGAATGATGAACGTCGGGATCCCGTACCGCTGTCCGTAGCTCCAGCGCTCGCCGCCGGCGAACCTGTCGAGCGCGTCGATGTCCTGCTCGATTCGCGGCACGTGACGCCGATCCCTCAACGCGGCAATCACACGCGCGGAATCGATCCCTCCGACCGCCGACGCCGTTCTCGCCAGCGCCGATTCCGATAGGTCCCAATCGTTGCGTCCCCCCGATTGAGCGGCTTGCGACTGCGTGAGAATGGCGTCGTAGAATCGCCAGTACGCGGCGTCGCCACCTTGCGCGCGCACCTCGAGGGCGGCTTCCCAAGCCTGCATCGCCCGGTCGTTCATCGGAACCGGGTAATGCCGCATCGCGAACCGAATCGCATTCGGAAACTGGGTCTCCAATCGATTGGCGACCAAGGGTACGAATCGCGGGCACGCCCCGCACTGCAGATCGCTGACGATCTGGATCACCAGCGGCCCGTTCGGCGTGGGTCGAATGGGCGCATCGAGCGGCAGCGGGACACGTGACGGTCCCAACATGCGAACCGCGTCCGCCGGTGTCGGCCTCGACGGCGACGTCACGACGGGTGGCACGACGCCGGCGCCGGGAACCGAGAGCTGTCCCGCGGCCAGTCGTTGGCTCCTCGCGAGCGACTCTTCCGCGGCTCTCCTCGCCTCCGCACGTGCCTCGTCGCGCGCGCGAACGACGAGGTACGCGCCCAGCCCTCCGCCCCCGAGAACCGTCGCAGCCGCTGCCGCCACGCAGCCGATCCAGAGCAGCGACGACGACCTCGCCGCCTTCGGGGGCGTCGCAGTCGCCACGACGGCCGGGAAGATCGCATCGAGCTCCTGCGCAATCGTGCGCACGTCGGGCCTCGACGCCGCCTCGCGCGAAAGGCATCGATCCACCAGCGCAGCCAATCTGGGCGGTGCCTTCGGCGCGACCGAGAGCAACGGCGGGGCAGGCTGCGAGATCGTGAGCGTGAAGATCTCCTGCGACGAAGACGCCACGTACGGCGTTCGACCGCTCGCCAGCTCGAACAGCATCACTCCGACGGACCAGCTGTCGGCCCGATCGTTGACGCTCGCGGCATCGATCGTCTGCTCGGGGCTCATGTAATTGGGCGTCCCCATCGGGACTCCGGCCATCGTCGCTCGCTGACCTTCGCGATGGACGGCGATCCCGAAGTCGAGGAGCTTCACGCGCTCGCTGCCGTCGGGCTGCTTGGCGAGGAACACGTTCTCCGGCTTCAGATCACGGTGCACGACGCCGTGGGCGTGAGCGGCGGCGAGCGGATCCAGCATCTGTCGGACCGCGCGGAACAGCGGCTCGCGCGGCGTTCCGGGCCGATCCATGCGCTCGCGCAGGTCTTCGCCCGTCAGCATCTCCATCGCCACGAACGGTCGACCCGTCGCCAGGTCCATCCCAGCGTCGAGCACGTCGACGATCCCGTCGTGCCCGACCTCGGCGCGGATGCTGACCTCGCGCTGGAACCGGACGAGGTGGCGCTCGTTGTGCGCAGATGCGACGTCGAGCACCTTGAGCGCGACGGTCTTGCGGCTGAGCGTGTGCCGCGCCTCGAACACGGAGCCCATCCCGCCGCGCGCGATGGGCCGCACGATCTCCCAGCGACCTGCGACGATCGAGCCATTGCCGAGCAGGTGCCGAGCCGCGGCGTCCATACGCCGGCGATGATATCGCTACGCGGTCACGGTCTGGAGAGGTTGCGCGCGATGACGCCGAAGCAGATCGCGCCGAGCGCCAACAGGCCCACGCCGAGCAGGACCTCGCCGAAGATGATCTTCCCGATGCCGAATAGGCTCGAGTAGACGAGGACGACGCCGCAGATCCAATTGACGATCGACAGCGCCCCTCCGGGGATCCCTTCGCCGGCGTGGCCGAGCTTCGTCGCGATGGCGCGCCAGCCGGGACCACCCGGCCGGACCTTCTCGTAGAATCGCTCGAGGTGCGCGTCCGGTACGGGCTTGGTCAAGAACGTCACCGTGACCCACACGACCGTGGAGACGGCGACGGTGATCAGCATCACGATGGCCTGCAGACGCATCTTCTCCGGCTCGTGGAGCGGGCTCGACGCGGGGTGCGGGTTCGGGAAGAGGAGCATGCCTCCGAGCGAGACGGCGACGGAGGCGATCATCGCGCTGATCTCGCTCCATGCGTTGATTCGCCACCAATACCAGCGGAGGATCAGCACGAGCCCGGTGCCACTGCCGATCGCGAGCAGGAAGAGCCAGGCTGCTTCGATCGTGCCGAGGTTGAGCGTGACCACGATCGAGAGGAAGAACAGGCCTACCGTCGTCGCGCGGCTGACCGCGACGTAGTGCTTGTCGGACGCCTCCTTGCGGATGAAGCGCTTGTAGATGTCGCCCACCAGATAGGAAGCGCCCCAATTGAGGTGGGTGGCCATCGTCGACATGTACGCAGCGGCGAAGCCTGCCAGCATGAAGCCTCGCCAACCTGCCGGCATGAGATCGACCATGGCCTGCACGTACGCGCCTTCGACGTCGGGCTCGGCTCTACCGATGTCGCCACCAGGGTAGATCAACACGGTACACAGCCCCGTGACGATCCAGGGCCATGGACGAAGGGCATAGTGCCCGACGTTGAAGGCGAGCGTGGCGAGCACGCCGTCTCTCTCGGACTTCGCCGAGAAGATGCGTTGTGCGACGTACCCACCGCCGCCCGGCTCGGCCCCCGGATACCACGCAGCCCACCACTGCACCGCCAGAAAGGTGACGATCGCGAGCGTCGGCATCCATGGAGACCCGATCGGCGGCAAGACCGACAGCGCCGCTTGCTCGGAGCCGAAGTGCGCGACGACTCCCTGCTTGAGCGCGTCCATCCCGCCGACCCGGTCGACGGCGAACACGGCCAGGGCGACGACGGCGGTCATCATGATCACGAGCTGCACGAGATCGGTCCAGAGCACCGCCCACATCCCCGCCGCGGCCGAGTACGCAACCGTGAACACGAAGCAGACGCCGACGCCGTAGATGGGAGGGATCCCCAGCGAGATGTCCAGGATCTTGACCATCGCCAGCGTCACCCATCCCATGATGATCAGGTTGATGGGCAACGCGAGGAACACGGCTCGGAAGCCGCGGAGGAACGTCGCGGGCGGTCCGTGATAGCGGAGCTCAGCAAGCTCGACGTCGCTCATGACACCCGCACGCCGCCACAGACGTGCGAACAGGAACACCGTGAGGAGCCCGCTCGCGACGAAGTTCCACCACACCCAATTGCCGGCCACTCCGTGATTGGCCACGAATCCCGTGACGACGAGCGGCGTGTCGGCGGCGAACGTCGTCGCCACGAGGGCCGCCGCCGCGAGCCACCACGGCGCCTTCCGCCCCGCCACGAAATACTGCTCGAGCGATTGTCCGCCCTTCTTGGCGAACATGGCGCCGACGGCGATCGACAGCGCGAAATACGCCGCGATGATGACCCAGTCGAGAATCGTCAGCGACATGCGCTCAGATAACACGACCCGGCCCGCGCGGTAAATT
>JADZFZ010000988.1 GCA_020854145.1 Deltaproteobacteria bacterium | reverse complement strand
GCGTAGCGAGCGCACGGGGGGCGCGCGGCGCCCCCCAACCAAGCACAGATCGTCGAGGTGAATCGGGATTACGGCTGCGGCCGCAGGGAATCGGAAACCCGGAACGGTTCCCTGAGCTGTCGTACTAATCGTGCAGCGACGTGCGCGCGACCGGCACGAGGAGCACGAAGCCGAGCAGAGCGGCGATGGCGACCGCGCTCGACGCTGCGAATGCGGTGCCTGGCGAGAAGCGATCCCAGACCCATCCGAAGACCAGGTTGCCGGCCAGCTGGGCACCACCCACGAGCGCATGATAGGCGCCGAACACTCGCCCCCGTGCATTGTCCGGCGCGAGCGTGGCGACCAAGGTCCGTTCGGCGCCTTCCGTCAGCGCGAGGTAGACGGCGTATAAAGCAAAACAGGCAATGATGGTCGCCGGGGTGCTCGAAGCGGCGAACCCAGCTTGCGCGGCAGCCAGCGTGATCCAGCCCGCGGCGATGGTCGTCTTGAGCCCGATGCGATTCGATAGAGTCGACAGTGGCACGTTGAGCACCGCCGCCAGCCCGGAGTGCCCCGTCCAGACGAGCAGCACCATCCACGTGGACAGCCCCACGTCGCCCGCCCGGAGCAGCAGGAATCCCTGCGACGCGTTCGCGAGCGTCAGGATGGTGCCCACCGCGAGGAATCTTCTGAGCGAGCCCGGCCAGCGCTCGCGGGGCGCATCGGCCGCCGTTGCCTCTTCGGTCGGCGCAGGAGCCATCGCGTCGCCACGCTTCGAGCGCAGCCCGACGACCAGCGTCACGATCGCGATCGCGGCAGGTACGGCCGAGAGCGCGATCACCGTCCGCAGATCGAGCCGCGCGAGCAGCAGGAGCGCCAGCGCGACGAGCGGCCCGACGAACGCGCCTGCGTTGTCGAGCGCACGGTGCAACCCGTACGCGCGGGCACGCGCCGCAGGGGCCGTGACGTCTGCGATCCACGCATCGCGCGGCGCCGTGCGAATCCCCTTGCCGATGCGATCGCCGACGCGCGTCGCGAGCACGTGCACCGGTGCGGTGGCGACGGCCGTCAATGGGCGCGCCACTGCTGCGATCGTGTAGCCGGCGACGATGAGCCACTTGCGCCAGCCCTCGTTGGAGGCGCCTCGCAGTCTGTCGTTCCAGCGGCCGGACACGAGCTTCAAGAGGCTCGACGCCGCGTCGGCCGAACCTTCTATCAGACCGAGCTCGACGCCGCCGCCCCTCAGCACCTGGCTCACGAAGAGCGGCAGGAGCGGTCGGACCATGTCGGAGGCCACGTCCGTGAAGAAGCTCGCAGCGCCGAACACCTTCACGTCGCGCGGGATCGCGCTCGACGCGCGGCCGTTCACGTCGCCGTCGATGGGGCTCGGCGCCACCGTCAGAAGTTGAGCAACAGGCGCGAGAGATCGAAGCGGAGCTTGGGCAATCGCTCGCGGAGCATCTGGATCATCTCCTTCTGTCCCACGGCGACCACCGCGGTGCGCGACAGGTCGCCCCCTCGGCGCACGACGCGATCCTGGACGTATCCTGGCTCGTCGCCGTGTTGCGAGTAGACGATGTCGAGCTCGACGTCCTCGCGCGCCAATCGGTCGAGCTCGCCGCGAAGCGGAACGTGCGGAGGCGTCCGGGCGCCGTAGACGAGCGTCACGCGGCCGAAGTCGCCGCGTCGCGAGGCGAGCCACCGCAACGTCGAGCGCAGCGGACCGAGCCCGGTGCCCGTACCGATCAGCAAGAGATCGAGTCCACGCACGCTCTCGAGGTCGAAGCCCTTGCCCTGCGGTGCCGAGGACGTGACGAGCTCCCCCTCGCGAAGACGCGCCAGCTCCTCGGCAACCGCACCCCGGCCGAGCAGGTACTCGGCGTTCGCGTCACCCGGCGCCGACAGTCGCGCGAAGTACGACTTGCGTCCGTCGGGCAGCTGCAGAACGGCGTACTGCCCCGGACGCTCGTGCTGCGTCGCGAAGGGCGCATCGTCGAGGACGAGGCGATGGATGCCCTCGGCAGCGGGATGGCTCTCTACGACGCGAACGGGAAGGGGATCGCTCACGTATGCGACCGTAGCAGGTCGCCGGTGCCCTCCTTCAATCGGCTTCGATCGGCGGCCGCACGCGGTAACGCGACGGCGTCACGCCCATGCGGCGAAGGAGCGCGCGAACCCGACCGAAGAACCGCTCTTCGCGCCGATCCTGGACGACGATCTGCGTGAATCCCGGCCGCCCCGGCGCCGGCTCGTGCACCAGCGCCCATGCGCTCGGATCACCGTAGGCCAGCCCGATGGTGTGGCGCTCCACGATCGGCGGCGCGAGCGCCACGACTGCTCCGAGCTCCATCGAGAGATCTTCCATCGCTCGCTGGTCGCACATCGGATCGCTGCAGTAAAGAAACTGGCGAATCAGCGCCTCGCGGCTTCGATCACCTCGGGCGGCATGCGACGCAGCTGGCCGTCGTCGAGGCCCACGCAAGCGACCTTGATCTGTGCCTCGGTCAGCACGCGCTCGCCCACGCGGACGAGCGAGTCGTAGCGGAGCGTCGCGAGGCTCGACTGCCCGACCCACGTCTCGATCTCGAGCAGGTCGTCGAAGCGCGCGGGCGCTCGGTAACGCACGTGCACGTCCACGACGGGAAGCCCGAGTCGGCTCGACCGCTCCCAGCCGCGATAGTCGAGCCCGCGCTCGCGCCAGTGCTCCACGCGCGCCTGCTCGAGGAAGCGGAGGTACGCGGCGTGATGACAGACACCCGCCTGGTCCGTATCCGCGTAGCCGACGCGGACACGGTGGATGCTCACCGTCACGAAGACTTGGCGGCGAGCTTCGACGCGACGAGCGCGAACGACTGTTCGAGGTTCGTGAGGCTCGGAAGCTCGCTCTCCTCGATGCGGATCTTGTACTCGCGCTCGATGGCCGAAACGATCTCGAGCGCCATCATGGAGTCGACGCCGAGGTCCTTGAAGGACGCCCCGTCCGGGATGTCGTCGATCTCGGTGATCTCGGCGATGAGCTTGCGCAGGTCGTCTTTCAACGTGGCGGACACGCGATCAGCCTTTCACACGGGCGCCGTCAGACCGGCGCGAGCGATGACGGTGGGGTGACCTGCGACGCCGCGCCGACGGCCGCACGCGCAGGCTCCGGCGAGCCTCCCTTGCGCACCGATGCGATGAACTGGGCGCCCGGTGGCAGGGGCCACTCACGGATCGTCGCGCCCGCGCGGGCGAGATCGATTCGCGAGAGGCCGATGTACTTGAGGAGGGGGAAGAAGACCTTCTGCAGGAACACGTCGCGATCGACCTGGCCCTGCTCGCGCATCAGCTCGATGCGTGCGTCGTACTCCGGAACGATGCCGACGCCCGGCATCTCGAAGTGCTTCGCCACGAACGCGATGTCCGCGATGGTCTCCTCTCGCTCCTCCTCGAGCAACATCTTCACGACGTTCTCGTAGAAGTGCGCGTGCGCCATCTCGTCTCGCGCGTTGAGCCGATAGACGGCACGGAGCGCGGGACAACCCTCGACGATCGCGCGCTGCTCTTGACGGCAGTAGATGACGAACGTCGCCATCTCCTGGAGCGAGCCATAGATGGTCATCTGGCGCGCCGTCGAGAACGGCATCACCCACTTCTTCTCCATCAGCTTGGCCTGGAAGTCGAACACCTGCTCGGGCGTGCGCTTGCCGCTGCGCATCAGCCATTCGAGCAGTGCCACGGAGTGCTTCGACTCCTCGTAGGCCCAGTTCGCGCCGAACCACGCACGACCGAACCAGGGACGCACCACCTGGATGCCGTTCGCGACGTAGTCCGGCAGGTAGCTCTCGACCGCCATGAACGTCTCGGCGCAGAGCGCCAGGTCGTCGCTGACGTCCTTCTTCACGTCGTTCCACGGGATGTCCCTGAACGGGTTCCAGCGCCGCTCCTGCTCGGCTTTGTCGAAGAACTCGGCGTAGAGCTTGTAGACCTTCTCGGCCTGTCGAGAGTCGCTCATCACTACTCCACGAGGAAGAGACTCCCACCCCGAGGGTGGGTGTTGGCCTGTCGAGAGTCGCCCATCACTGCTGCACGAGACTCCCACCCTGCGGGTACGTTGGCCGAGGCCAGCAGCGCTAGGCGCGCGCTGCGGCGATTCCCTTCTCCACGACGGCGAGCAGGTCGTTGACCGTCGTGATGCCGACGAGCTGCTCGTCGGGGATCCGGATCTCGAAGTGCCGTTCCATCGCGCCGACGAGCTCGAGCATCGCGAGCGAGTCGATGCCGAGGTCGCTGATGACGGTCTGCTCCGTGAACGGCGGGAACTCTTTCTCCGCGATCTCGGTCGCCATCTTGTGGAACAGGGTGAGGAGCTCGGTGCGGTTGGTCGTCATTGCGTTCTTCTCTTCCAGGAAACGCCCACCCGATGGGTGGGAAAACAATCTTCACGTCCGGGCCGCGGCCATCGCCGTGCGCGCGGACGATGCGAGGCCTGACCAATCAGTCGATGCGACGGAGCGACCATTGCGCGAGCGACTGGTAGTGCTTGTCGAACGCGTTGACGCACGTGCTCAGGTAGCGGTCGTAGTCGTCGAAGACCTTCTGTCCCCACTTCGCGAGGATCTCCGTCTTGTGGTCGCGCAGACGCTTCAGCCACTCGCCCGTCGTGCGGCCGTAGTCCTCGCGACGCGTCTTCATCTCCATGACCTCCCAGTACGGGTTCACGGCGATGACGATGTCCTCCATGCGCTCGGTGATGCCGCCGGGAAAGATCACGTACGTGGCGTGGCCGATGTCTTCGATGTCCTTCTTGTTGCGCGGCATCCGGTTGCGAAGGATCGTCTGGAGCCCGAAGTAGGCACCCGGCTTCGTCCACGAATGCACCCGACGGAAGAAGTCGCGATAGAGGTCGATGTGCTTGCCCGACCGCGCCTCCTCCGGTGACGCGATGTGCTCCATCATGCAGATGCACGTGGCCGCGTCGAACTTCTCCGCGGGCTTGAACTCCTTGTAGTCGCGGACCTCCGCCGTGACGTTCGGGATCTTCCGACGCGTGATCTCGGTCCACTGCTCGGTCGAGAGCGTGATGCCGTGCGCACGTCCGACCTTGCGCTCGAGCGACATGAACTCGAGGTTCGCGCCCCAGCCGCAGCCGATGTCGATCACGCTGCAGCCCGGTTGCACGTGCGCGTACTCGGAGAGGATGCGGAGCTTGTTGAGCTGCGCCTGCTCGAGCGTCTCGTTCGGATGCAGGTACACGGCGCTCGTGTAGTTCATCCGTTCGTCCAGCCAGAGCCGGAAGAACTCGTTGCCGACGTCGTAGCTGACTTCAACCTGATCCTGCGTTGAGCCCATCTCTGCCTCGTCTCCTCAGCACAACAGTGCGTGACACGGTACTCGACCCCGCCGACGAGCGGGATCACACCCCATCGGGTTGGGGGACGGCGCGCGCGCTCTTCGCGTCCTCCACGATGCGACGCAGCGTTCCGTCTTCGTACATCTGCTTCGTCTTTCGACGCTGCGGCTTGCCGCTCGATGTCTTGGGCAACGTGCCGAGCGGCACGATGGCCACGTCGTGGGGCGCGATGCCGACCTCGTCGGTCACGCGCGAGACGATCGCGGGAACGAGCGCGGCCTCGTCGCTCATCGCGGCCTCCGCGCACACGACGACCCCCTCGGTATCGCCGAGCGAGACCGCGAACGCGATCACGTTCCCACGACGCACGCTCGGCATCTCGCCCACGAGCCACTCGATGTCCTGCGGATAGAAGTTGCGCCCGCGGACGATGATCATGTCCTTGACGCGCCCGCACACGTACAGGTTGCCGTCGGCCACGTAGCCGAGGTCACCGGTGTAGAGCCAGCCGTCGGCGCGAAACGACTCCGCTGTCGCCGCCGGGTTGTCGAAGTATCCGTCGGCGATGCTCGGCCCACGCGTGATGATCTGCCCGACCCGACGCTCGCCGAGCACGTTGCCCTCGTCGTCGACGATCCGCAGCTCGTGATCGCGGAACGGCCGCCCACAGCTCACGATCTCGGCGACCTTGCCTTCGGGCGTCTCGGCGGTGGCGGGCGTCGCGATGCGACGCCCCATGTCCTCGGCCACCACGCGGTCGGCGCTCGGCTCTTCGTCATGTCCGATGAACGTGATCGCGAGCGTCGCCTCCGCCATCCCGTAGCTCGGCAGGAGCGTGCTCGACTTGAAGCCGACCGGCTCGAGCCGCTTCGCGAACTCGCGGAGCACGCCCGCCTGGATCGGCTCCGCGCCACAACCCGAGATGCGCAGAGACGAGAGGTCGAGCCCGACGAGATCGCGGTCGCGCAGGCGCTTGACCGCGAGCGCGTACGCGAAGTTCGGCGCGTAGGTGATGGTGCCGCGATGGCGGTGGATCGTCTCGAGCCAGATCCGGGGCCCACGCGCGAAGCTCGACGTCGGGAGAAAGACGCTCTCGATGTTCGTGAAGAGCGGGCCCATCACGAACCCGATGAGTCCCATGTCGTGGAACAACGGGAGCCACGAGACGCCCTTGTCCCAGCTCTCGCGGCGACGGAGCCCATCGAGCATGAAGAGCCCGCAGTTGGTCGCCAAGTTCCGGTGCAGCACGCGCACGCCCTTCGGCCGCGCGGTGGATCCCGACGTGAACTGCAAGAAGCAGATGTCGTCGGGCGAGATGTGCTCGTCGATCGGAACGATGGTGTCCCCGCCGGCGGGGTGAGGGCCGGGGTGAGGGCAGAGCTGCTCGGTCGTGACGAGCGCTTCGAGCTTCGACTTGCCGACCGCGCCCTCGACGTACTGCCGCGCGTTCGGGCTCGTGACGACCACGCGCGCTCCCGACGCATCGGCGATGTGGCCGACCGTCTCGACGTAGGCCTCGAGGTTGCGGAGCGTCAGGCGCGGGTAGATCGGCACGGGTATGACGCCCGCGTAGAGCGCGCCCATGAAGCTCAGCACGAACTCGTCGCCCTCCGGCACCACGATCGCGACGCGATCGCCTTTGGCGAGCCCGAGGTCGCGCAGGATGCGACCGCGGCGCCCCGCTTCGTCGTGCATCTCGCCGAACGAGCAGAACCGCTCTTTGCCTTCTTGGTTGATGAAGTAGAAGCCGCGATGGCGGAAATCGCGAAGCCGCCTCAGCGCGTGCACGAGCGTCGGAGGCACCTCGTCCCCGAACAGCACGCGCGACTCGCGCTCGAACTCGCTCGCGTCGGCTCCCCTCGACGCGGCATGAGGGTGCGCGCTCTCGCTGCTCAGGCTCATTCGTGGATGCTCCGGTCCGACGCATCGCAGTCTATGACGCGCTGCGAGGGCCCGTCTGTACTCCGTCGACGCTGGCCCATCAAGCGGGCGAACGCACGTTTTTCGCCGGCCAAATGGCCGGAAAACGACCGTCGGTGCGAAGGCGCGGTGGCATCGACCGCCACGCCATTGACGCACCGCGACGAAGCGCGCGCAGTGCGAGCGGAGCCGTGATAGACGCTCGACCCATGACCGACCCGCGGACCCACGTGCTTCTCGTCGGGCACGGCACAGTGTCCGACCTGGACGATCTCCCCGCTTTTCTCGCGAACATCCGCCAGGGTCGACACGTTCCTGCCGAGCTCGTGCAGCACGTGCGCCACCGCTACGAGGCCATCGGCGGGCAATCGCCCCTGACGGCGATAGCGGAACGTCAGGCGCAGATGCTCCAAGGGCGGCTGGGGATCCCGGTCCACGTCGCGATGCGCCTGTGGCAGCCGTACGTGCGCGACGTCGTCGCTTCCGCCGTCGAGGCGGGCGCGAGACGGATCGTCTCGATGCCCATGGCCCCGTTCAGCGTGCCGCTCTACCACCGCACCGTCGACGAAGCCGTCGCGCTCGCCACCGCCGCGCGAGGCGTCGAGCTCGACGTGGTGCGCGCGCCGTACTGGAACGATGAGCCCTCGCTCATCGGGCTGTTCGCCGATCTCGTGCGCGAGGCGCTCGAGCGCTTTCCTGCAGGCGACAGAACGTCGGTCGGCGTGGTGCCCAGCGCACACTCGTTGCCCACGCGCACGCTCCGCGAAGGCGACCCGTACGCAGCGCTCGTCGCGCGAACGGCGGAGCTCGTCGTCGCACGCGCGTGTCCCGACAATCCCGTCGCGGTGGCGTTCCAGAGCCAGGGAGCGACGCCCGATCCGTGGCTCGGCCCAACCCTCGACGAGTGCTTCCGTGGCCTCGTCGCTCGCGGCGTGCGGGACGTGCTCATCGCTCCGATCGGCTTTCTGACCGATCACGTCGAGACGCTCTACGACCTCGACATCGAGGCGCGGCCGATCGCGGAGGCCGCCGGTGTGCGACGGCTCGAGCGGACCCGCTTGCCCAACGACGATCCTCGGTTGATCGACGCGCTCGAAGCCGTCGTGCGACGAGCGCTCGCGCCGCCCTCTTGAGCCGCACCCGGGCGACGGGCGCACCTCTTGGGTGGACTTTTCATTCATTGCGATTGCACAGACGCCGGCTCGGCCGGTCAGCCGGCTTTACGAGAGTTGCGACACGGCGAGCGGCGGCACGTCGTTCGCTAGGGAGCTGCGACGTTGGGTGCCGTGTGACCGCGGGTCGGTCGCCCGGGCATGAGGCCCGCCGAGAGGTTGGCGGCTCGTCCGAACCAGAGTATTGAGGGTCCCCTTGTCGCGTCGGGTTCTGGTCACGGGTATCGGAGTGGTGAGCTCGCTCGGGTTCGGCCGAGGCGAGTTCTGGGGCAATCTGGTCGCGGGCAAGAGCGGTGTCGGGCCGGTCGAAGCTTTCGACACGAGCTCGCTCGGTCGCTCGAATGCCGCGGAGGTTCGCGGCTTTCGTCCGCGCGACTTCCTGACCGCGGCCGAGGCGCGGCGCACGGGTCGCTGCGGCGCGATGACGCTCGCGGCCGCCCGCATGGCGTGGGAGGACGCAGCGCTTCCCGCGCGTCACGTGAAGCCCGAGCGCGTCAGCGTCGTGCTGGGCACCACGATGGGCGAGGCGCTCGTCATCGAGCAGCTCGACCACGCGTGGATCCACGACGGGCCCGAGGCGGTCGACGACCGGCTCGTCACCCGGTACGGCGCCGCCCTCCTTCCGATCAACGTGGCGCGAGCGTTCGGCGCGCGGGGAGTGACGCTGGCGCTCCCGGCCGCATGCGCAGCGGGCAACTATGCGATCGGCTTCGCTTCCGATCTCATCCGTTCGGGCCGGGCGGACGTCGTCATCACGGGCTCCGCCGAGACGCTGCAGCAGCTGCAGTACTCGGGGTTCGTGCGCCTCGGTGCGGTCGCGCCCGAGCGTTGCCAGCCATTCGATCTGAACCGGCAGGGGCTGATCCTCGGAGAAGGTGCGGGAGTGCTCGTGGTCGAGAGCGAGGAGCACGCGGTCCGACGTGGCGCCGCTGCGCTCGCCGAGGTCGGCGGCTACGGGCTCGCCTGCGACGCCTATCACATCACGCGTCCGCACCCCGAGGCCGAGGGAACCATCAGCGCGATCCGGCGCGCGCTCGACGCGACGGGCATCACGCCCGACGACGTCTCGCTCGTCAATGCGCACGGCACCGCGACGAAGGCCAACGATCAGGCCGAGGCGCGCGCGTTGCGCGAGGTCTTCGGTCCGCGCCGCCTGCCGGTGACGGCGAACAAGAGCATGATCGGTCACGCGATGGGCGCATCGAGCGCGATCGAGGCCGTCGCGTGCATCATGTCGGTCGTCGAGGACGCGTGCCCGCCCACGATGGGCTACGAGACCCCCGACCCCGAGTGCCCGATCGACGTCGTGACGGAGCCGACGAAGATGACCGTCGATGTCGTGCTCAACACGGCGCTCGCGTTCGGCGGCTACGACTCGGTGCAGGTCTTCGGCAAGCCCGGCAAGCTCCCGCATCCGCGCGACGTCAAGCGATTGCCCTCGTAGCCCGCACGCGGTAATCGCGCGCCGTGCATCCGCTCGACATCACGGGAGTCGGGGTCGTCACTCCGCTCGGAGTGGGCATCGATGCGTTCGTCGCCGGTCTCCGCGAAGGGCGCGACGGTTTCACGACGAGCCCGGACACCTTCGACGCGAAGCCCTACGAAGGCGCATGCGTCGGCGAGGTACGCGGCTTCGAGCCCGGCAAGTACCTCGGCGACAAGGGGCTTCGCACGCTCGATCGGCTCACGAAGCTGCTGCTCGTCGCGACGCGTCTGGCGGCCGTCGACGCCGGGATCAAGAAAGACGGCCAATACCTCTCGCTGTCTCCGCGTCGCGTCGGTCTCTGCGCATCGACCGCGTACGGAAGCCTCGAAGCGATCACGGAGCTCGACCGCGTGGCCGTTCTCGAGGACGCCCGATACCTCAACCCGGCGAAGTTCCCGAACACCGTCATCAACAGCGCGGCGGGTTACGCCTCGATCTGGGAGGATCTCCGTGCGCTCAACGTGACCGTGTCGAACGGCAACACGGGTCCTCTCGACGCGATCTTGTGCGCGGGGATGTACCTCGGCGCGGGCGCCGCCGATGCGATTCTCGTGGGTGGAGCCGAGGCGCTCAGCGAGGCGCTGTATCTGGCGTTCCGACGTCTCGGCGTCTTGCGCGAGCAACACGGAGGCGCGAACGGGATAAGGCTCGGCGAAGGAGCTGCGCTCTTCGCGCTCCAGCCCCCCGAGGTCGCGGCCGTGCGCGGCGCGCGGCGCGTCGCTCGGATCGTCGGCTACGGCACGAGCTTCGAGCCACCCGAGTCCGAGGTCCTGATGGTGCACCCATCGAGCGTGGCCATCGGCCAGGCCATTCGCGCCGCCCTCGACGATGCCGGCTGGGACGCGTCGAGCGTCGATCTCGTCGTGTCGAGCGCATCGGGGCTGCCCGATTTCGACCGCGCCGAGCGGACCTCCATCGACGCAGTCATCGGTACCGAGGTTCCGATCGCCGCACCGAAGCTCGTGCTCGGCGAGTCGCTCGGCGCGGCGAGCGCGCTCGGGCTCGCGTCGGGCCTCGCGTGGATCGGCGCGCTGTCCGACGGCGGACCGATCCCGCTCGGCCCGGCGTCTCTGCGCGGCGAGACACGCGCCGAGGCAGAGCGCGTGATTTGCACTGCGGTCGGCTTCTACGGGACCGCGGCTGCGGTCGCCTTCACGAGAGGGACATCATGAGCTGGGTCGACGACAAGGCCTACGCGGAGCTCGCCCGGATCCGCGAAGCCCGCGAGAAGCAGGTCTATCCGTTCTTCCGCCCCTTCGAGACGGGCGGCATCCACACGAGCATCCACGGCAAGCCGATCGTGAACTTCAGCTCGAACGACTATCTCGGCCTGACCAACGATCCTCGCGTCAAGGCCGCCGCCCACGCGGCCGTCGACAAGTACGCGTGCGGCCTCTCGAGCTCGCGCGTGCAGGCGACCACCGTCGAGCACGTCGAGCTCGAGGCGCGGCTCGCGCGCTGGTTCGGCTTCGAGAAGTGCCTGCTCTTCACGACCGGCTATCAGGCGATGGTCGGCACCATCGCGTCGCTCGCGGACAAGGACACGACCCTCGTCCTCGACAACCTGTCGCACGCCTGCATCCTCGACGGGACCTTCCTCGCAGCCGGTATCCCCGGGCGACAGCCGGAGGTTCGCTTCTTCAACCACAACTCCGTCCGTTCGCTCGAGCGCATCCTCAAGACACGGGAGCGCAAGAACGCGCTGGTCCTCGTCGAGGGCATCTACTCGCTCGACGGCGACATGGCCAAGATCGCCGAGATCATCGAGATCTGCGATCGCTACGAGGCCGTGCTCCTCGTCGACGACGCGCACGGCACGGGCACGCTCGGCAAGCGCGGCGCGGGCATCCTGGAGCACTTCGGCCTCGAGGGCCGCGCGCCCATCGTGATCAGCACCTTCTCGAAGACCTTCGGAGGCATCGGCGGCATCCTGCTCGGCCGCAGCGACGTGGTGGAGCTCGTGCAGCACAACGCGCGCTCCTTCCTCTTCTCCGCGTCGCTCCCAGTCCCGATCGTGGCGGCCGCCGCGAAGATCCTCGACATCCTCGAGGACGAGGGGCCGAAGCTCGTGGCCGAGCTCCACCAGAAGGCGGAGCACATGCGCTCGAGGCTCAAGGGGATCGGCTTCGATCTCGGCGCGAGCGACACGCACATCATGCCCGTCTACTGCCGCGACGAGCGCAAAGTGCTCTTCATGCACGTGGCGTTGCTCGAGAGCGGCGTGATGATGGTGCCGATCACGTACCCGGGCGTGAAGAAGGGCGAAGAGCGGCTACGCGTCAACATCACGCGCGGCCACACCGAAGAAGACATGGAGCAAGCGCTCTCGCTCCTGACGACCTACGGCGAAGCCTTCTACGTGCTGTCGGGCGAGGATCTGGGGCCGATGGAGGACTGACGGGCGACGGTCCCGAGCCGATCGATCGCCGGGGAGCCATCTGACGCCTTGACACGCGACGGACGTCCGCGACCATCCCCCGATGCCCGGCTCCTGGCGATTCCTCATGAAGGCGGACGACGTCTTCGTCCATCCTGGAAAATGGCAGCCCATCAGCCGCGCGACGGCGGTGGCCATCCACTGGCGCGTCCCGGTGGCAGTGTCCACCGACGGCGCCAGCGCGTCGTGGTTCGACGAGCTCTCTCCGTATTTCCACGGAACGAACTCCTGCCCGCTCGAGGGGCTGCAGTACTACCGCTATCTCGATCCGCCACCGCAGTCGAAGGTGCTCACGAACCTCGGCCCGTCGCCCAACACCTCGACCGAGGAGGCCGAGCCGCCGGCCGAGGAGCAGAAGTTCTGGATCAACCTCGTCGTCGTGGACGAGTGGGGAGACTTCGTGACGGGGGTCGGAGCGTCGGTGGTCGGCCCCGGCGACGCCAAGGGCGGCGGAACCAGCGACGCGCAGGGACGAATCGTCGTCAGCAACCTGAAGTCGGGCAAATCGAAGGTCACCCTCGGCAAGCACCTCTTCTTCACGGACGAGAGCAAGGCCGGCAAGCTCGTGAAGCCCGAAGAGGTCGCGCACACGATGAAGGACCCGGAGAGCCTGGGTGGCATCGCGCGCAAGCACGGCACGACCGACGGCAGGAGCATCTACTACTACCCAGCGAACGCGGCCCTGAAGGGCAAGCGAGCCGCGCTCGGGCTCGTCCAGGCGAAAGACGAGTTCAAGGTACCGAAGACATACGTCTTCGAGTTCCCGACCAAGCCCGATGGCGAGGCCCACGAGTACAAGCTCAAGGTCCCCGCGATGCTCGACATCACCAAGGTCGACGCCCAGTTCGCGTCCTCCAAGGAGAAGCTCGACATCCAGTACGAGATTGCGCTCATGGCCAAGCAGAAGGTCATCCTCGAGATCTCCAGCGCCCATCTCGACGGCGGGAAGCCTCTCTTCAAGAAGGAGCTCGACGCCGCCCAGAAGAAGGACGGGGTCCACACCTTCCAGTGGGACGGCAAGGCGACCGAGGGCAAGATCAAGGACAAGCACATCAGCCCTCTCTACACACCGTACAAGGTCAAGCTCTACGTCGACGGCAAGGCTCATCACACCGACGAGCGCGAGTTCCAGGTTCTCTACGATTCCATCAAGCTCACGCAGGGCCCATGGACGCACGACGAGGCGATCCCGCCCGAGGCGGACGAGAAGAAGTTCGTGGCCTACCACCTCAATCGACTGGGCTACTGGGCCGGTCCCGTCGGAAACGACTTCGACGACTACCTGAAGATCTCGACCATTCTCTACAAGTCGAACCACCCCAAGCTCCACAAGGTCAAGTTCAGCGACTACAACGACACCATCGACGCCACGCTCAAAGCTGCGTTGAAGGCAGGCGACCGCAGCCGCACGTTCATCAAAGGTGACGGGATCACGAACCCGAAAGGCACCGCCGAGATACGGGTGGAGCTGCTGACCTACGAGAAGGACGGCTCCGAGTGGGCCGAGTACCTCACGCATCGCCCCACCAAGATGAAGGAGCGACGCACCCGTCCCCTGATCCCGCTGGAAGTCGAGATCCTTCTCAAGGGCAAAGCCGGAAAAGGCGTCAGCGCCCCGGGGGGAGTCGGTCCAGCGCACATCGCCTGGACCTTCAAGGATCCTCCGGAGGACACGAGCACGCAGTACGACGTGACGGCCAGCGAGCCGAGCCGCACGAAGAAGTTCATCGACAAAGCCCTCAAGGAGAAGGGCGGCGGTCCCGGTGGCGACAATTGCCCGAAGGAGTATGGCGGCATTCGCGAGGCGGCCGCGACCAACTACAAGACACCATTCGTGCTCGGGACGAAGTACGAGTGCTGGGACGTCAAGGACGACTCGGGCGCGAAGAAGGTCTACACGGAAGCCGTCGTCGACGGGACCAAGTATCCCAAGCGGCTCGGCAAGGCCGGCGTCTTGTTCCGGCCTTCGTACGTCGCCGGCGATGCGTACATCGTCAAGGCGGAGCTCGAGTTCCGGAAGGACACTGCCGATCTCCCCAACAAGGCCGATCTGGAGAAACGTCACGGCCTCGCTGCGAACAAGACGATCAAAGTCTCGACGGGCACGTTGACGATCAAGCACTTCGGCGAGATCGCGATGGTCATCACCTGGCCGGCGCGCGCGGGCGGACGGGAGCTCGACAAGGTCCGCACGGAGTTCGAGAAGGCCTACGTCGATCTCACGACGGGCCACTCGACGAAGAAGATGACCGACGTGCTGACCAACGATCAGTACGGGACGATCGTGGCCGCCGAGACGTCGCTGACGAAGGCGCAGGCGACGCTCTCGGACGACACGGGCTACGCGCGCGCGGTCCCGGCGCAGGGCGTCCAGAACGCCGCCAACTACAAGACGCTCGTGGACACCCGCGTCATCACGGACTTCTGGGAGAAAGCGAACTTCAAGGGCGCCATCCGCGAGAAGCTGACCGAGAACCTACGCGGCGAGCACTCCACGCTCTCGCCGAAGCCCACGTTCATCCCGCGCGGTTTCGTGCTCGTCGAGACCATCGCGAACAAGCCCGTAGACCTGCTCAAGGACCCCGCGACGGGTGACAACACCATCGTGGTCGCGGGGTACATCGCGCCCCTGAGCTCGATCGGGATCGCCGACTCCTTCTCCATCATCAACACCCAGGACGCCGACAAAGCCTATTACGTGGAGGCCCACGAGATGGGGCACAACTGCTTCCTCCAGCACTGGGAGAACGCCGGAGGAAAGCACGACGCCAGTCACGACAAGAAGGATCACAACTGCCTCCTCGCCTATCCGGAAGGCTCTGCACCGACCGTGCACTTGCACCAGAAGACTGGCTCGTTCACCCCGCACTTCTGCGGCAAGTGCAACCTGAAGATCCGGGGTTGGGACAACGAGGCCGCGGGCTTCCCGGCGCAGAGCTGACGAGACACCATGTCACTCGATCTTTCGCTCGACGTCGTCGCCACCGCGCTCGGCACCCTCGAATCGATGCGCGTCCGAGTGGTGCTCCGCAACGGTGGCAGCACCGCGCTGCGATTGCCCGGCACTGCCGATCCCACCGACGCGCTCGAGATTCGCGCGTACGCCTCGCCCCACGACACGTCGCCTTCCTGGCAGGCCAATCCCCGCTTGCGCCACGTGATGATGGTGAGCGAGCGGCCGGATTGGACCGAGGCGGCGCTCGAGGTCCTGCAGCCCGGGGCTCTCTGGGAGTGGGACCTCGATCTGGCGTCCTACCAGTATCCCTTGCCCCAGGGCGATCACTGGGTGGAAGCGGTCTATCGATATGCTCCCGAGAACGTCGACCTGCGCTCCGAGCGAGCGGCCGTCACGGTGTCCGCCTCGGAGGCTCACGATCTCTTCGTCACCCGCGACAACTGCGTGCTCGACGGCTTGCAGGTTCTCCTGAAGACCGAGTCCGAAGACGGCTTCTGCTGGATCGGCAGGCTCCACAACGCGGGTCGCCCGCTTGCCTCGTGGTACTCGATGCGGCTCGACGCGGGTGCGACGGGAGCTCACGTGCTCGCTGCGTACAACGCCTTCTATCGCGACGACGTGTTCGATCACTTCTTCGATCGGTGGTTCGTCGAGGTCGCCCCGAGCGAAGCGCGCTCCCAACGGATCGCCGGCACCCACGGTGTCCGGGAGAGGCGCACGACGTCGCTTCCGGGTGCACCACGGCACCCCAGGGCCGCCTTCTGGGATGGCGCCGATGGCCTCTTCTTGTTGTCCTCCGCACAAGGAGGGAGCCTCCATTGTCATCGTCTCGTCTCGGGCGAGGCGGATCCGGTGTTCGTCCACGGCTCCTCGTTCCACCTCGGGATGCCCAGCGCCGTGGCGGTCGACGCGGAGCACATCCACGTCGTGATGCTCGATCGCGAGCTGAAGTACGAGCGTCTCGACCATGGCGGAAACGTGGTTCTTCGGCGCGAGCTCCCGCGGTCTCGATTCTCGCCTTTCGCGTGTCGTTACGACGTCGATCGACGAAGGGTGCTCGCCACGTTCTGGGACGGACCCAACGGACGGATCGTGCGCCTGGTCGCCCTGGACGTCGAGACCGGCGAGTGCCGCGAGCTCGAGCGCTCGTTGCCTCTGCGCGGTCAGGATCTGCGCGAGATCAGCTTCGACGTGGACCTCGGAGGGCGCTTTCACCTTCTCGTCGGGACGTCTCGTCACCGCCTCTACTACTGCCGTGACGAGACCGGTCCGTGGCTGGTGTCGAGCGGCGAGCGTCAGTTCCTGCCGTACGTCCACGCTCCACGACGCGTCTTTCTCGGCTACTACCAGACGCCGCGTGGTTGGCGGTTCCGGCTCTATGCGGCACGCGGGTTGGGCGGGCATCTCCAACCTCCCGATCCACCGTCTGCACCGCAGCCGCCGGGAGGCAGAGTGTCGGCGCTCCTCGGGATGACCAACCCGGATCTCCCCATCGATCCCACGATG
Organism: Deltaproteobacteria bacterium; assembly: GCA_020854145.1. GTDB lineage: Bacteria > Myxococcota_A > Polyangia > Polyangiales > JADZFZ01 > JADZFZ01. The sequence continues at coordinate 6,121 of JADZFZ010000988.1, read as the reverse complement.
CACATCACGGAAGCCGACTTCGGCAAGACCGCGGAAGACCTGCCGCAATGGGACGACGACACGGTTCGTACGAGCGTCCGGATCGTCGACACGTCGGATCCCGATCGCGGCAGGGGCGATCCCGAGTGACGCGCGCGTTCGCTCTCAGCCTCGCGGGCCGGCTCCGGACGAGCCGCCCGACGAGCCGCCGCCGGTGGACGTCGTGCACCAACCGGCGCCGCTCGCGACCTCGACCTCGCCGAGCTCCCGGTCTCCGACGAAGAGACGATATCGACCCTCGGGGACCTCGTCGGGCAGGTCGCACTCGACCGTCTTGGGGAAGCATGCAGGCGGACACGCGCCGCAGGTCGGGCATTCGCACGGCCGCATCCAGGGCCGCAATCGAATCTCGCCGGCCGTGGTCGTCACCTCGCACGAACCGGGAGTGTCGAAACATCCCGCGCAGCTCTCGGTCAGCTGGAACGTGCGGAGCTCCCCGAAGCGCTCGCCGTCGAAGCACACTTGATCGGGCGCGGCTTCGCGACCGGGAATCGGACAGATGGACGCGCTGTCGACCGGAGGAGCCGTGGTCAGGCATTGCCACGGCTCCATCGGGCCGACACCACCCGAGACGTCGAGGACACCGAGCGTCCTTTCGCCCTGCCGGAGCGGCCACCTCCCCGGCGGCAGCGCGGGCAGCGGGCAATCCACTTCGCCCACGTAGCAGGCGTCGCAGAGGACGTCGGAAGAGCAGACGGTGACGTCGATCTCGACGGTCCCATCGGTGACGAGGGATGCGCTGCAGACGAACGTCTCGCCGCAGAAGCAGCCGTCGATCGATGCGCTCAGAGTCGAGGGCGCCCCCGCGAGCACGGTGGGACCACAGAGCTGACGAATGTCACCGCTCCGCGGCGCGAGACAGCCAGGCCCGGCATCGATCGCCGCGTCGGGAGCCGCGTCGACGCCCGCGTCCGGCGGCGGCGGAGGCGTCGGGGGCGTGGGCGGCGTCGGGGGCGTGGGCGGCGTCGGGGGCGGCGTGGGCGGCGTCGGGGGCGGCGTGGGCGGCGTCGGGGGGACCGCCCCGTCGCGTGTCCCTCCGTCCTCGCCGGCGCGCTCGGAGGTGTCCGAGCATGCAATCGCCGCCGACGCCAGGCACGACGCGAGAACGACAATCTTCGGCATCGACCATCGGCTCATGTGCCTTGATCGAGCACGGCGCGTGCCGCGGAGAGTCGCTCGCATCCACCGAGCGCTCGGGTGCGCCCGGTGGAGCGCCGGCACACCAACCGGCGCGAATTGGCACTGGGGGAGCTCAGGCGGTGGCGGCTGCGGAGGAGCTCTTCGACTTCTCCGTGTAGAGACCGCCGATGAGCTTGTCGTACTTGGCCAGCACGTTCCGGCGGCGGAGCTTGAGGCTCGGTGTGAGCATGTCGTTCGCGGTCGTGAACTCTTCCTCGACGATGGCGAATCGCTGGACCTTCTCGAAGGACTTGAACTCCTTCGAGCACGCCTCGATCTCGCTCTGGAGAAGGGCCTTGACGCGGTCGTCCTCCATGAGCTTCGAGGTGTCGATCCCTTCCTTCTCCGCCCAGCTCTTGATGGCTGCGGCGTCGGGGACGATGAGCGCGATGTTGTAGGGCTTGTTCGCGCCGTGCACGACCGCCTGCATGATGTACGGCGAGAGCTGCAGCTGCTCCTCGAGATGGGCCGGCGAGACGTACTTGCCGTTCTCGAGCTTGTACTGCTCTTTGATTCGGCCGGTGATCCAGAGGAAGCCGTCGTCGTCGAGGTAGCCGAGGTCGCCCGTCCGGAAACCGCCGTCCTCTCGGAGCACCTTGGCGTTCTCTTCGGGCAAGTTGTGATAGCCGGCCATCACGTTGTGCCCGAGCACCACGATCTCGCCCTGCTTGGCATCGCCGCTCGCCACGGTGTCGATCTCAATGCGCACGCCGGGGATCGGCTTGCCCACGCTGCCGATTCGCCGTGCCGCCTGGGTGTTCGCCGTCGCGATCGGGGACGTCTCGGTGAGGCCGTATCCCTCGTAGACGGTGATGCCGAGATTGTCGATGAACTCCGCCACGTCGCGGTTGAGCGCGGCGCCGCCGGAGACCGCGTACTGCAGCCGTCCGCCGAACTTCGCGATGATCTTGGAGAAGATCACCTTCCGTGCGAACCAGAGCGAGATGCCCTCGCCGAACGAGAGCGGCTCGTGCTTCTTCTGCTTCGTCGCAGCGCGCATGCCGACCTTGAAGACCTTCTCGATCAGGCCTCCCTTCTCGGTCATCTGCTTGTTCACGCCGTCGTAGATCTTGTTGAAGATGCGCGGAACGCTCATGAGGATCGTCGGTTGGACCTCGCCGAGGTTCGCGACGATCTTCTCGGTGCTCTCCGCCAGGCCCATCGAAGCGCCGACCGAGATCATCCCGTGGAGCTCGACCGTCTGCCCGAAGCTGTGTGCCCACGGTAGGAACGAGAGCGACCGATCGTTCGCGGAGAACGGGATGATCTCCTGCATCGCGGAGACGTTCGACGCGAGGTTCGCGTGCGTCAGCACGACGCCCTTCGGGTTGCCCGTGGTCCCCGACGTGTAGATGAGGCCTGCCGTCGCCTTGGGGTCGGGGTGCACGCTCGCGACGGGCTTCTCGCGGCCCTTCTTGCGGAGCGCCTCGAAGCTGTCGTCGCCCGAGCCTTCCATGACGAGCACGTGCTCGAGCGTCGGGATCTCCGACTGGAAGCGCTTGACGCGGTCGTAGATGACCTTCGACGAGACGATCACGGCTTTGGCGCCGCAGTCGGCGATGATGAACTTCCACTCCTTGTCGAGCTGCGCTTCGTACATCGGTACGAACGCCGCCTGCAGGCCGTAGGTCGCGTACGCGGCCATCGCCCACTCGACGCGATTGTTGGAGATGGCGGCGACCTTGTCCCCCTCGCCGATGCCGAGAGATGCCAGGCCGCCACGGAGCTCGTCGATCATCGTCCCGAGCTCGGCGTAGGTCGTCCACTCCCAAATCTCGCCCTTCTTGGTGCCGAAGAGCGGGTTGGGGCCGAACGCCTTGACGCTGGTCTCGACGAGGTCGACGAGGTTCTTGAACTTGGGCTCGAACTCACTGGCCATAAGCGCGCTGCTTACCGTCCGCCGGGGGGCCCTTCAAGCAGCCTTCCGTCTTCAGTTGACGGCGGATTGCGAGCATCATCACGCGCATGCTGCTGCCCACGACGATGGTCGGGTCCTACCCGCGGCCACGATGGTTCACCTACCAGCTCGAAGGACGGGACATCTTCGAGGCGTTCAAGGTCATCCATCATCACGAGGCGTACGAGGACGCCGTCCGCACCGTGGTGAAGGACCAGGAGCTCGCGGGGCTCGACGTGCTCACCGACGGGCAGATGAACTTCGACGACTACGGGATGGGGATCGGCTCGTTCCTCTGGTACTGGTACGAGCGCATCGTCGGCGTCGACCCGGTCAAGGTCGTCCATCCCGCGCGCAGCAAGGCCAAGGGCACCGACGTCGCGATGCTCGACGAGGTGGGCTCGGCGCGTGTGGTCGGGCCGGTCGCGCGCGGGCCCGTGCGGCTCGCGACGATGTGGAAGATGGCGCAGCGCCTGACCGACCGTCCGATCAAGGCTTGTGTCGGAGCAGGACCGGTGCAGCTCGCGATGGGGCTGACGTACGAGTCCGGTCCCATCAAGGGCTGGCGCGACATGGCGCGTGCGCTCGTCGAAGTGTTCCGCGCCGAGATCGAGGACCTGGTCGAGGCAGGCTGCAAGCACGTGCAGCTCGAGGATCTCGGAGCGTGGGTGCCCAACCTCACCGGGCGCGACGACGCGGCGCTGGTGCTCGAGGTGACCAACCGCGTGCTCGAAGGCTGGGCCGACCGTGGTGTGACGACCTCGTGGCACTTCTGCTTCGGCAACACGTGGGGCAGCCGCAATCACGGGCTCACCAAGGGTGGCTACGAGAACGCGCTTCCTTGGTACCGCGAGTCGATCGCCCAGTCGTTCGTCATCGACTTCGCGTGCCGCGAGATGGAAGACGCTCGCCTGCTGGCCACCTTGCAGGACTCTCGTCGCGTCGACGTCGGTGTCATCGACGTGCGATCGCTCGAGGTCGAGCAGGACGAGCAGGTGGCCGAGCGCATCCGCAAGGTCCTGCGACACATCGCGGCCGAGCGCGTGACCCTGACGACCGATTGCGGCATGAAGCAGCTGCCGCGTTACTCCGCGGTCGGCAAGCTGCGCGCGATGGTGGCGGGCGCGCGAATCGTGCGCGAGGAGCTCGGACGATCATGAGGCGCGCGACGACGATGGCACTCTGCGTCGCGGCGACCGTCGCGATCACGACTTGCGGCGACGACGACGGACCGACGCCCGTCGACGCGGGACGCCAAGACGCCGGACCCGATCGTTGCCTCACCACCGACCCGAGCGAAGCCGCGGGCCTCGTCGGATGCAACGGAGGCATCCTCGGCGCGCGTCCTCCGAACGAGTACGGTGGCACGTGCCAGGCGCAGATCGAGAATCCCGAGGATCCGCGCGGCACGTGCGACGAAGGGTTGGTCTGCTACCGGAGCGCGACCTCGACGCGCGGCTTGTGTCTCGCGATCTGCCCGGAGCCGCCGGGCGGGCGCTTCTACACGTCCACCGGCGGGTGCCCGGATGGCTCGCGCTGCTTCGCGCTCGGACCGATGTCGCTGTGCTTCCCCGATTGTCGCGCCGGCGGCGATTGCTCCACTGGATTCTGCGATCCCGACAACTCGTGCGCCGTCGGGACGGCTCCGCCCGACGCGGGACCCGACGATGCGGGCGGCGACGATGCGGGCGACGACGACGCGGGCGGCGACGACGCTGGACCGCTCGACGCGGGCGAGGGCGACGGAGGCACCGACGATGCGGGACCGCTCGATGCGGGACCGCTCGACGCGGGCGCGATGGACGCCGAGGCGCGGGACGCAACCGCGGGCGATGCCGCGAGCGATGCGAGCGCCACGGACGCTCGCACCGACGCGTGACGCCGACGTCGACTCCGACGGATCGCGGGCAGCCGCGAGGGGCTCTGACGCACCCGTACGTGCGCGGGCGCCGCTTGCGAGAAACAGCCTGTTTACCAGGGCGAAACGCGACACGATTTTGACGCACGAGCGTCACGACGAGAGTCACCGCACAGGACTGCGCGGACGCGACGGATCAGTTGCGACGGGACCGGACGTGACGTGCGTGGTGCGCTATGGTCGGTCGAGCGCGAAGCCACGCGCAGGGAAGGAGGCACGATGGTCGACGCCAGACAGGACGTCCCGCCGGGGTTGCTCGACGGACCGCTGCCGTTCGGTCGTCACTTCAGCAGTCACATGGCGCTCATGCGGCATGCGGACGGCAAGTGGTCGGATCTCGACATCGCGCCGCACCAGCCGCTGTCGCTGTCGCCTGCGACGGCCGCCTTCCACTATGCGCAGTGCGTGTTCGAAGGCCTGAAAGCGTATCGGCACGCCGACGGTCGCGTCGCGCTGTTCCGGATCGATCAGAACGCGGCGCGGATGGCGAGCTCGTGCCGGATCATGTGCATGGCGGAGCTCCCGGAAGGTGCGTTCGTGCGTGCGGTGCGCGCGCTCGTCTCGACCGATCGTGCGTGGGTGCCGTCGCGTCCCGGCACGTCGCTCTACGTGCGGCCGGCCATGATCGCGACCGACCCGCTGCTCGGCGTGCATCCGTCGAGCGAGTACCTGTTCTTCGTCATCGCCTCTCCCGTCGGCGCGTACTTCACGCGAAGCACGGGAGGCGCGGCGCCGTCGTTGCGGATCCTCGCGACCGACAAGTACGTACGCGTGCCGCACGGTGGCGTCGGCGCTGCGAAAACCGCCGGCAACTACGCCGCATCCTTGCGCCCTGCTCAAGAGGCCAAGCGCCTCGGCTTCGATCAGGTCCTCTACCTCGACTCGACGGAGCGTCGCTGGTGCGAAGAGCTCGGCGCGGCCAACGTGATGTTCGTGATCGACGGGCGGGTCGTGACGCCGCCGCTCGGCGACAGCGTGCTTCCCGGCGTGACGCGCGACTCGCTGATGAAGCTCGCGCCCATGCTCGGCTACGAGATGGTCGAGCGACCCGTCTCGATCGACGAGCTCGTGGACGGCATCGGATCGGG
>JADZFZ010000987.1 GCA_020854145.1 Deltaproteobacteria bacterium | reverse complement strand
CCGTCGGGCCCCTCGGTCACGACGAAGCGCGCGGAGGTCGGGATGCCTTGCCGTCCTTGCATGAAGCGTCGCACTCCGTCCGCCTCGAGCACGGCCACCGGTGCGTCCGACGCCGCACCTTGCGTCTCGAACAGCGACGAAAGCGCCTCGGCCGCGCTCGGCACGTCGCCACCGCGGCGCGCTGCGCGGGCACGAGCGGTCGCGAGGAGCCGGGGCAGCTCGGTCGGACGGGCCAACGCCAGCGTGCGATCGCCGAGCAACGCGACGTTGCGCTCGGTGCCGTCGCTGACGAGCCCGGGTGCGACGCGAATCCCGTCCTGCTCCACGATGGGCTGAGCTTCGCCGCCGCTCGCGCGTTGCGCCGCAGCGATCATCTCCTCGAGCCGCGCGTCCTCCACGGCGTAACGGGCGACGACGGCCAACCTGCGCGCATCCCACGGGTTGGGAGTCGCGACGACGAGCGCGTCGAGATCGGCCACGGGATCCATGCCGGAGCCACCGACGAGGTTCCGCCAATCGGGGATCGCCACCAACATCGCGCGGAGGTCTGGCGCGAGGCTCGACGCGCGCACGCGATCCATGCGCAGCAGCAGCGTGACGAGCGCACCCCTTCGCGCGAGTGATCCGAGCACGCCCGTGCCGGGATCCGGGCCTCCGCCACCACCCCCCGAGATGCCTCCGTCGCTCGGCGCGTCCGCCGCGGCGACCGCCGTGAGGCCGCCGTCCGGGTCGGGCGCTCCCGCATCCGCGTCACGCGCCGCGCGCACCACGTTCGACGTCTCCGTGTCGCTCGGCTGTGGACGTGGCCGTCTGCGCGGGCGCGGCGGCGGCGCGGCGTTGCTCGTCGCGGGGGGACGCTCGGCGCGCGGCAGAGGGCCCTCGATGATCTGACCCGCCGGCTCCGGCTCGGATGGCGGCGCCGCGCCGGCGTTCGCGTTGCCGGCGGGCGAGGCGCTCGGGCTCGCTTCGACGAGCGAGAATCCGATCTCGATCCCGCCGGGCGGCGGACCGATCTCGATGTCCCAGGGATCGGAGACGAGAAACGAGAGGTTGAGCACGACGAACGTGCCGCCGTGCAGGACGAGGGTGCCGAGCACGCCGATCGCAGGCGCGAGCCACCCGAGACGCGCGCGACGCGGCCGATCGACGGCGGCCGTCATCCGACGATCACGTCCCCCGTCGCATGACGAGCCGCGACACGCCTTCAGGATGCCTCGACCCGCGCGCGTGCGCGATCGTCTTCGGCGCCTTCGCGAGGCAGCCGCGGTTTGCACGGTGGCGGTACGCGTGAGACACCACGCACCTTGGACGCGCGAGGCACACGATGATTCCCCCCGACACGAGGGGCGGACGCGACGACGCGAGCACGAAGGCGCACGGTCCGTGGATCGTCGTCGCGGTGGTCGGCCTGACGATCGTCGTCGCGCTCGGCGCACGATGCGACGCGGGCGTCGAGGGCGGCGAGGTCTGGACGCTCGGCGACGACGCGGGCCCGGGTGCGTCCTCCGAGCACGCGCCCGCCGCGCACGCGCCTGCAGATCCCGAGGATCCGGCCGATCCCGAGGCGCAGATCGGTGATGGCGAAGACGCGCTCGACGGGGGGGTCCCGGTCGAGCGGCCCGATGCGCAGGCCGTCGCGCTCGCCCAGTACATGCAGTCGTTCGTGTACGAGCAGCCCGACCCTCGTGCGGCACGCGTGGGTTATCTGCGCGCCGGCGCCTACGTGGCCGTCGGAAGCGACGACCCGGTCAACCGCCGCGGCTGCGCCGATGGTTGGTATCCCATCGAGTCGGGCTTCGTGTGCAACCGGCGTGGGTTCGTCGTCAGGCGAAGTGATCCGACGCAACGCTATCGACCCACGCAGCCCAACCTCGACGCCTCGGTGCCCTACCGCTGGGCCCACAACTCGCGTGACGGGACGCCGATGTATCGGCAGGCTCCGACGCGCGCGATGGTCCAGGCCATCGAAGGTCCGCGCGACGCGGGCGCCCCCGACGCGGGCCGCAGCCCCGCAACGACGGGAGCGGTCGCCACCAGCGAGACCGCGGATCCCGCCGCGGCCGGAGGCACGGCGAACGACCTCGCTCCGTCCGCCGGCGCCGCCGAGCCCGCGACGACCGAGACTGCGAGCGCGCCGGCCACGACGAACGCGCCCGGCGCCGAGGCACGATCCGATGCACCCGACCGAAACGAAGAGCCCCCCGCGTCCGCGCCGGCGACGCGAGCGACGGCTCCGTCACCGGGCCGCGGAGCGCGACCGACCGAGCGTCCGGCGACACCGACGCGCGCTGCGGATCAGGCCCCCGCGACTGCCGCTCCCGGCGAGGAAGACGTCGAGGCCGAGCGGCCCACGCTGCGCACGTTGCGCGGCGACGGACAGGGCCCGCTCGTTCGTCGCCTGATGCGCGGCTTCATGATCAGCATCGACCGGGCGACGCGGTCCGACGGGATGAGCTTCTACCGATCACTCTCCGGCGGGTACGTCCCGACGAGCCGGTTCTACGTGCTCACGCCCACGGTCTTCAACGGCGCGCACCTCGTCGATACCGTGACGTTGCCCATCGCGTTCCTGATGAGCGGCTCGGTCCCGCGCATGCGCACCGAGGACGGGAGCAGTCGCACCGAGCGCGTCGGCAGCGTCGAGCGCAAGGAGTGGGTGCAGATCGTCGGGAGGCGGCGCGTCAACGGGCAGGAGTACTTCGAGCTGCCCGGACGCGTGATCGTGCGCGCGCAGGGGTTCCGCGTGCTCGAGCCGCGTCCGCCTCCGCCGGATCTCGGCGAGGGCGAGAAGTGGGTCGACGTCGACCTCGCCACGCAGAGCCTGGTCGCGTACGAGGGTGCACGTCCGGTCTTCGCGACGCTGATGTCCTCGGGGCGGCTGCAGGGGCCGACCGGCAGCGATCGCGACTTCACGACGCGCACCGGCGACTTCCGCCTCGAGTCGAAGCACATCACCGCGACCATGCAGGGCGACACCGCCGCCGAGGGCCCGTACTCGATCGAGGACGTGCCGTGGGCGATGTTCTTCCACCTGAGCTACGCGCTGCACGGAGCCTTCTGGCACTCGCGTTTCGGGCGCACGAAATCGCACGGCTGCGTGAACCTGTCGGTCCAGGACGCGCGCTGGCTCTTCGACTGGATCGAGCCCGTGCTGCCTCCTGGGTGGCATGGCGTCTACGCGAGCGAGCGACGACCAGGCACCCGCGTGATCGTCCGCGGCCAGACGCCACGCGGCTGATTCGCGCACCGCATCCCCCTCGGGCCGTGCGTCGAGTCGCGGTACCATCGGCGCCTCGACGAAGCTCGGAGGTGGCGATGAAGTGCAAGGCGTGTGGCGAGGACGTCGATGTGGTCGTGCGAGCGAGCCGGGGTGGCAAGACGATCAAGGTCTGCGAGGACTGCGCGGAACGCATCCACGAAGAGGCCGAGATCGGTCGCGAGGCCGAAGGCGTGATCGGCCGGACGATGGAGTACAAGGGCGGTCGCGGCTGAGGGCGCGCGCGTTGCTCTCGAAGCTCGGCGTCTGCGCTGCGTTCGCGTCGTGCATCGCCGCTTGCAGCTGCTCGCGCGCGCAAGAAGCCCCATCGCAGCCGGGCGAACCTTCGCGCCCGAGCGCGCCCCGCGCGCCGGAGCGACCGCGCACGCGCCGGCCGGCGCCGTTGCCACCCACCGTCGAGACGATCGCGATGGACGATGGTGGAGCCTATCGGCTGCACCGTTGGAGCTTCCCGAGCGCGGGCACACGCTTCGACCTCGTGGACCTCGGAATGACGGGCCCCCTCGATACGCCCCTACGCGAGTCGCGTGGCTCGCTGCTCTTCAACGCAGGCTTCTTCACGGACGACGGTCGGCCGGACGGGCTGTCGCTCGCTCACGGACGCGAGGAGTCGCCGCTGCGTCGCGAGCTGTCGGGAGGCGTGCTCAGCATCACCCGCGGGATTGCGCACCTGCACGAGTCCGAGACTTTCGCGCTCCCGTCGGGCACCGACTTCGCGGTGCAGTGTCGACCACGCCTCGTCGTCGATGGACGCGTGAACATCCGGACCGACGACGGGCGTCGGGCCGATCGGACCGCGCTCTGCGTGCGCGACCGCGGCGCGGCGCTCGAGCTCTATGTCGCACGCACCGATCACCCGACGGGAATGGGCGGACCCACGCTCTTCACGCTCGCGACGGAGCTGCTGCGCCGCGGATGCGAGCAGGCGCTCAACCTCGACGGCGGGCCCTCGACCGGAGTCGCGTGGAGGCAGAGCGAGACGGAGGTCCGACTTCTGCGACCGCGCGGTCCGGTGCGCCAGGGGATCCGCGTGACGCTGCCGAACCGGTGACCCGCGTGCACCGCGGCAGCGCCGAGCGGTGTACCGTACCCGAGATGCGACGCGGGCTCGTACCGGCTTGGGTCGGGTTGCTCGTGGTCGTCGGTTGCGGCGACGACGACGGAGGCGGCAGACCGTGCACCACGAGCGCCGATTGCCCGGCCGAGATGACGTGCGTCGACGGGCGCTGCAGCGCGCGCGTGGACGCGGGCCCGCGCCCGGATCTCGGGCCCATCGACGGCGACGTGATCGACGGCGCCCCGGTGCCGCCGCCGCCCGTCGATCTCGGACCTCTCCCGGACGTCGAGCTGCCCGACCTCGGACCGATCGACCTGGGCCCCGATCCGATCGATCTGGGATCCGAGACCGGGCCCATCGACATGGGCGCCGATCTCGGTCCGCCTCCGGACGCCGGGCCCACGCGCTACCCCGACGGCGATGACGACCGGCTGCCCGACGCGCTCGATCGATGCCCCGCAGTCCCCGACCCCATGGCGTTCTACGAGGGCTTCGAGCTCGCGGACGGTTGGGGTGCGACGGCGCGCGGCCCCCTTCCGGCGCGCTTCGCGCCGTGGCCGTCGATCGGTATCCCGACGAGTTTCGTCGCGGGCCCCGCGCTCGCGTCGTCGCTCGAGCCCGGCACGCTCGAGCTCCAGGCGACCGCGCTCGACTCGGCCACGGAGGCGCTGGCGGGAGGAGCCGCCTCGACGACCGCCGTACCGTCGCGCGGCAGGCTGTCAGTCGACTTCGAGACCGTGCTCGCCGCCGGAAACGCCTCCATCGCGGTCGGGCTCTTCAACGCCGGCGCCGCGACTCCGACGCGCGGCCTCTGGTGTGGCCTGCGACGAAGCGGCATGGGCGCGGTCGTCGCGCGCGAGATCGCAGTGTGGCTCAACGTGCAGAGCTCACCGCTCGCGCTGGGCGATTCGATGGACGCTCCGGCGCGTGGCCGCCTGGAGCTGACATACGACCTCGATGCCCGCACCGCGACGTGCGCGCTCGGCCCCTCGAGCGTGACCGTGCCAGCGACGGGCGCGGTCGTCGCCACCGGAGTCGCCGTGACCGTCGTGGTCGGCGCGGGCGCGAGCGACGCGCGCGCGCGGTTCGACGACCTGACGTTGCAGGCCGTGTCGCCGGCGTGCCCCTGAGGTTCGCCCGCCGGGCGCCCGCGTCACCCACGTTCGAGCATCGCAGCCGGCTCGATTCGCCGTAACGCATCGAGCAGCTCGTCGAGCGCGCCGAGGTCGATCGCCGCCATCGCGCTCACGAGCGCCACGCGCTCCGCACGCGAGATCATCCCCGCTGTCGTCTGCGGATCACGCAGAAAAACCGGCACACGGGCCTCGTCGAGCAAACGCAGCAACGACGCGCCGGCACGGTCGGGCGCGTCGCTCGCGACGTTGCGCACGAGGTCGTCGACCACGCGTGACTCGAGCACGATCGCGTCCGTCGCACATCGCGCGCGCACTGCCGCGGAGATGGCGGAGCGCAGCGCGTGCGAGGGCCCGTGGGTGGGCGCCACCAGGTACACCTCGACCAGTCGACGTGGCCACGATGCGACCGCGTCTTCGGAACCGCAGAGCTTCGCGAGACCGGCGCGATCGTCGGTGGCCAGGATCGGAGCGAGCTCGCCGCCGAACGCCGCGAGCGCTGCCTCGTCGATGGCGTGCACACGGAACACCGTCATGGAGCCACCTTCGACAGGAGCTTCGCAACGCTCGTGGCGCCGAAGCGCGCGATGGCGTCGCGAGCGAACGCGTGCGCACCGTATCGCTCGACCGCAGCGCTCGCGGGCTCGCCGTCGCTCAGCCCGAGATCACGCGCAGCCACCGTGCGCGCGAGCGCGTCGTCCGCGAAGACGAGCTCGACGAGCGCCTGGCGCTCCGCGTCGGGTCGGGAAGCGCCGCGCGCGATCGAGACCCTCACCCACGCACACGTCGCCGGCTCGAAGCCCCTGTTCACGCGCCCCAGCATCGCTTCGGCCGCGTCCAGGTCTCCCGCGACGACCAGACCCGCGGCGGTCCGCACGCGCGCCGCGTCGATCGAGAGACCTCCGAGCTGAGCGTGGGTGTCGCCCAAGCTGCCCGGGTCGCGCCCAGCCTCGAGAAGCGCAGCGGCACGGAGCAGCCTCCGGAGCCCCTTGCCCTGATCGATCTCTCCGAGCAGCTCGAGCGCTTCGTCCGCGCGACCCTGCTCGCGGAGCTCGAGCGCGCCCTCGAGGGACTTGCCCGGCGGCGGCTTCGCGCGTTTCTCGACGGGCTCTCGACGTCGCCCGGGCTTTCGCTTCGGGCGCAGCGCGAAGAGGATCCGCGATCGGAACCGATAGGCCAGCACGCCGCCTGCGACGCACGCGGCGACGCAGGCGGCAACCACGGTCCAGCCGATCGGCGTCACGCCGAGCAGCCTACTCGCTGATCGCGCTCAGTACCCGCGGCGCATCTCGGCTCGGTCGCCGATCTCGACCTCGTGCACCGCGCGCGTCACGACGGTCGTCGCGGTGGTCTCGCGGATCGCAACGACGCGAAGCTCCGCGACGACCTCGAGCGGCAGCTCGTCCTGCGGGACCTCGCCTTCGTCCGGGGCGGTGGCGCCGGAACCGCGCTCGCTCAGCACGAGCGTGCGACGCCACTCGTCGCCGCGCCGCACGACGAAGAAGCGGTTCCCGATACGAACGCCATCGCCCCGCCCGCGATCGAGGAAGACGATCTGGTGGTTGCCGGCGAGCTGCAGGTTGTGGAGCACCGCGACGATCTGCGACGAGACGTCGCGCTCGTTGCGACGAGGAGGAACGACCTCGAAACGACGACCGATCGGCCCGACGCGGAAACCTCGCTCGATCGGATCGAGCGACTCCGTGATGCGCGCGCGCGCGAGCCCCCGGTTGCGGTCGTAGCTCTCGATGCGCGCGGCTCCGTAGATGCGGACGAGCCGCCCGACCGCCGCATCCTGATCGGTCTCGCCCGGCGGCAGCACCTCGCGCACCTCGCGAAAGACCGAGTACTCCTGGCCCACGCGCACGCGCTGGCCTTCGTCGAACTGGATGTACAGCTCGTCGAACGGCCCGAGCAGCATCTGGTCTTCGGGCGCGCCCGAGATGATGCCGCTCTGGCGCAGCTCGTCGTCGTCGATGAAGGCCTCGTCCCGCAGGTACACGCTGTCGGGCACCATCGTGCGCGCACGTGCGACGCGATCACTCGCCGGCACGCTCCCGGCCGGCAGCAGGCGCACCTGATCGCGCGGGTAGATCCAGTGCGGGTTGGTGATCTGCGGGTTGAGCGACCAGACCTGCGGCCAGCGCCACGGGTTGCGGAAGTAATAGCCGCAGATGTCCCACAGCGTGTCGCCGCGACGGACGACGTACGTCTCGGGGACGACGCCGCCGCCCTGGCCGATGACGACGGCCTGCCGCCGTCGCGCGGCTTCTTCGAGCGAGCCCACCGGCCGGTCGCTCCGCCGGCGTCTGCGCGGCTCGGTGCCGTCGTCGATGGGAGCCGTGTCGTCGTAGGGCCCCGGCTGCGCGTGTGCGTCCAGCGCGCCGACGAACACGGGCACCGCGATCAGCGCTGCCAGCATGGGAAGCCGGGTGTGCAGGCTCATGTGCGCTCCCTGGAGCGGAGAGGAGTTTCCACCGTGCGGGTGGGGAGTGATTCGGTCCGAGTCGCTCATCGTGGCACCTCGCGGCGCGCAGCGGCAGCCGCCTGGCTTCCGGGGAACTCGCGCACCACGCGATCGAGGTAAGCGCGCGCGCGCGTCGAGTCGCCGAGACGCGCGTACGACATGCCGATCTTCAAGAGCGCATCGGCGACCTTGTTGCCCTGTGGGTATCGCTCGACGACGCTCGCGAAGTCGCGAATCGCCTCTCGGTACGAGCGACGGGCGTAGTGGACCTCGCCGCGCCAGTAGAGCGCGTTGTCCGCGTACGGGTGAGCGGGATGCCGCTCGAGGAAGACCGACAAAGCCGCGAGCGCGTCGTCGAACCGGCGCTGACGCACGTAGCCGAGCGCCACCTGGTACTCGGGCACTGCCGCGGCGTACGGGCTCGGCGCGGACGGAGACGGTGCAGCGGGGAAGAGCGCGCTCGCAGGCAGGTCCGGCACCGGCGCGGTCGGCAACGCCGACGGGATGCCGGGAGGCAACATCGGCGCAGGCATCTGCGGCGGCAACGTCAGCGGCGGTCCGATGGGTGGCATCGCCGGCTGGCTGCCGGGCGCGCTCGACCCGGGAGGGGTCGCTTCGCCATTGGCCGCACCTTGATCCGCGGCCCCGTGGATTCGCAGCACCGGCCGCGGCCCGTCGTCCTCCGCCGCGTCGCCCACGTCGCCCGCGTCGGACGTGACGTCGGGGGGCGCTGCGCGTTCGTCGTCGGGCGTGGCAGAGGCGATGCGTCGACGCCGGGACCGGTCCGAGCGCGCCGCGTCCGTCGCGGCGGAGGTCCCGACCGTCGGCCCCGCGCGCAACGTCGGTCTCGCCTCGTCCGTGCTGGCGTCCGCCGTCACGCCGTCGTCGTCGCCACGTCGCAGCCGTCTGAGCTGCGACTCGAGGATCGCCTGGCGCGTGACCAGCTCGTCGATTCGCTCGCGCTGCTGGCGATTCTGCTCGCGTAGGGTGCGGATCTCCGCGCTCGCCGACGCCGCCGACTCGGTGCGCGGGGCGCCCGAGCCCCCGCTCGCGCACGCGCTGAGCGCGCCGGCACAGGCCGCACCGAGCATCCAACCCCGGCACACACGTCCACTCCTCATCGCGACGATCGTAGAGAGGCCGACAAATCGCGGTCAAGAAATGGAGCCGATCGACGTCTCCACGCTTCGGGTGGCGGGGAACTAAGCTCGACCGAGTGAGCAGGCGTCGGGATGGTCGAGGGATCCGCGGAACGAGCTCGTCTCGCTCGGGCGAGGTCACGCGGCGCCAGTGGCTCGGCGCCGCCGTGGCGCCGCTCGCCGTGCCGCTGCTCTCCTCGTGCCGCAGCGCGTCCGCACGCGCCCGCAAGCTCGATGCGATCGAGGGAGAGCTGCTCGGAACGGACCACGTGATGGGGCACCGCATCGCGCGCGAGGGGCTGCCGAGCGACGACGCCTATCCACCCCCGGTGCGGGTCCCCGTGATCGTCCTCGGCGCCGGAGCCTCGGGCCTCGCGGCCGCTTGGCGCCTCGTCCGGAGAGGGAGATCCGACCTGCTCGTCGTCGATCTGGAGCCGAGGATCGGCGGGACGTCCACTTGGGGTCGCAACGCCGTCTCCTCCTATCCGTGGGGTGCTCACTACCTACCAGTTCCCTTCGCCTCGAACGCGAGCCTCGTCTCCCTGCTCCGCGAGATGGGGATCGTCGAGGGGGTCGATCCGCGCGGAGAGCCCGTGCTCGCCGAGGACGCGCTCTGCCGTGAGCCGGAGGAACGGTTGTTCCATCACGGCTACTGGGAGGAGGGCCTCTACGCGCGCACCGGCGCCAGCGCCGACGACCTGCGGCAGCTGGCCGAGTGGCAGCACGAGGTCGACCGCTGGGTGGCGTTGCGCGATGGGCGCGGTCGGCGCGCATTCGCCATCCCCGTGGACGCGTCCTCCGACGATCCGGACGTCTACGCGCTCGACCGCGTCTCGGCCGCCGCGTGGATGGACCGGAAGGGTTGGACCTCGCCGCGCCTGCGCTGGCTCGTGGAGTATGGCCTGCGCGACGACTACGGGCTGACCCTGACGACGGCCTCCGCCTGGGCCGCGCTCTTCTACGCCTGCTCCCGACAACGGGCGCCGGGGGAGGAGCCGCAGCCCGTGCTCACGTGGCCGGAGGGCAACGGCCGGCTCGTGCGCCACCTCGAGCACGTCGTCGGCGCAGAGCGCATCCGCACGCGCGTCCTCGTGACGGAGGTCCTGCGTTCGGAGGCGGGCACGGGCACGGGCACGGTGGAGGTGCGGGGCCTCGACGTCACCGATCGCGACGCGCCGCGTCCCGTACGCTGGTCGGCGGATCGGGTGGTCTTCGCGTTGCCCAAGCACGTGGCGCGATTCGTCGTGCGCGAATGGCGTGAAGCTCCACCGCCCTGGCTCGCGTCCTTCGAGCACGGTGCGTGGATGGTCGCGAACCTGACGCTGCACGATCGCCCACCGTCCCGTGGCTTTCAGCTCGCCTGGGACAACGTGATCCAAGACTCGCGATCGCTCGGGTACGTCGTCGCGACCCACCAACGCTATCGAGACCTCGGCCCGACGGTCTGGACGTATTACCAGCCGATGCTCGACGCGGATGCACGCGCCGGTCGCGCGCGCCTGCTGCGGCGGACCTGGCGCGAGTGGCGCGACATCGTCGTGCACGACCTCGAGCGCGCGCACCCGACCTTGCTCGACTCGCTCGACCGGATCGACGTCTGGCGCTGGGGCCACGCGATGGTTCGTCCCCGGGTCGGCTTCGTGTCCGGAACGGCGCGAAGGCGGGCGCGCGAGCCTCTCGGCGCGATCCACTTCGCGCACAGCGATCTGTCGGGCGTGGCGCTGTTCGAGGAAGCGTTCCACCACGGCCTGCGCGCGGCCGACGAGATCCTGGCCGCGCTCGCGGAGCGGGGATGACGACGGCGCGGCAGTGGCACGCGGGCGCGTGGCTCTTCAGCCCGGGTATCGATCTCTTGTGTTTCCTCGGAAGCGCGGTCCTGTCCTTCGCGCTCCTCGGCGTCGGGATCGGCACGGGGCAGGCGCGCGGCGCCACGCCCGACGTGCTCTGGCTCGCGACGGTGCTGGCCATCGACGTCGCACACGTCTGGGGCTCGCTCTATCGCGTCTACTTCGACGGCGACGAGGTGCGCCGGCGACCCGGGCTGTACGTTGGTGCACCGATCTTCCTGTATCTCGCAGGGATCGCGCTGCATGCCGCGGGCGCGCGGGTGTTCTGGGGTGTGCTCGCGTACCTCGCCGTCTTCCACTTCGTTCGGCAACAGTACGGCTGGGTCGCGTGGTACCGCACACGCGCCGGCGAGCAGGGTCGGCTCGATCGCGTCCTCGACACGACGATCGTCTACGCCGCGACGGTGTTCCCGATCCTCTGGTGGCACGGCGCCTTGCCTCGTCGTTTTTTCTGGTTGATGCCGGGAGACTTCCTCGCCTCCGGGGGTGTCGTCGCAGCGTGCGGGACGCTCGCGGCATGGTTGCACCCCGTGCACTGGGCGCTGCTCGCGCTCTTCGTCGGCAGGCAGCTGTGGTTGCTGGCGACGAGACAGCCGGTCAACGCCGGCAAGGTCGTCGTCGTGCTCACCACGTGGGCCCTCTGGTACGTGGGCATCGTCGTCTGCGATGGCGACTACGCGTTCACCGTCACCAACGTCGTCGCGCACGGGATCCCATACCTCGCGCTGACGTGGCGCTACGCGCGTGGACGCGCCGACGAAGGCTCGAGCACCGTGGCGGCACGACTCGCGCGCGGCGGGCTGGCCGTCGTGGCGGGCTCGCTCGTCGCGTTCGCCTTCGTCGAGGAGATGGCCTGGGATCGGCTCGTCTGGCACGAGCGCGACTGGCTCTTCCCGCTTCCCGAGGTCGCGCTCGGGGCGTGGGCGACGACGCTCGTCGTCCCGCTCCTCGCGTTGCCGCAGGCGACGCACTACCTGCTCGACGCATGGGTCTGGCGGCGCGGCCCGTCCAACCCGACGTTGCGCGTCCTGGGGCGGGCTGCGCCGCCGCGTTGACCGATTGACACGGGATTGCGTCGTTCCGCCCGGGATGCGGTAGCCTTCGCGCATGAGTGACCCGAATCAGTACGGCGGGGGCGGCGGCTGGGGCCAGCAGCCACCTCAGGGCTACGGCCAACCGCAGCAGCAGGGCTGGCAGCAACCGCAGCAACAGGGTTGGCAGCAGCCCGGTGCGGCACCGCAGCAGGGAGGTCAACCGTTCCTCGAAGCGAAGAACGGGAACTATCCGATCAGCGAGGACGCGAAGCAGGCAGCGTTCTACGCGCACCTCTTCGGTGCGCTCGGCGCGCTCATCTTCTGCGGTTCCATCTTGAACGCGGTCGCTCCCATGATCGCGCTCGCGATGTACAAAGAGCATCCGAAGAACCCGTTCGCGCAGTTCCACATCCAGCAAGCGGTGTTCTTCCAAGGCGTGATCGTGGTCTGCACGGTCGTCGCGTACATCCTCTGGGTCATCATCGGGATGATCACTTGCGGCATCGGCTACTTCATCCCGATCCCGCTCATCCCGATCCTGGTCGGCCTCATCTACGGGCTCGTCGTCGCGTTCAAGGCGAAGAACGGCGAGTGGGCCGAGTACATGATGGTCGGCAAGAACGTCATGGAGACGCGCTCGCCGATGTTCAAGTAACGCTGGCGGCGGCGACCCCGACGGCGGACCGCGCTCCGCCGTCGACACCGGCGGAGCGTGAGTCCCTTCCCCATCGCGCTACGGCGTGATCGTGAACGGCGGCGGCACGACGAAGCGCGCCGCTCGTCGCACCTCGATCGTGAACTGCGCGGTGCCGGGCGTCGGCGGAAGCTCGATGACCAGCGTCGTCGGCGTCAGGCCCACGACGCGGCACGGGGTGGCGCCGAAGAGCACGCGGTTGAAGCGCAGCTCGCGGTGGAAGCCCGCGCCGGTGAACGTCACGCGGCACCCGGGACGCGTGCACTCGGGCGTGATCGCCGTGACCGTGAGGCCGCCCGGCGGCGCGACGGGAGTGACGATCACGGCCGCGGTCACGGTGAACCTCGGCCCGATCGCGACGGGGAGGTTCGCGATGGTCAACGAGATGCGACCGGTCCGCGCGGTCATCGGGATGGTCGCGACGATCTGCGTGTCGGTCAGCGACTCGACGGCCATCTCCTGGTTTCCGATGCGTACCGAGCCCTGCGCCGTGCGCGCGGCGAAGCCGCTACCCGTGATCGTGACGCGCGTGCCAGGCGACCCCTGCAACGGCTCGATGCGCGTGATGCGCGGCGGCGCGATCACCTCGAAGAAGCCGGACGTCGTGGTGCGCGTGTCGCGGAGCACGACCGTGATCGGACCGCTCTGCGCGCCCGCGGGAACGCGCACGCGGATCTCCTGCGGCGACGACGCGCGCGCGGGAGCTCGCCGACCACCGGTGAAGAGCAGCATCACGTTGCGCGGCTCGGGGTCGAAGCCCGAGCCGACGAGCGAGATCTCGGCGCCGACGGGGGCCTGCGCGGGACGCACCGCGGTGACGACGAGCGGAGCGAGGACCTCGAAGTCGCTGCTCGACTCCACCACACCTTGAAGCTGCACGGTCACGCGGAACCTGCCGGTCACCGCGTTCGGCGGGATCGTCACGCCGATGCGATCGTTGGCCACGCTGCGGACGGCGACCGGCCGACCACCCAACGTCACGCTCACGAGGCTGAGCCGGTCGCCGAAGCCGCTGCCGAAGAGGGTGACCTCGGAGCCCGCGAGCCCGCGCACCGGATCGAACCGGACGATCTGCGGCGGGGTCGTGATGACGAACGGCGCGGGCGTCAGAGCCGTGCCGGAGTTGGAGACCGAGACGCGCAGCGGTCCGCTCTGCGTGCCGCCGATGCGCACGCGCAGCTCCGTCGGCGACGCGGCGAGCACGAGCTGAGGCGTCCGCCCGATGAGCACGACGTTTCGCGTCGGCGTCGGATCGAACCCCGTCCCGAGGATTCGCACCTCGGTGCCGACCGGCCCGGTGCGCGGCTGGAAGTCGGTGACCGCCACACCCACCATGACCGTGAACACCGGTGACGCGACCGTCTGCGTACCGACCGTGACCGCGAAGCTGCCGCTGCCCGCGTTCGGCGGGATCTCCACGACGAGCATCCGCGGCGAGACGGCGCGCACCGGTACCGGCACGGCGCCGAGCATCACGCGGATCGCGTTCGGATCCGTCCCGAAGCCTTCGCCCACGATGCGAACGCGCATACCCGGCCGACCTCGATCAGGCGCGAGGCCGGTCACCACGGGCGCGGGCGCCGTGACCGTGAAAGGGAACGACGAGACGGTTTGGCCTGCGCCGCGAACGTCGACCGTGAACGGTCCCGTGGTCGCCGTCGGCGGGATGACCACGAGGAGCTGTGTCGCGCTCGCAGCCTCGATGCGGATGATGCTCCCGTTGAGCGAGACCCGGTTGAACGGGAGGCGCGGCGAGAACCCGCTGCCGGTGATGGTGACACGCGTGCCCGGGCCTCCTGCGCGCGGCTGGAAGTCGCTGATGGACACGCCGGCCAACACCTGGAAGCCGCCGGCGCTCCGCGCTTCGACGCCGTTGACCCGCACGAGGAACGGGCCCGACGGCGCTCCCGGGGGGATGGTGACGCGCAGCGAGAACGGCGACGCCGCGCGAATGGGCACGGTGACGTTGCCGAGCAGCACGCTGTTCTCGGTCACGCGCGGGCTGAAGTTGCGCCCGGTGATCGTGACCTCCGTACCCGGCGGTCCCGCCGCCGGCGTGAACGAATCGATCTGCGGAGCCTGAGGCGCGTCTGCGACCCGGAAGGTCGGCCCCCGGAACGTCATCCCGCCCGAGCGCAACATCAGGATGCCGGAGCGCGCGGTCGGAGCGATGACGACCGTCACTCGGTTCGGCAGCCGCTGCGTGACCTGGAGGGCGACGCCGCCGAGCTCGACCTGCACGTCGGGCGGGAAGTTGCGCCCCACCAGGACCACCGACGTCCCCGGGGAACCGGATGGAGGCTCGACGCGCTCCACGATGGGGGCCTGCGCGAACGCCGCCGATTCGGAAAGGGCCACGATGGTGAGCGACGCGAGCACACAACCGAGCGTTGCGAGCAGATGACGGAGGCCCGATCCACCCCGAAGGTGGAGGCTGCTCCCAGGAAGCGTCGAGGACGCAGTGAACTTGGCGAATCGATCCATGGACCACCTCCGCGGTGGGCGAGCGCCCGTGCGAACGTCGGCTCACGCTTTCCCGCGCGCCCGTTCGCCGCCCGACCTCAGACCGGGCCGCGATGGTGGTTTCACGGGCACGCGGCCGTCAAGCCGCTCGGGCCCTCGGACGATGGCGACCCCCGTTCGATTCACCCTCAGGTCGTCGCAGGGTCCACGCAGATCCCGGCGCCCGCTTCGCAACCGCCCTCGTTGCACTCGCACCCGTCGTCATCGGAGACCGTCCCGCTGCACGACGCGAAACCCGGCGCGCACGCGCACGCCCCCGTCGAGGCGTTGCAGGTCTGATGTCGCGCTGTGTTGCAGGCCGGTGACATCAACGTGCACGCGGACGTTCCGTTGCAGACGCCCGTGCGGCAGGTCGCGTTGTCGCGACACGACACTCCCGCCGGCAACGGGCTCCAACCGCGACGATTCCGATCGGGGTCGCACTCCAGACACGGGTTGGCCGGGTTGGGTCCTTCCATGCGGCACTCGCCGTCGATGAAGCAGAAGGCGTCGCGGAGCAGGTCGCACATGCCCGTGGCCGGATTGCATGCGCGCACGAAGCACGGTGGAAGCGACGCCGGGCACTCCACTCCCGAAGGTGGTCGGGTGCAGTTGCCGATCGCGTCGCACACCTCTCGCCCATTGCAGTGATCCGCGTCGTCGCAGGACGTCATGGCCGGCGCCGGCTCGAACGCGTGCGTATCGCCGTTGCACACGATGCACGCGTTGGGACCGCCCGGCCGTCCCGCGATCACGCACATGTTCGGATCGCGCGGATCGATGCAGAAACCGGGCATCGGCTCGTGCCGGCACTCGCCGGTCGTGTCGAGATCGCAGAAGTCGTTCGTGCACGCGACGCGGTCGTCGCAGGGATCCGCGATCCCGACGCACGCGCCGCTCGGGTCGCACGTGTCCTCGTGGGTGCAGCTGCGCCCGTCGTCGCAGCTCTGCCCTTGGTCGGGTGTCCACGTGAACGGGTCGACGTCCGGGTTGCACACGAGACAGGGCGCTGCGGGGTTCCGGTCGCCACCACCGAAGCACTCGCCGTCGACGAGGCACGCACCGTCCTCGATCGATCCGGGTATGCACACGCCCGTGGACGCGTCGCACGCCGCAGGCAAGAGGCAGTCGAGCGAGCTTCCAGCGCAGTCGGCGTCGCCCGTGCAGCTGACGCACTCGCCTGCCGAGCACGACGGCGCGACCGGATCACACGCCACCCCGCAGTCGCCGCAGTGCAGCGGATCGCCCGCGAGATCGGCTTCGCATCCGGGCTCGCCGTCGCAATCGGCGAAGCCATCGTCGCAGATGCAGACGCCCTCGTCGCAGCGGGCGTTGGCCGCGCAGGCGATCCCGCACCCGCCGCAGTTCAGGTCGTCGTTCTTGGGATCGACGCACTCCGCGATCATCCCGTCCCCGGCGCAACAGATCTCCCGTCCCCCACACGCGGGCCCGGATCCACAGACACAAGCACCACTCACGCATCCGCTCGAGGTCGTCTCGTCGCACGAGCAGCCCGCGTCGGGATCGGGCCCCATGTCCTCCGGCGGCACATCCGCGTCGACCTCCGCATCGGGCGCGTCCATGTCCGTATCGGGCCGGCCGTCTCGGCGCGCATCGCGCCGTGCGTCCGCCGAGCCCCCATCCAGGTCGGGCGGTGGGACGACGCCCGTGTCGAAGGCGCGCCGCTCCTCTGGATCGAAGTCCAGCACGAGCCCACACGACGCCGCGAAGATCGACAGGAACGCAGCGAAGGCTCTCATGGCTCCTACCCCGTCATGACGACGCACGACCCGCACGCCGTGCCGACACACTCGCATCCGTTGTCGACCCGACCATCGCAGTCGTGTCGACCCACGACGCAGTGACAGTTGTCCCCTCCCTCGCAGGACAGCCCCAACGACGGCGGCGCGCCTGGTCCACACAACACCGGCACGCAGTCGCCGCTGCTCGTGCAGAACCCCCCGAAGAGACACGTCGGATCCACCATCGGCTCGCAGCTCGAACCGGTTGGCCGGCGCACCCAATCGAGTCGCCCCGACGTCGTGGAGCACGTGCGGCACATGTTGCCGGGATCGGTCGAGCCCGCAGCCAAGCACGTTCCGCCGAACGGACACCCGGTCGTCCGCGTGACGACGCATGTGCTGCCGGCTCCACAGCTCGACTCGGTGCAGGGCACCCCGTCGTCGCACGGCTCTCCGCCGAACAGCGACGTGTATGCGAACGGGTCCACGTCCGGTTCGCACAAGATGCAGGGGAACCCGCCTGCGAGCGGGGTCCCGCGGGTCACGCAGCTGCCGCCGATGAAGCAGAAGCCGGACCGCAGCTCGCTCGTGCAGCCCAACGCGGGATCGCACCGAACGTCGTGACATGCGTCGCCCGGCGCACACTCGAGCGGCTCGCTCACCGAGCAGCTGCCGCTCGCATCGCACGCGTCGTTGATCGTGCACGCATCGCCGTCGTCACACGGTGCGCCGACCGCAGGCGACCAATCGCGCGTCTCGCGTCCTGGATCACACACGCCGCACGCGTCGTCCGGGTCGATCGCGTTCTCCCCCACGCACGCGCCGTCGATCACGCAGGCCCCGGCGGCGAGCTCCTCCTTGCACTCGCCCGTGGGATCACATCGCGGCGTCGTGCACGCGAGCCCGTCGGCGTCTCCACAGTCCGCGTCGGATCCACACGCGCGGCACGCGCCGAAGACGCACGCCTCGCCGCCGTCGCACGCGTTGCCGCAGCCACCGCAGTGGTCCGCGTCGGCCATCACGTTCGTCTCGCAGCCCGGCTCCGCCGCAACGCAATCCGCCCAGTCGGGCTCGCACGTGCACGCGCGTGAACCGACTCCGTCCCCGCAGACCTCGTGACGATCGGTTCGACACGGGGCAGCGTCCCCGTCGCCGCAGACGCACACGCCGCCACGACAACGGTCCCCCGTCACCGGGCCGCACCCGAAGTCGTCACACGTCTCGCCGCTGCACGCTCCGAGACCTTCCGGATCCGCGCACACGAAGGTCGGTCCCGCATCCGCCTCGGCATCCGCGCCACCGTCGCCTGCGTCGCGGACCTCGGCGTCCGCTTCCGGAGCATCCCGGTCCGGCGCGTCACCGTCGGAGCCGGTGCCGTCGTCCGCGCGGCCACCGTCCATCGGGCGCGCGTCTCGGCCTTCCGACGCATCGATCCGCGGCGCGCTCGCGTCGATCGTCGTTCCGGCCGGCTCGGGATCGAAGTCCAGCACGAGCCCGCATCCGCCCAGAAACAGGGCGCTCCCACCACATGCGAGCACGACCGCACGTGCGAGACGCTGCGAGCTACCGCGCGACCCCACGCTCCCGAGCTTACACGAAGGTCGCCCGACCCGCTCGAAACCACGAGCCGCTGCGACTACCTTGCGCGCATGACCGACATCGGCTCCGCCGCTCGCACCGTGCGCGCAGCCCGCGGCACCACGTTGACGTGTCGCGGCTGGCCCCAGGAGGCCGCGCTCCGCATGCTCATGAACAACCTCGACCCCGACGTCGCCGAACGCCCCGCCGATCTCGTCGTCTACGGCGGCACGGGTAAGGCCGCGCGCTCGTGGGACGCGTTCGACGTGATCGTGCGCGAGCTGACGGACCTGCGCGCGGACGAGACGCTGCTCGTGCAATCGGGCAAGGCGGTCGGCCGCTTCCGTACGCACGAAGACGCGCCGCGCGTCCTGATCGCGAACTCCAACCTCGTCGGTCGCTGGGCGACGTTCGACGAGTTCCGTCGTCTCGAGGCGCTCGGGCTGACGATGTTCGGACAGATGACGGCCGGCTCGTGGATCTACATCGGCACGCAGGGGATCCTGCAGGGCACCTACGAGACCTTCGTCGCCGCGCGCAACGCCCACGCAGAACGCACCGGGAAGACGGGCACTCCGTGGTGCCTGTCCGCAGGGCTCGGGGGCATGGGCGGCGCGCAGCCCCTGGCCGCGACCATGGCGGGCCTCTCCTTCCTCGGCGTCGAGGTCGATCCCGCACGCATCGAGAAGCGTCTCGCGACCGGCTACCTCGACGAGCGCGCGACGGACCTCGACTCGGCGCTCGCCTCGCTCCGACGTTCGGTCGACCAAGGTCGTCCGCGATCGATCGGCCTGCTCGGCAACGCGGCCGACGTCTACCCGGAGCTCGTCCGGCGTGGCGAGCTCCCCGATCTCTGCACGGAGCAGACGAGCGCCCACGATCCGCTCAACGGCTACGTGCCGCGCGGCCTCTCCCTCGGCGACGCGGCCGAGCTGCGCGCGAGCGATCCGGAGACCTACGTGAAACGCGCGTTCGAGAGCATGGCCCTGGAGGTCACCGCGATGCTCGCGATGAAGGACGCGGGCGTGGAGGTCTTCGATTACGGCAACAACATCCGCGCGGGCGCGGAGCGTGCCGGCGAGAGCCGCGCGTTCGACATCGTGGGGTTCGTGCCCGCGTACATCCGGCCGCTCTTCTGCCGCGGATACGGGCCCTTCCGATGGGTCGCCCTCAGCGGCGATCCCGCCGACATCGCGGCCACCGATCGCGCGCTGCTCGAGTGCATCCCCGACCAACCCGACCTGCGCAGGTGGATCGACCTCGCGTCGGAGCGAGTCCACTTCCAGGGCCTGCCGGCTCGGATCTGCTGGCTCGGCTACGGTCAGCGCGCGAAGGTCGGACGGGTGTTCAACGACCTGGTGCGCACGGGCAAGGTCAAGGCGCCCATCGTCATCGGGCGCGACCACCTCGATTGCGGCTCCGTCGCGTCGCCCAACCGCGAGACCGAAGCGATGCGCGACGGCTCCGACGCGATCGCCGACTGGCCGCTGCTCAACGCGCTCGTCAACACGGCGGCCGGCGCCACGTGGGTCAGCTTCCATCACGGCGGAGGCGTGGGCATCGGCTACTCGTTGCACGCCGGGATGGTCGTGGTCGCCGACGGAAGCGAACGCGCCGAGCGTTGCCTCGAGCGCGTGCTGACCACGGATCCCGGCATGGGCGTCATCCGCCACGCGGACGCGGGCTACGAAGACGCCATCGCGTGCGCGCGCGAGAAAGGCGTCCACGTTCCGCACCACGCCAGACCGCGATGACGCTCGTCGCCGATCTCGTCGTCGTCGGAGCCTCCGAGGTGCTCACGATGGCGGGCCCGTCCACACCACTCGGGACGACCGGAGCCGGGGGCGCCGAGGCACGCTTGGGGCGGATCCCGAAGGGTGCCGTGGCCGCACATTCCGGCCGGATCGTGTGGGTAGGCCCCGAACGCGAGCTGGGCGACTCGGTCGTTCTCGGCCCCGACGCAGCGCGTATCGACGCACGCGGAGGCGCGGTGCTGCCGGGGCTCGTCGATTGCCACACGCACCTCGTGTTCGCCGGTGA
Organism: Deltaproteobacteria bacterium; assembly: GCA_020854145.1. Classification (GTDB taxonomy): domain Bacteria; phylum Myxococcota_A; class Polyangia; order Polyangiales; family JADZFZ01; genus JADZFZ01. Next base: position 7,456 of record JADZFZ010000987.1, on the reverse strand, counting down.
TCGCTCCACCGAGTTCGCGCGCAAGATGGCCGGCGAGAGCTACCAGAGCATCGCCGCGTCCGGCGGCGGGATCATGTCGAGCGTCCGCGCGACGCGCGCTGCGACCGAGGAAGCCCTGCTGGCGCTCGCATCCGAGCGCGCGCTGCGTCTGCGCTCGCACGGCGTCACCACGGTCGAGTGCAAGAGCGGCTACGGCCTCGAGCTCGAAGCGGAGCTCCGCTGCCTCCGTGTCGGCCGTCGGCTGGGCGAGATCGGTGCGCATCCGGAGCGAGAAGGCACACCTCCCGCGTACGGCGGCATCGTGCGCACGACGACGACGTTCCTCGGCGCGCACGTGGTGCCCGCGGAGCATCGCAGCGACCGTGCGCGCTACGTCGACGAGATCTGCGAGCGCATGATCCCGGCGGTCGCGTCCGAGGGGCTCGCCGATGCGTGCGACGTGTACCTCGACGAAGGTGCCTTCGATCACGACGAGGCCCGCCGCATCCTCTCGACCGCACGACACGCCGGGCTCGCGCTTCGCCTGCACGCGGGGCAGTTCCGCGATCTCGGAGGGGGCGAGCTGGCAGCGGAGCTCGGCGCCCTGTCGGCCGATCACCTCGAGGCGCTGACCGATACCGGCCTCGCCGCGATGAGCCGCGCCGGCGTCGTGGGAGTCCTGCTGCCAGGCGCGTGGCGAACGCTCCGGCAGACGCCGCCCGACGCGAGTCGATTCCGGGCTGCTGGGCTGGCGATGGCCATCGCGACCGACTGCAACCCCGGCACGAGCCCGACCACCGACCCGTGGCTGTGCGCAGCGCTCGCCGTCCGCGACGCGGGTCTGACGCTCGAAGAAGCGCTGCTCGGCGTCACGATCGAAGCGGCGCGCGCGGCAGGTCTTCCCGACCGGGGCGCATTGCGACCCGGCGCCCTCGCCGACCTCGCGGTCTTCCCGCACGCGGACGCACGCGCCCTGCCCTACTGGCTAGGTGACGTCCATGCGTCGCACGTCGTGCTCGGGGGGCGACCCATCTCGGGCGCGTGACGACGAGCTACCTGCCGCCGTCGAGCACCGCGAGCACGGGGCCATCGACGCGTGGCTCGAGCCCCGTGAACGCGATGCGATAGCTCCCCGGACACGTCGCGAGCACCTCGTGCGCGTGGCGATCGAAGTCCGCACCATCGCGCGACGAGCACACGATCTCGACCAGGCTCTCGCCCAGATCCCGCACGAGCACCCACGCATCGGGGTGACGCCGCCGGATCTGATCCCACCGACCGACGTTTGTTAGGCGCTGCACGAGAACCCGTCTCGCATGGTGCGATCGCCGACGCAAGCTTTGGGCTATCCTCGCGGCGATGGCCGAGCCGCCCTCGGAGGATCTCGACACCGCGTACACCGCCTACCTCGCGCGGTTCGATCGCCTGTTCCCGACCCAACAACCGGGTGGCTACGTCAAACATCGGCGCTGGCTGGTCAAACGCTTGAGCCGAGAAGAATTTGCCGAGAAATTGGAGAGATTCGTCGAGATCGAGATGACGTGTCGCCAGATCGTGGAGACCGGATCCACCATCAGCGACGCCGCGATCAGCGCGTACGTCGAGGCGGCCGCGCACCTGCTCCGCGACCCGACCGACTTCCTCTCCTCTCCCGGCGCCCGCTGACCGAAAGGCGATCCGTCGGCGATCCGTCGTCCCCGGATCGCGCCGTCAGGCGATCCGTCGTGGCCCCACCGATCGCCACCACGATCCGTCCGCCTGTTTTTTGACCGCCGGCCCTCGGCTCCTGTATGGGCCGCCCATGACCTCTCCGACCGCCGTCCGCGGCAGCTGTACCGTGTGCAGCCGCTCGTTCGACGTCGTCTTCCGTTACCAGGTTCAGCACCACGGCGACCGGATGTCGTACGTGTGCTCGCAGACCTGCCAGCGGAAGCTCGTCGCGTCCGACGGTTGCCGGTGCACGGTCTGCGGCACCGCGTTCGAGCTCCAGCTCGCGCTGCAAGCGATCACCGACGACCTCGGCACGCGCTATTTCTGCAGCCTCGCGTGCCGCGAGCGCGACGCGACGCGCGCGACCTCGACCGCGTCGACCTCGTCGTCTCCGGGACGACCTCCGCGACGTATCGCGGTCTTCAATCACAAGGGCGGCACCGGCAAGACCACGACGGCCGTCAACGTCGCAGCCGGCCTCGCCGAGCGCGGCCTGCGCGTGCTGCTCGTCGACTGCGACGCGCAGGGCAACGTCGGTGTCTCTCTCGGCGTGCGCGGCGAACGCACCCTCTATCACGTGCTCGTCCTGGGCGTAGACCCTCGCGATGCGGCCATCCCCGTGCGGTCCAACCTCGAGGTCCTGACGAGCAACGAGACGCTCGCCGCCGCCGAGCTCTACCTCGCGAGCCGCCCGGCCCGCGACCGCGTCCTTCGCGATCGCATGGCGAGCTGCGACGCGCCGCCGCGCGCGGGCGCCGCCGACGATCGCTACGACGTCATCGTGGTCGACTGCTCGCCGTCGCTCTCGCTGCTCAACCAGAACGCGCTCGTGTTCGCGGACGCGGTGCTCGTGCCCGCCTCGTGCGACTACCTCTCGCTCGTCGGCGTTCGGCAGGTGCTGCGGACGATCCGCAACGTCAACCAGGTCCTCAAGCACCCCGTCCGGATCCTGGGCGCCCTGCCGACCTTCTACGACTCGCGCAACAAGATCGCGCGAGAGTCGGTCGAGACGCTGCGCGGCCACTTCGGCCAGCGATGCCTCGCGCCGATCCGCGTCAACACGAAGCTGCGCGAGGCCCCGAGCGCGAGGCAGACCATCTTCGAGTACGCGCCCACCTCGCACGCGGCCGAGGACTACCGCGCAGTCGTGGAGGCGATCGTCAGCGACGGCTCGACGCTCGACCAAGACCGCGCTCCTGCGCTCGCTGTCGACCTCGACCTCGGCGTTCCACGTACCGCACACGCGCACGCGCACGCCTGAACGAACCGAAGGAGACCCATGGACGACCAACGAACCGCCGCGTTCTCCGCCGTGCTCGACGGCGACGAGGTGGACGGCGTCCTCCGTGGCGCCTTCTTCCAGCCGGCCGCCGCCGCCGGACCACCGAGCGGCACGAGACGTCGGCGCGCACCCCGACCCGTCGAGCGCCCCGAGCACTACGACGTCATCTGCATCAGCCTCTACCGCGAGGATCTCGAGCGACTCGACGCGAAGGTCCGCGCCCTCAAGGAACGGGGACACCGCAAGATGTCCCGGAGCGCCCTCATCCGATTCGCGCTCGATTCCGTGGACCTCGAGGCTCTGCCGAAGGGCTACTGACCCTCGGACCACCTTCGGGCAGGCCACCGTTGACATGGAGGCCGTTTCTCGGGCCTGATCCGGCACCGCTCGGCGCAGCAGCTCTATCTCTGCCGACGGCTGGAGGGTGCCTTGAGGCGTTTCTGGATCCTGAGGGGGGTGGTGTGCTCGCGCCCCCGCCGCCACTTCAGTGCGGCAGTCGCTCCCGTGCTCGCGGCGCTGGTCGCGGCAGCCCCGCTGTCTGGTTGCGTGAGCATCGCGGCAGGCACGACGGCCGACGTCTTCGTGGCCGCATCCCCAGGCTTCGACGAGTTCTTCGAGCTCGATACGGCCGAGATGGCTGCGGCCGCGGCCATCGTGCAGCTCGAGGGTATCCGGCGCCTCAAGCCGACGCACGAAGACCTGCTCTTGCAGCTCGTGCGGGCCTACGTCGCCTTCGCGTTCGCATTCGTCGAGGAACGCATGGAGGCCGCGGCCGAGCGCGGCGATACGGCCGAGGAAGAGCACCAGCGACGACGTGCCATCCAGCTCTACTCGCGGGGTCGCGCGGTCGCGCTCTACGCGCTTCGCCTGCAGGACGACGGTCTCGACGAGGCGATGCGCGGCGGCGAAGGTCCCTTCGTGCGGTGGCTGCGCGAGGAGTTCGACGACGAGGAGGACGCAGCGATCCTCTTCTGGGCCGGCTACGCGATCGGCGCGCGCATCAACATCAACCGCGACGACGTCTCCGCCGCGGTCGAGTTCCCCTACGCGCGTGCCCTCGTGCAGCGCTCGGTCGAGCTCGACGAGCGCTACTACCACGCGGGCGGCCACGTCCTGCTCGGCTCGATCTACGGCGAGTTCGGCGAGGCCGTGGGCGGCAACCCCGCGCTCTCGCGGCAGCACTTCGAGCGCGCCTTGCAGATCACCCGTCGCCGGACCTTGTTGGTCCAGCTGCAGTACGCGACGACGTACGCGGCCTCGCAGGGCAATCGCCAGCTCTTCGAGCAGCTGCTCCGCGAGGTCATCGACAGCCGCGTCGACGAGCCGTCGTCGCGCCTCGCCAACCGCGTCGCGCAGCGCCGGGCCGCGCGCTACCTCCGGCAGATCGACGAACGAGTGCTCCAGTAGCTCGGCAGATCGTGTGAATCCGCGGTTCGCCGCCAGCGTCGTAGGCCGGGGCGTCCATCGAAACGAGGAGTGATCATGGCATCGGGAAGGATCTTCGTACGGGGCAGCAGGGCACGGCGCATCGCGGCCACGGCGCTCGTCGCGTCGTTCGGTGCGCTCGCCGCAGTCGTCGGGCACGGCGCAGTCGCACAGACACCGCCGGCACCGCAGCCCACCGTCATCCGCATCGCCACGCTCGCACCGCGCGGCTCGAGCTGGATGCGCGTCTTCAACGCGTGGGATCGCACGCTCAAGCAGCGCACCAACAAGCAGCTCTCGCTGCGCTTCTACCCAGGCGGCGTGCAAGGCGACGAGCGCGACGTCGTCCGCAAGATGGGCAACGGCCAGCTCGACGGTGGGGCGATCACCTCGGTCGGCCTGGGCCAGATCGTTCGACCCGTGCTCGTGCTCCAAGTGCCCGGCCTCTTCCGCCGCTACCAGGACATCGACTACGTGCGCGAGCGCCTCACGCAGGAGCTGTCCGCGCAGTTCGAGCAGGCGGGCTACAAGTTCCTCGGCTGGGGCGACGTAGGGATGGCGCGCGTCTTCTCGAACCGACCCATCACGCGCCCCTCGGACTTCCGCAACGTGCGACCGTGGGTGTGGCGCGACGACCCGATCTCGCAGGCCTTCATGGAGGTCGTCGGCGCGACGCCGGTGCGCCTCGGCGTGCCCGAGGTGCTGCCATCCATGCAGACGCGCATCATCGACACCGTGACGGCCTCCGCGCTCGCGGCCGTGCAGCTCCAGTGGGCGGGCCGCGTCACGCACGTCACGCAGCAGAGCGACACCGTGCTCGTCGGCGCGACCGTCATGCGCAAGAGCGTCTTCGACGCGTTGCCTGCCGACATGCAGACCGCCCTCATGGAGACGTCGGCGCAGGCGCACGCCACGCTCGTCCGCACGATCCGCCGTGAGGACGACGCGGCCTTCACCACGCTCCGGGGTCGGCTCACGGTCACCGACCTGACCTCGACCCAGGCCGAGTGGGAGCGCGCAGCGCAGCAGACCCGCCAGCGCCTCGCCGGACGGCTCTACCCGCCGGCTCTCCTGAGCCGCGTCGAGACCCTGGCCGCAGAAGCCCGCCGTCGGTGAGCCAGACCGCAGCCGCGCCGCCGTCCCAAGGACCCACGACGGGCCTGCTCGGATGGCTCCGTCGATTCGACGACGGCGTGGCTCGCGGTGAAGCGGCCCTGCTCACGGTCATCCTCGTCGCGATGGTGCTGTTCGCCGCGGTCCAAGCGGCGCTCCGCAACCTGAGCCAGGCGCACATCGAGCTCGCGACGTCGCTGCTGACGCACTTCGGCTGGATCGACGATTTCCTGCAGCTCGGCACCGTGTGGGTCGCGTTCCTCGGAGCCTCGCTGGCGAGCCACGTCGAGAAGCACATCGCGATCGACGCGCTCTCCAAGGTCGTCCCGCCGCGCATCCGCGTCGCCATGCACGGCCTCGTGCTTCTCTTCACGGCCGTCATCGGTGTCTGGCTCGCGACCGCGTTCTATCGCGCGATCGTGTCGCAGCCGACCGACGCCGACTTCGAGATCTTCGCAGGCACGCAGATGGTCCACGTCTGCGACGCGGCCGACCGCGCCCTGGCGGATGCGCACGCCCACCGTCCGATCATCTTCTGCCCCATCCGAAGTGGCCTGACTGCGCTCGGCGTCGTCTCGAAAGAGGGGAAACCGCTGGGCAACTCGGCCGCGGCCTACCAGCTCGTCGTCCCCGTGATGTTCGTCTTCATGGCCCTGCGATCACTCGGCCGAGGGATCGCGAACGTCGTGATGGCGATCCGCAACGAGCTACCGGCCTCCGTTCTGCCCAAGCCGCCCATCCCCAAAGGTGAAAACCCGCCACCTCCGCGCTCTGGCGGGACCGATTCGAAGCCGAGCGCTCCAGAGCCGGAGCCCCCGCGACCCAAGCGTCCTTCCGAGGAGCCCACCGACAAGATCCCTCGGGCCAAGAAGAGGAAGGGCAAAGGCCGATGACCTTCGCCCTCGTCATCGTGCTCGTCTTCGCCGTTCTCGGCGCACCGCTGTTCGCCGTCTTCGGCGGCGCGGCGCTCGAGCTCTTCTCGTCGGGCGGTCTCGATACGACGGGCGTCGCGATCGACGTGTTCGGCGACAAGTTCGCCAACTCGCCGACGCTCGTGACGATCCCGCTGTTCACGTTCGCCGGCTACCTGATGGCCGAGAGCGGGACGCCCAAACGGCTCGTGGAAGTCTCACGCGCCGTCTTCGGCTGGCTCCCCGGCGGCCTCGCGATGGTGGCCCTCGCGGCGAGCGCGTTCTTCACGACCTTCACCGGCGGCAGCGGCATCACCATCGTCGCGGTCGGCGGCCTGCTCTATCCGGCGTTGCTCTCCGATCGCTACCCGAAGAGCTTCTCGCTCGGTCTCGTGACGACCGGCGGGTCGCTCGGTCTGCTGTTCCCCCCGAGCCTGCCGATCATCCTCTATGCGGTCGTCGCCAACATCGACGTCGACCCGCTGTTCCTCGCCGGCGTGGTCCCGGGCCTCGTCACGGTCGCCGCCCTCTTCCTCTACTCGCTGGTCCTGGCGCGCCGCTCCAAGGTGCCGTCGACCAAGTTCGATCTGCGCGCCGCGGGTCGCGCGATCTGGATGGCGAAATGGGAGCTGCTGCTGCCCGTCGCGCTCGTCGCGGGCCTCCTCGGCGGCCTTCGCATCCACGAGGCGAGCGCGTTCACGGCCGTCTACGTGCTCGTCGTGCAGTGCTTCGTCTACAAAGACCTCTCGGTCCGTCGCGACGTGCCGCGCATCGTGCGCGAGTCGATGACGATGGTGGGCGCCATCCTCGCGATCCTCGCCTGCGCGCTCGGCTTCACCTCGTTCCTGATCCAGGCCGAGGTGCCTGCGTGGATCCTCGACAAGATGGAGTCGTTGATCACGTCGCAGTTCATGTTCCTGCTCGTCCTGAACCTGTTCCTGCTCGTGGTCGGGATGTTGATGGACATCTTCTCGGCCATCGTCGTCGTCGTCCCGCTGATCGTCCCCATCGCGAACCACTTCTGCGTCCATCCCGT
>JADZFZ010000986.1 GCA_020854145.1 Deltaproteobacteria bacterium | reverse complement strand
GATGGGCGTGGTCGTGCGGATGGGCGTGGTCGTGCGGATGGGCGTGGTCGTGCGGATGGGCGTGGTCGTGCGGATGGGCGTGGTCGTGCGGATGGGCGTGGTCGTGCGGCTGGGCGTCGTGGTGGCCGTGGTCGTGCGGATGGGTGTGGACGACGGCGACGAGGGGAGGCGGCTCGACCACGCGAGAGACGCGCTCTGCGACGTACACGTTCGCGTCGTCGTGCGCGCGCTCGCCCGCGCGCTCCGTCCCGCCGTCAGGATCGCGGCGGGGGTCGTCGTCGCGGGTGCTCATCGGGTCGCTCCCGTCGTCGCGGGCGGGCTCACGCGATTCATCAGTGCCGCCGCGTACCCGGCCCCGAAGCCGTTGTCGATGTTCACGACGGTCACGCCCGCAGCGCATCCATTCAGCATCGCCAAGAGCGCCGCGAGCCCGCCGAAGCTCGCGCCGTAGCCCACGCTCGTCGGCACCGCGATCACGGGCACGCCCACGAGCCCGCCGACCACGCTCGGCAACGCGCCCTCCATGCCGGCCACGGCGACCACCACCGAGGCCTGCATCAAGCGCTCTCGCCTGTGCAGCAACCGATGGATCCCGGCGACTCCGGCATCGTCGATGCGCTCGACCTCGTTGCCCATCATCTCGGCGGTGACCGTCGCCTCTTCGGCCACGGGCGCGTCGCTCGTCCCCGCGCTCACGATCACGATCGTTCCGCGTCCGAGCTTCTCGATGGGACGCTGCACGTAGCGCGCGGTTCGCGAGCGCGCTGCGTACACGATGCCGGGCAACGTGGCTTCCAGCAGCGGAACCTTCGCGGCATCCAACCGTGTGACGAGCACGTTCGATCCTGCGCGAGCGAGCTCCGCGGCGATGCCCGCCACCTCGTCGGCGGTCTTGCCGTCGCCGAAGATCACCTCCGGCGCGCCGACGCGCAGGGCTCGGTGATGGTCGACCTGCGCGTAACCGAGGTCGCGGAACGGCAGGTCACGGAGCTCGCCCATCGCGTGCTCGACCTCGGTCTCACCGGCGCGAACTCGCTCGAGCAACGCGCGTAGACGCCCCGGTTCCATGCGCGCGGTCTGTTAGCACCGGCCTCCGGGAGCCGCTAACGTCTCGGCCGGATGCGTCGCTGGCGTCGTCGTAGCGCGTCGTGGCTCGCGTCGTCCGTCGTCGCCGGGATCGTGCTGCTCGTGGACGCGGGCCGCGCACGGGCCGATTGCACCGAGCGGGATCTCGGTGGCGCCATCGTCGTCTCTTCGTGCTCGGACGGTACGCCGCGGCACTGGACCGTCCTGCGCGCCGACCTCTCGCACGCCGACCTGGGGCTTCGCGTCACGCGCGCCGCAGGGCGCGGGCTGACGCCGATCGACTGGCGCGACTCCGCAGGGATCGACAACGCGGTGGCCATCGTGTCCGGCGGGCCGTTCGAGCTCGCAGAGATGCACCCCGAAGGGCTCACCGTCGCCGAGGCCGAGCCGTGGAGCGAGACCGTCGACGACGCGGCGCACAGCGTGCTCGCGGCCGGCATGCAGAACATCGCGGGCGTGTTCGAGGAAGAGCGTCTCGTTCCCCACGAGCCCTGGATGCGCAGCGCCATCTCGGGCGGCCGCCTGCTCGTTCGTGACGGCACGGCGCTGGGCGCCTGCATCGGACGGGGGTGCGAGCACGCGCCGCGCACCGGCGTCGGCCTGAGCGAAGACGCGCGCAGCCTCGTGCTCGTCGTCGTCGAGGGCTGGACCGAGCGCAGCCTGGGCGCGACCGAGCCGGAGCTCGCGTCGCTGCTGCGTGGCGCGGGTGCGTGGCGCGCGTTCGCGACGGCGAGCGGCGCGACGAGCGCGTTGTGGCTCTCGGACGCGCCCGACGCCGTGCCCTCGAGCGACGGCGCGCCGCGCGTCGCTGCGGTGCACCTGGCGCTGCTCGACGTCGCGAGCGGCCAGACGCGCAGGCTCGTCGGCGTGGTCGAGACGCGCGACGGGACACCGCTGCCGGAAGCGTCCGTCTCCGTCGAGACGCTCGATGGTCGTGCGGTGGGCGAGCCGCCGGCGCTGAACGAGGGCGCCTATTTCGAGGTCCGCGTCCCCATCCGGGACTACTACGTCGTGCGCGCCTCGATGGACGGCTACCGCTCGGGATGCGTGCTGTGCGACGTGCTCGCATCGCGCGACGAGAACTGGTGCTCGCTCTTGCTCGACGAAGGAGACGGCGAGGAGACGTGCCCGGTGCCGCCGCGCACGCTCGACGTCGGCCCGTATCCGATCGGAGAGCCCGACGCGGGCGCTCCCGTCCCTGGCCCGGGCGACGGAGGCGGCGAGAGCGAAGGAGGGTGCGCCATCGCGGGTCGCCGCGCGGCCAGGCGCGCGGGTGGGGGCGATGCGGTCGTCGGGACGCTCGTGCTCGTGGCCGCGCTCGCGCGCGTCAGGAGGCGGCGGGCGACGGCTCGGTCACGATCGACGCCTGCAACCGGGTGAGGTTCGTGTCGAGCCGTTCGCAGTCGGGCGGCGTCATCGTTCCGTACGACAAGCGGACCGCTCCCGGCAGGCCGAACGCCGCACCGGGGATCACGCTGACGATGCATCGCTCGAGCGCCGTCTTCGCGAAGTCCTCGTCGGAGCCACGAAACCACGCCGGCACCGACGCCATGAGGAAGATCGTGCCTTCGGGCTTCCTGTGCGCGCGCCCGACCGGCTCCATCCCATGTCGCGCCAGCACGGTGACGAGCGCGTCGCGCCGGCGCCGCATCTCGTCGCGCACCCTGCCGAGCAAAGCCGCGTCGCGCCCGGCTCGCAGGTCGACCAGATCGCGCTGCAGCAGATCGAGCAACCGCTGCTGCCCGAGCACGTTGGGGCTCGCGGTGTTCGCACGCACGAGCCTCCGCAAGACGATGTCCGTCAGCTGCGCGCGCGCGGACACGACGTAGCCCACGCGCGCACCCGGCAGCAGGTACTCCTTGGACGCCGAGCCGATCGCGACCGCGTGACCCGGCGCGTGAGCGACCAGCGAGACGGGCGCGACGCCGTCGTACCGGAGACGCGCATACACCTCGTCCGCGATGATCACCACGCCGGTGTCGCGCGCGACCGCCGCGAGACGCGCCGCTTCCTCGTGGTCGAGCACCGCGCCCGTCGGGTTGCACGGGAAGTTCGCGACGAGCGCCGCGATCTTCTCCTCGCGGATCCGTCGTGCGAGCCCTTCGGCATCGAGCGCCCCGCGCGCGTCGAAGAACTCGACGATCACCGAGCGGCCGCCCGCGAGATCGACGCCGTTGAGATAGTTCTCCCAGTGGCCGCGCGGCAGACCGACCACCCTGCCGCTCCCGAAGCAGCGAAAGAGCAGCGACAGCCCCTCGGCCGCACCGGAGCACACGGTCACGTTGCGCGCCCCGATCGGCGAGCTGATCTCGCCGCTGCCGCCGAACACGCGACTCCACGTCTCGGCGAGCGCGGCGCGCAGCGGCTCGAGCCCGACCGGCGGACCATAGAGGACCTCGATCGACGCATCGACGCCGGCGATCTGTCCGATGTCCGCGCGCACGAGCTCGGGATGCGCAGCCGCCAACGCCTTGGCGCGCTCGGCGATCGTGGGGATGGGAGTCTCGCGCTCGACGACGCGCCGAACGGTGTCGGGCAGAAGAGCGTGCAAGTCGTCGAGCGGAGGGACGGGAGTGCTCATCGGCCCGGACCGTAGCAGGCCACCGGTCAATCGACGGCTCCGGGGAACCGCCGTGCGAGCCGCCGGCACAACGCGCCGTCGGTGGCGGCCTCGTCGAGCAGGATCTTGATCGCGTCCTCGCGCGACAGCGCTTCCGAGCGACGTGCGAGCGCTTCGATCTCGGCGCGCGGTGGCGGCTCGATCACGTCACCCTTCGCGGGCAACGCGTCCGGCGCGACCTCCGCCACCCACGCGAGCACGACGGCGACGGCGTGCTTGCAGAACGCTCCCTCGGCGCCCACCGGGCAGGTGCACGAGTACGCGAGCTGATCGCCCTTGGCGTGGATGGACACGCGGTAGTCGGTCGTGCCCCTCACGACCGCCGAGAGCGATCGCTCCTGCCGGACGAGATCGGTCACGCGTCCCTGCGCGGCGTAGGTCTGCCCGCGCTCGAAGGTCCGATCGTCCACCAGCCGCCGCAGCACGTCGCGATGGAGAATCCCGAGCATGCCGCGACACTATCGCAATCCTCGGACGGGGCTCGACCACGGCGCGCGAAACGCGCAACCTCGCGCCATGCGCCCACACCTTCTCTTTGCCTGCGCCTTCGTCGTCGCGCTCGCGGCCTGTGGTGACGACGACGGCACGACCCCCGACGATGGTGGGACCACCGACACGGCGACAGGCGACACGTCGATGCCCGACACGGGTCCGCGCCCGGACGCCGGTCCGCAGACGTGCACGATCGCCGACACCGAGTGCCCCGCCGACCAGCCGTTCTCCAGCGCCGCGTGTGATCTCGCCGACTCGTGCACGTATCCCGATCCCGACGGGACGACGACCTGGACGTACGTCTGCACGGACGGCCTCTGGATGGGCACGAACGACTGCATGCCTCCGCCCGGCGGCGTGTGCCCCGTCGGTCCGCTCGCGGAGGGTTGCCGCACGCCGTTCGAGGGGTCGATGCCGGCGACGGTGGAGATTGGCCCGCCCGGCGCAGGGGCGTTTCGGCCGTTCCGCGATGGCGAGCCGATCGAGCTCATCGTCGGCGGCCAGGGAGCGCCGATGATCGCGTTCCGCGTGCGCGTCGCCGGCGAGGACGTGCCCGCGTGCGTGTCGATGTCGACCGTGCTGACGGCGGACGCAGGCGAGCCGCAGCCGGTGTCGATGCGCCCGCTCGTGCTGCACTGTGGAGAGTCGCTCTCGATGTTCGAGATCGTCGGTGGAGACTTTTGTCGTCCGGGGCCCTTCACGCTCGAGGTGCACGTGACCCTGGCGGGCATCGGCGAGGCCACCGCGACGGTGACCTTCGGCGAGGTGCCCTGCACGGGGTGACGCGCAGCGGCGCGATCAGCGAGCCATCGCTGCGCTCGCAGACCGGAGCGCGTGCACCGTGATCTCGGTGGGGCAGTCGAGGCGGTAGGGCACCCCGGCGAATCCGAGGCCGCGGCTGACGTACAGGCGCGACACG
>JADZFZ010000985.1 GCA_020854145.1 Deltaproteobacteria bacterium | reverse complement strand
GCGATGCGGTCGAGGATCGCGTCCGCGATCAGTGTCTTCTGCGCGGGCCCGACAGGGTGCTCGCTCGTCGCATCGACGAGCACGACCTCGCTCTCGTCGCCCTCGAACGCGATGTCGGCGCGATTGGCCACCACGAGGTCGACCTTCTTGCGCACGAGCTTGTCGCGCGCGTAGGGGACGAGGTCGCCGCTGTCCACCGCGAAGCCGACCAGCACGGGTCGGCTCGCCGAGCCGCGCGCGTGACCGAGGCCCGCCAGGATGTCCGGGTTTCGCACGAGCGCGATGCCCAGCTCGTCGTCGGCGCTCGCAGGGTCCGAGGGCTTCGCGTGGGTGGCCGGCTTCTTCAGCTTCGTGTCGTGCCGCGTGCGCGGACGGTAGTCGGCGACGGCTGCGGCCATCACCACGACGTCGCTCGCGTCGGCGTGCTCGCGGACGGCGTCGTTCATCTCGAGGGCGGAGCGCACGCGGACGATGCTCGCCACCTCGGGCATGCGTGCGGTCGCCGGACCGACGACGAGCACGACGTGGGCTCCGCGCGCGCTCGCCCGCTCCGCCACCGCGAAGCCCATCTTGCCGCTCGAGCGATTGCCGATGAAACGGACCGGATCGATGTCCTCGTACGTGGGGCCCGCGGTCACGAGCACGCGCACGCCTACGAGGTCGCGCGCGGGCGTCGCGCTCGTCCGACCGAGCAAGAGCAAGGTCGCCGTGGCGATGTCCTCGGGCTCCGCCATCCGACCCATGCCGACCTCGCCGGACGCGAGCGGCCCCGTGATCGGCCCGATGACGCGCACGCCGGGAAACGCCTCGAGACGCGCCAGGTTCGCCGTGTTGGTGGGCGACTCCCACATGCGCGTGTGCATGGCGGGCGCGAGCAGCACCGGACCTCGGCGACACAGCAGCGTCGCGAGCACGACGTCGCCGGCGAGACCGGCCGCCATCTTCGCGAGCAGGTCGGCGGTCGCGGGCGCGACGACGATCGCGTCGGCCCACGCCGCGAGCTCGACGTGGACCTCGCCCGCGTACGACGGGTCGAACATGTCGAGCACGGGTGCGGACCCGGTGAGCCCGGTGAACGTGAGGGGGCCCACGAATCGCGTCGCAGCGTCGGTCATCGCGACGCGCACCTCGACGTCGGCGCGGAGCAGCTCGCGGACGACGAGCGCGCTCTTGTACGCGGCGATGCCGCCGCCCACGCAGAGCAGGACCCGCGGTCGTCGTGGCCGGGTCAACGTGCGGCACCCGGGCGCGCGGTCGCACCCGCCGGACGCGCCGGGGTCGAAGCGGGACGCGTCGCCGCCGCACCCGGCCGCGCGGCCGCACCCGCAGCACGCACGGGCGCGGCGCCTGGACGCGCTGCGCTCGCGCCGGAGGTTCGCGCTTCGCGCGCGGCGGCGACGGCGGCGCGGCGCGCTTCCGTCTGTGTGCCGAAGAGGGCGGTCGCGAAACCCTCGGCCACGGTCCAACCGGCGACGCCCGTGCGGCCTGCGTCGCGATGCTCCTGGATGCCCTCGATCCCGGGGCCCTGCGTCATCGTGAGCAGCTCGTCGGCCACGTACTCGGGGTGCTGGTCGTCGCGCGGCACCTCGTCGTCCTCGTCGAGCGGCTCGGTCCGCGTGCCCACGCGCCAGATCTGTGCGGTCGGCGGGTACGTGTCGTTCATGCGCTCGCGAACGGCCTGGTCGCCTTCGCGGATCACCCGATAGCGACGCACGCGGAAGCCCGGGATGCCGCGCTGCGAGAGCACGCGGGTGCCCACCGGGATGCGCGAGTCCTCGACGGTGCGCTCGCGGAACGGGATGACCGATTCGATGCGTCGCACGAAGGTGACCGTCCGCGTGCGACGTTGCCCCCAGATCTCCGCGCGCGCGATGCCGTCCTGCACGCGGAACGAGATGACGATCGGGAAAGGCAGGTTGTTGCGGAACAGGAAGTTGATGGACGGGTACACCACCGTCGCGTCGAGGCCGAGCTTGATGTAGCCGCTCGGACGCGTGTGCGGCTCGCGATGCACGATCTCGAGGCCCGCGAAGAAGACGGCCGCGTGCAACGTGCCGCTGATCTGGCAGGTGCCCCCGCCGATGCCGTCGACGAGCTCGCCACCGGCGATGACGTTGGCCGTGCGGAAGCCGCGCGCCTCGCTGCGGTCGCCGACGGTCCCGTTGAAGTCGAAGGTCTCGCCCGGCAGCACGACCTGGCCGTCGAGCCGCGACGCCGCGAGCTGCAGGTTGAACTCGCGATCGCGGTACTCGACCGACGGGTTGTACCGGGTCTCGAAGAAGCCGAGCGACGTGCGCATCTCCGCGCCGCGCAGCTGCTCGGCGGTGCGATCGGGCGCGAGCCTCACGAGCGGAACCTCGACCTCGCGGCCGCCGGTCGGCATGAGCGCGTCGAGCATGCTCAGCGTGCCGTACACGTCCACGCGCCGGCCGGGACGCTCCGGCACCAACGCGCGCGACTGCGTGTCCACGTGCGCGTTCTGCGGCTCGACGTCGAAGTCGTCCTTGAGCTGCATGAGCAGCAGCATCGCGCGATCGCCTTCGATCGCCGCCGGCATCGGGATGTCGAGCACGCGCCCGGGCAGCTCCTGCTGATGGATGAGGCGCAGCTCGCTCAGCGGATCGTTCGCCTCGCCGAGCAGGCGCTGGAGGTGCCCGACGTCGACCTCGACCCCGAGGTGCTCGCGCGTCATCACGCGGCGCGTGTCGCCGACGCGGAGCGTGATCGTCTCGCCGAGGTACGCGCGCGCGAGCTCGAGCGTGAGCGCACCGAGGTCGCCATGCAGGGTCACGGGCTTGCCCGCCACGCGCACCGCGACATGGCCGGCCGCCTGCGGCTGTCGCTCCGGCAGCAGGAGAAAGCCGATGGCTCCGCCCGCTGCCGCGAAGAGCAGCGTGACGAGCGCCTTGCGCAGCACGCCGGCGGGCGCGCGTGGCGCAGGTGCCGGCGACGCGTCGACGGAGGAGGCGTCGGGCGCGTCGCCCGCAGCCGTGTCGTCGGGCGCGTCGCCCGCAGCCGTGTCGTCGGGCGCGCGCGCGGCGTCCTCGATGGCGGCAGTATCGTCGGCGGGAGGCTCCATCCCCGGCCGGATGTTTGGAAGCGGACAGCCGCGTGGTCAAGAAACGCGGGCGCGCGCTACTCGTCGAGGCGGCGCATCTCTTCGAGCGCTTCGCGGCAATCGGGGTTCGCGAGCAGCGCCTTCTGGTACGCCGCGCGAGCCTGTCGCTTGTCGCCCTGCGCGGCGCGCACGCGGCCGAGGAACAGGTGCGCGCGGTCGAGCTTCGGGGACGACACGGTCGCGCGTTGCAGATCTTCGATGGCCTTCTCGACGACGGCTGCGTCGGTGGGCTTCGCGAGATAGCGGACGTACCCGAGGTAGGCGAGGAACTCTCCTTCCTCCGGGCACAGCGCGACGGCGCGCTCGATGGCATCGACGGCCTGCTCGTACTTGGCGCGGCGCAGGGCGCTCTCTCCGCGGCGGAAGTGGTGCTCCGCTTCGAAGATGCGCTCGACCGCGTCGTTGAGCGCGGGCCCGGCGGGGGGAGTCGAGGGCGCGACCTTGGCCGCCTCCGCGGCGGCGGCGGCTCTCGCGACCTCGCGTGGGTGCAGGCGAACGGGCGTGACCGTGATGACGTCGGCGTCGAACGACGGGCTGCTCGGCGGCAAGGGAACGCTGGCCTCTGCGGCGCGGCTCGCGAGAGGCTCGGGCGGTGGTGGAGGCGGCGGAGGGGGCGCGACGGGGATCCCGCGCGGACCCGTCGGGGTGCGTGGGATCGGATCGGTGGTGACGGCGGGCGCACGGTCGCGACCCGCGCCCTGGGCCGAGAGCGCACGGGAAGGGGAGGGGGGCGAGACGTCGTCGCCGGCCCGCGTCCGCGCGTCGTCGTCCCGCGCTGGGTCCGGGGCCGGCGGTGGGATGCTCGGCCCGAGCAGCACCTGCTGCGCCTCCATGAGCTGCGCCATCACCTGGTACGCGAGGGCACGCAGGTCGCGCGGAGAGCTCGGCGGCAAGAGCTCGGGCTTGTGCGCCTCCATCACGCGCGTGAGGCGCTCCTCGATCTCCGCGCGGTCCGCATCGGGCGGAAGGCCGAGCGCCTCGTGGGGCTTGCCCGCGCGAAGGAGCACCGCGAGGCGGCCGAACACGTCGCGCGCCGTCTCGATGTCGAACGGCTTCTCGGGAGACGCGTCGAGACGCTGCTCGCCCGACGGCAGCTGCGGCCGCGCACGCCGGTCGGGCTCCTTCGAGAGCGTGATCGCCTCGACGCAGATCATCGCGTAGAGGACCTGACCCGCGGCCCCGGGGCGGTTTCCCGCGAGCGCGAGCAGCTGCCGGATGGTCTGCGTGCCGTCCATCGCGGAGACCACGCGCCGCGCCTCGGTCACGAGGTCGAGCGACAGGAAGCGCTCGGCGCGGCGCGTGTCCGGGATGGCGTAGCGCTCGAGCTCCGGCTCGAGACGCGTGAGCACGCGCGTGGGATGCACCTTGCGCACGATGCCTTCGAACACGGTCTCGACGAGCCCCATCTCGAGCGAGATGACGTCGGGCGGAGGCTGCACCTTCGACGAGAATCGATAGCTGCCCGTCGACCACGCGAAGATGTCGAAGAGCTTCTGCCGGAGCTGCTCCTGCAACGCCGTCACCAGCTGGTGCGGCGTGATGGCGCCCATCGAGACGAGGATCTGTCCCTGTCGCCCCCCGTCGCGGCGCATCCGGTCGACCGACATCTCGAGCTGTCGCGGGCTCAGCAGGCCCATGCGGACGAGGACGTGCCCGAGCGTCTCGGAGAGCACGTTCGAGCGCACGAAGATGGGGACGCCCGCCTTGAAGAAGACGATCTTCTTGATCGTGTCGCCGCCCGTCGCGCGCCTGCCGTCGTCCTCGTGCACGACCGCGAGCGCGCCGGTGAGACGCTCGCGTCCGAGCTCGGCGAGCAGCTTCGGGAACGGGACGTCGTGGAGCGTGCCGGTGCGACCGTCGTCCGCTCGCGCGATCGCGCGTGAGCGTCGCTCGACCTCGTCCGCCTCGCGTTGCGCCGACGGGTCGTCGATGCCCGCGAGCACCGTGCTCACCGAGAGCGACGCGTTGTCCATCACGAAGGCAGCGGACGGCAGCCGCTGCGCGCTCGGCTCGTCGCTCGCGCGCTCGGCCTCCGATGCGCCCGGGCGTTTCGCGACGGTCGCCGCGGCGGCCCGCTTGGCACGCGTCGGCGGTAGCTCCACGTCCGCTTCGTCGTCCACGATGTCGACGTCGATGTCGATGCGATCGTCCCGCGCCGAACCCGACTTCTGCGCGACGCCCGCGCGTGTCGGCGGGATCCTCGCGTCGCCCGCCGGGTGCGGCGTCTCGACGCTCGGCGCGAGCCGATCGAGGAGGCTCGGGTCGATCCGCTCGCCGTAGCGCGTCGGGGGCAGCGCGTCGGCCTGGGCCAGCACGGCCGTCTCGCGCCGGCGCGTGGGCGCCGAGACCACGGCGGTGGGCTTGCCGGCCGCCGCGGACGCGACCTCGCGGGATCGCGCCGCGGAGAGCGCGTCGGGTGCTCGCGGCATCGAGAAGCTCGGTGCCGCGTCGTCCTGCGCGTCGAGCCCACCGAGCATCGCCGTCCGGTGACCGCGCCCGCTGCTCGGCCCGGCGGCTGCAGCCGCAGGCGCTCGAGTCGGGCCGCCGAGCCCGCTGCCGCCGCCGTGCTCGATCTCCTGCGCGACGCGCGTCTTGGGCAACGGGCGTGCGGGCGCCTGTCGCGCTCGCGCGGCATCCTCGACGAGATCCGCCACCTTGTCCGCGTCGGCCCCGAGCGGCGCGACCGCGGCGGCCGAAGCCCGCACCCGGGCACGCTCGATCATCGCGACCTCGCGCACTCCACCGGGCAAGAGCACGATCGCGCACGCGTCGCCTCCGGGCGCGACGCGAATCGACTCCGCGGTGGCGGCCCCGTCGCGCCCCGGCAACACGAGCGAGATCACGCAGACGTCGGCCGGCTCCAGTACGAACCGATCGATCGCGCGCTCTCCATCGGGCGCGAGCGCGACCTCGTGCCCTCGCGCGACGAGCGCACGAGCCCATCGAGCCGACCGCACCGGGTCGTCGTCCACCACGAGGACGCGAAGCATGCGCGGGGAAAGCTACCTCATAATCGCGGAGCTCTGCCGGGCGGGCCGCTATGATTCGCCGTGGCCGCTCGATGCTCCCTGCTCTTCCTCACCTTCGTGCTCGCGCTCTCGGGCTGCGATTCCGATCCTGCGGGCACGGAGCCCACGCTCGACGCGGGCGACGCCGGAGAGCCGCCCGACGCGGCCGACGCTGGAGCCGTCCCCGATGCGGCGCCGCCGTCGCGCGACACCGGGCCCGACGTGCCCGAGCGCACGTGCCCGCCGCCCGCCACGCCGCTTGCGTTCCGGCGCGACGACGCGGTCGCGCATCCCCTCGACGACGTGCTCCGGCTGAACCATTTGCAGGCGGAAGCCACGCACAACAGCTATCACCTCGAGCCCACCGAAGACGCGGGCGAATGGGCGTACTCGCATGCGCCGCTCGACGAGCAGCTCGAGCGGCAAGGCGTGCGCGCCCTCGAGCTCGACGTCCACCTCGACGAGGAGTGCGAGCGTTTCGAGGTGTTCCACATCGGTCTGCTCGACGAGCGCACCACGTGCCGCGTCCTCTCCGATTGCCTCGCGCTCGTCCGCGGGTTCTCCCAGCGCCACCCCGGGCACCATCCGCTGTTCGTGCAGATCGAGCTGAAGGACCCCGCGTCGGTCGTCGACGAGGCGTACTTCGTCGCGCTCGAGAACGAGATCCTCTCGGTCTTCGATCGCTCCTGGATCGTCACGCCCGACGAGGTGCGCGGCGACGCCGCGACCGTGAGCGACGCCATCGTCGCGAACGGGTGGCCGACCCTGGCGGCGACACGCGGACGAATCCTCTTCTACCTGGACGACGACGGTGCCTCGCGTCAGCTCTACACGCACGGCGGACGCGACCTCGACGGCCGGCTGATGTTCGTCGACAGCGACGCGGGCGCGCCCTACGCCGGCGTCCTGGTCCTCAACGACCCCGTCGGCGAGGCGGACGCCATCGCGGCGGCGCTCGCGGCGGGATACGTCGTCCGGACCCGAGCAGACTCGAGCCCGGTCGATGTCCGGGCGGGGCGGACGGCGCTCGCCGAGGCGCTGGCATCGGGCGCACAGATCGTCTCGACCGACTTCCCCGATCCGGTCGCGGGCCTCGACTATTCCGTGGCCATCCCGGGAGGCACGCCTTCGCGCTGCTCCCCGGTGACGGCACCGAGCGAGTGTACGAGCGCGGCCATCGAGGACCCCGCGCTGCTGGCGCCGTGAACGCGCTCCCGCGCCTCGTCCTTCCGACATGGAGGTTGCCTTGAAGATCGATGCGAAGGATCCCGACGACTACGTCTCCAAGGTTGCCCCCGAGCGCAGGCCGGAGATCGAGACTCTCCGGAGGCTCGTGAGACGGGCCGTGCCGCAGGCCACCGAGAGCATCGTCTGGGGCATGATCGGATACGGGATCGGCGGCAGACCCTTCGCCGCCATCGCGTCGCAGAAAGCCCATCTCAGCCTCTATCTGATGGACCTCTACACGCAGCCACGACTGCGCGAACGACACGCGAGCGCGCTCGCCGGCGTGAAGATGGGCAAGAGCTGTCTCCAGTTCCGGCGAGCGGACGAGCTGCCCCTCGACACCATCGCAGCGATCCTCGCCGAAGCCCCGAACGTCACCGTGACGACAGGCACGTTGTCGAGCGTGGGCGCCGAGAAGGCACCTGCGAAGAAGAAGGCGCCTGCCAGGACGGCACCTGTCAAGAAGGCGCCTGCCAGGACGGCACCTGCGAAGAAGAAGACACCTGTCAAGAAGGCACCTGCCAAGAAGGCGCCTGCCAAGAAGGCACCTGCCACGAAGGTGCCTGCCAAGAAGGTGCCTGCCAAGAAGGTGCCTGCCACGAAGAGCGCCGGGCGGAGCTGAGGGCAGACGGTGGACGAGCAATCACGCAAGCGGACGAGCAAGCGATTGAGCTACGTCTTGCGTCATCGGCCCGACAGTGTGGGTCTCGTCTGTGACCCGCGAGGATGGGTGGCAGTCGACGCGTTGCTCGCCGCGCTCGCAGCGCACGGCGAGGCCATCTCTCACGACGACCTCGTCGAGGTGGTCCGCACCAACGCGAAGCAGCGGTTCGCGTTCTCCGGGGACGGCGCTCGCATCCGAGCCAGCCAGGGCCACAGCATCGACGTCGAGCTCGGATACGCTCCCGCGACCCCCCCCGACACCCTCTTTCACGGCACACACGTCGGAGTCGTGGAAGCGATCCAGCGCGAAGGGCTCCTCCGCGGCGAGCGGCACCACGTCCACCTCTCTGCGGACGCGGACACGGCGCGCAGCGTCGGGGCTCGCCGCGGCAGACCCGTCGTGCTCGTGGTCGTGGCCGCGGTCATGAACGCCGATGGTTTCGCGTTCTTTCTGTCGGACAATGGCGTGTGGCTCACCGAGCACGTCCCGCCTCGCTATCTGCGCGCTCCGGCGGGCGACGGTTCGTGAAGCGGGGGCAGCCAGCATGATCGGAGCTTCGGGGAACATAGCGTTTCGGCTTCCGCCCCGGGGGCTCGTGCCCTTGCTCGCGTGCGCCGTCGCGTGCGCGTGCGGCGACGCCGCCGAGACTACCAGCATCGACGTCGTGGTGACCGAGGCCGAGCCCGGGCTTCCCATGCGTCCCGATCGGGTGACCCTCGTGGTGACCTATCAGGACGCGGAGGGCGTTCACGAGGTGCTCCGTCGGGAGACGACCGCTTCCGTCGAGGGTCCTCTGGAGCCTTGGTCGACCCGAGTTCGACCGATCTCGCCGGGCCACGCCGGCCAGGTCGTCTACCGCTTCGAGGTGGTCGCATCCCGCGAAGGGCGGGCGTACGTGACGAAGGAGCAGCGTCTCGTGTTCCTGCCGGACACGCGCATCGTCCTGCCGATACG
>JADZFZ010000984.1 GCA_020854145.1 Deltaproteobacteria bacterium | reverse complement strand
TGCGGCAGCTGCATCGGCCTCTTCGAGGACGCGATGGCCGGCCTCGTGTACGGCTGCGTCGCGAGCTGCGAGCTCACCGGCTCCAACTGGAGCATGGGCAACAGCGGCTGCCGCCCCGGTTACGCATGCGACCTCCTCAACGAGGTGTGCTTCCCCGGCTGCTCCAGCGACGACGAGTGCCGCGCGACCTTCACGGACGCGAACGACAACGGCATGCGCGATCCCGGCGAGACCGCGTACGACGCGACGTCCACCGCCACGTGCGACACGACGACCTTCCGCTGCGTGAACCGGCCCTCCACGGCGTCGGGCACCGCGGGCTCGCCCTGCGACGCGGACGGCGACTGCGAGGACGATGGCTTCTGCATCGAAGACGATCCGATGGATCCGTCGGACTGGAACAACGGCTACTGCACCAAGGGTGGCTGCCTGCTGACCGGCCGCGAGTGCGGCGGCAGCGACGCGATCTGCATGGACGACGAGATCGGCGTGGCCACCGGCATCTGCATCAACTCGTGCACGGTCGGCAACGAGATGGATCCCTTCATGCCCGACAACGAGTGCCCCGCGGGCGGCTACATGTGCTTCCCGAGCGACGGTGGCCCCGATGGCGGCTGCGTCCCCGGCAACTACAACGCGACGCGCGAGCCGAACCTCGGCTCGACCTGCACCGAGGACTCGCAGTGCTACTCGCCGTTCGGCCAGGGCCGCTGCCTCGAGCTGTCGGGTCAGGGCTTCTGCATCATCCTCGGCTGCGACGCGGCCGGCTACGCGACCGACATGAGCGGCCCCGACGGTGGCGAGGACAGCGCCCTCTGCGCCGACGGCATGGTGGGCGGCGTGCAGCGCAACAGCTTCTGCGTGCAGCTCGCGACCGACGTGTTCGGCTGCATGCAGCAGTGTGATCCGACGCCCGAGACCCCCGTGGCCGACGGCGGCGCTCCGGTCTCGCCGTGCGTGACCGGCATGACCTGCCTCTCGCTCGCGATGGACGGCGGCGGCGACCTCGGCATCTGCTTCCCGCGCTGCCGCAACGACGACGACTGCGGCGCGGGCGCGACCTGCAACCGCACCACCGGCGCCTGCGAGTGATCACCCACGTGCGGCGCGCGCCCGGTCATCGACGCGCGTGCCGCACGCTCGGTCATCGACGCGCGTGGCCCGCGCCTCGTGCGCACACCCCGGGCTCCCTCGACGGGGGCCTCTTCGGAGAACCGTCATGTACTTGATGATCAGCAAGCATCCGCGGAAGAAGGATCGCGGCCGCACCAATCGGTTCCGCGCGAAGCTCCGCGCGAAGAACCGCAAGCGGCTCAACCGCGTGAAGGGCCGCCGGATGTCGGCGCGCTAGAAGCTCGAAACCACGCGCGTCGCACGACGACGCGCCCTCGACGCCCCGCCCACCTCGCGTGCGCGGGGCGTTCTCGTTTTTCAGGTCTCGACCCTGGGCGCGCGGTGGTAGGGTCTCGGCGCGATGGAAGCGAAGAACATCTTCGTGGTCAGCGACTCGACCGGCGAGACCGCAGAGCGGCTCACGCGCGCGTCGCTGCTCCAGTTCCCCGGCGCGGCCGTGCGCGTCCGGATGCACACGCGGATCCGCGACAAGGACAGCGTGCGCCAGGTCATCCAGCTCGCGGCCGAGCGCAACGCCCTGGTCGTCTTCACCATCGTCTCGATGGAGACGCGCGAGTTCCTCCTCGAGACCGCGCGCGACCTGCACGTCGAAGCGGTCGACGTCATCGGCGCGCTCATCGGCAAGCTCGCGACGGTGCTGCACGCGACGCCGCTCTTGACGCCGACCAACACGTTGCCGCTTTCGGAGGAGTACTTCCGTCGGGTGGAAGCCATCGAGTTCGCGGTCAAGAGCGACGACGGCAAGGAGCCGCGCAACCTCAAGCGCGCGGACCTCATCCTCGTCGGGGTCTCGCGCACCAGCAAGACGCCGCTTTCGACGTACATCGCGGGCCGCGGCGTGCGCGTGGCCAACGTGCCGCTCGTGCTCGGCGTCCCGCCGCCGCCCGAGCTCTTCGAGGCGCCGCAGGAGCGCGTCGTCGGTCTGACGATCGCGATCGATCAGCTCCTCGGCATCCGCCAGTCGCGCCTCAAGCAGCTCGGGATGCCCATCGACACCAACTACGGCTCGCGCGATCACGTCTCGTCGGAGCTCGACTACGCCGAGCGCCTCTTCCGCGAGAACCCGCGCTGGACGGTCGTCGACGTCACCGGTCGCGCCATCGAAGAGACCGCCACCATCATCCTCGAGATCCTCAAGGAGCGCGAAGACCCCTTGAAGCGCGCGAGCCATCCGCCGGCATAGGCGTGCGGAATTCGAGCGAGCTCGCAGGGCGCAGTGTGACGTCCCCGTGGCACCGACCCCATGGACGCCCTGCGTGATTTTCGCAGGGGGGCTAGGCGCCCCCCTGCAACCCCCGTCCTCTCGAGTCCCGAGCGCAGCCCCCGCCAGCCAGCACAGCTCACATGATCGGGCACTGGTAGGAGACGCTCACGCCCGACACCGACGGCACCACGCCGATGTCGTCGGTCGAGAGCTGCAGCTGCACCTCGAGGAAGCGGCCTGCGGGCACGGGCCCCGGGGGCATCTGCAGTCGCGCAGGCGACATCGACCACGTGCCGATCCAGTCGGTCGTGTTGAGCGCCTCGCGCGTCGCGGCGGTCCGCACGCTCACCTCGACCGCGCTGCCGAGCGGAACGTCACCCGCGAAGGTGACCTGCTCCCAGAGCGCGCCGTCGCACGCTTCGGTCACCGCGCGGAAGTAGCCGCGGGGGAACTGCAGCAACAACCCGAAGCCGGTGAAGTCGCTGTACGTGTACGGTCCGTTGCCGACGGGGAAGTGATCCAGCGCGCCCGTCATCGGGCTGAATCGCGTGGCCGTCGAGGAGCTCTGATTGATGACCCACACGTTGCCGTCGAGATCGAGATCGACGCCGATGGAACCCGACGCGCCGTCGGGACGCAGCTCGATGCGCTCCACGTCGAACGGCGCCTCGATGTTGAAGCGCGAGAGCGTCGCGCAGTCGCCGCTGCCGTCGCAGTGGCTGTGCGCCATGTAGATGTGCCCGTCGCCGTCGGCCACGAGGCCGCGCGGTCCCCCGTGCCCGGGCGTCGGGACGGAGACCCACGTCGCGGTGCTCGGCTCGAGACGATGCGCGCCTTCGCACGGGTACCCGGCGACCCAGACGCGACCCAGCTCGTCGATCGTGATGCCGTAGGTGCCGACGTCTTGCCCGCAACCCGGGATCGGCTGGTCCACGTCGTAGCGCCGGCTCGTCGTGCCGCTCGTGAAGTTCACGTTCTGCACGGCAGGCGGGTTGTCGGGCGCGGCCTGCCAGCCTGCGTTGGTGAACCAGACGACGCCGAGGCGCTTGTCCGCGAGCGCGCCGTACGGGTTGATGTCGAGCTCCACCTCACGGATCACCGAGCCGTCTTGTCCGTTGAGCTCCACCGCCGTGCGCGCGCGATTGAGCCCGATCCACGCGCTGCCGTAGCCGAGCCGCACCGGATCGGGCGCGATGGCGAGCGCGCGCGGCAGGTCGTTCTCGCCGCCGACGTCGACCGTGAAGAGCACGCACTCGTCGCTCGCGCCCACGAACTCCGCCGGATCGTCGAGCGAGATGCGACCGTCGCCGTTGGCGTCGCGCGAGGTCTGGATCGAGCCGTCGGCGTTGAGGTCGACGCAGTCCTCGAGGTGATTCGCGATCTTGGTGACCGTGCCCTGGTTGCCGAACGCGCGATTGGCGACCCACGCGTCGCGCCGGAAATCGAGGGCGGTGCGCGATGGGCAGTTGCCGGCCGACTCCATGTTGCAGCGCTCGTCCCACGGACGCGCGCCGTTGGCCGGGTGCTGCACCGCCGACGGGTAACGACCGACCTCGTTGCCGGTGCGCGCGTCGAGCTTGCTCACCGTGCCTTCGCGGCTGTTCGCGACCCACACGTAGTTGGAGTCGTCGAGGTCGCGCCCGAGCGTGAGCCAACCGCGATCGTCCACGAGGATGCGATCGTGATCTTGGTCGGGGTCGTCGGGATCGAAGGCTTCGCCGCCTTCGCCCCACAACGTGCCCTCGCATCCCGCCGTGCGCACGGGGTCTCCGTCGTCGCAATCGATGCCCGACGCGCAGCCCGCGCCGAAGCCGTCGCCGTCGCCGTCGATGCAACCGCTGCCCGCCGGAGGCGGCGTGCCTGGAGGCGGGGGCGTGCCCGGCGGCGTGCCCGGTGGCGTGCCCGGCGGCGGCGTCGCGGGCCCTCCCTCGCGGCCTCCGCCCGGATCCTGATTCTGCGTGAGCGTTCCACCGTCCCCACACCCGGCGGCCAGGAGCGCCGCAACCACGAACGACAACCTGCTTGCGCTCATGTCCTCATGGTGCGCAAGCGGCGTGCCCTGCGTCCAGCGCAATTACTGCCCGGGATCGCGAATGGGTCGTGTGCTCTCCTACACGCACCGGAGCCGTTCCGGTTCCGTAACTGGGGCAAGCCGTCCCCGGCGTGAGCCCCCGCCAGTCCAGTCACAGGGTCGATCGGAATACCGATCGTGAATCGGGACTCGCTCTTTCGGGGAGGTCGTAGGAGGGGTCGCGCTCGTAGCGCGACGCCCTCCTACCAGCCCGGGGCCGCGGGGGGCGGCGTCTGAGCCCCCCGCCAGCCACTCAGCGGGCCCGCAGCCAGCGCCAGAGCTCGAAGCGCGCGCGCTGGCGGACGGCGCGGGCGGGCGGGATCCAGTCGTCGTCGGCGACGATGGTGACGCGCGGACCGAGCGCGACGCGGAACGGGCTCGTGCCCGCGTGCAGATCGCCGTCGAGCATGTGCGGCACGTCGCCGCCCGGCGTCTCGATCACGAGCTCGGTCACCAGCGCCTCCGTCACGTGGTCGGAGCGCATCGGCAGGCCGCGATGGATGCGCGGCAACGACGCGACGAACGCCACGGGCGAACAGTGGATGCCGAGCACGTGAAACGCGTCGAGCTGGTGGTTGGCGCGATGGAACGGCTTGAATCCCAGGCCGATCTGCTGGACCGTGCCGGCCGCCACCGCGAAGTAGTCGCGCTCGGCCCAGCGCTCGCCACCGACGGTGAGCGTCGCGCGGATGGGCTCCACGATGCGGCGCACGACCTCGCCAGAAACGACGGCGCTCGCCGCGCCGACGACCAACGTCTCGGCCGCCGTGAGCGGCGTCGGGTACGGTTTGCCGCGCGCGTAGTACTCGGCCATGAAGCCGTGCATCGCGCCGGTGCCGAGAAGGAAGCCCAGTCGCCCGCCGGCGTCCACCGTCACTCGGGTCGTGGTGGGGACGGGCTCGCCCGACGCGACGCGCTCGACGAGACGCGTGAGCAGCGCCTCGCTGCGGCCGCGCGGGATCCCCACCGAGTTGGCGACGGTGTTCATCGTGCCGCCGCGCAGGAGCGCCACGCTCGGCAGAACGCCCGTGGGCCACCGCCGGCGCACGGCGGTGAGCACCGCGGACGTCGTGCCGTCGCCGCCCGCGACCGCGAGCACGCCGATGCCCTCGCGGCGCAGCCGATCGGCCACGTCGTCGAGCTCGTCGACTCCGCGCGTCTCGAGGACGACCCCGTGCTCGCCGACGATGCGACGCAGTCGATCGGCCTTGCCGGGATCGTCGAGGTTGCGCTTGGAGCGCGGGTTGACGACGACCCCGATCTTCGCGCGCGCGGTCGTCGGCTCCGCCGTCGAGGACGGTTCGGTGGGTGACGTCACGACGAGGGCGGAAACACGAGCGGCGCGGCCTCGCTCCACGGAGCGAGCGTCTCGGTGATGCCGAACGTCACCGTCTTCCACGTCGTGCGCACGCGTCCCTTCTCGTCGCCGTCGGGCTCGACCATGAGCTCGACCATCGAGCCGCGAAGCTCGTCGCGAGGGCGCGCGAGCGCTTGCAGGAAACACTGCGCGGCCTCGTGCGTCTCGAGCATCCGCGGCTGCCAACGGCCGAACACCTTCGGGTTCGCGGCGTACTCGTCGGTCATGCCCGTGCGCACGAACGGGAAGAGCACCGAGAACGCGGACACGAGCGACGCGCTCTTGCCGAGGTTGACGTCGAGCACGCGCGGCAGCTGCAGCACGGCCCAGTTGGCGATCGTGTAGCCGGGCACCGCCGCGCCCGGGTCGATCGCTTGGCGCGACGAGATGTAGACGAGCTGCAGCGGCTCGTTCGCGTAGAGCGACTCGCCCGACCACAGGTGCGTCATCGCGAGGAAGCCGTCGATCTTCGTGTCGAGCACGGAGCGCGACTCGAGCAGGTTCCCGATGAACGCCTGACGCACACGCGCGCGGCGCATGGCGCGCGACTCGCCTTCGACCTCGCGCAGCGATCGGCCGAAGGAGTAGCCCTTCTCGGTCAGGCCCGAGTTGCAGATCACGAGGTTGGGCGGCTTGCCGCCCATGCGCTCCATGACGTACGTGCGCGTGGCCCACAGGTCGCCGACGTTGGTGACGTCGGCCTGGACCGGAAACGCATCGACGCCCTGGTCGCGCAGGTAACCGACGAGATCGAGCCCGTCGTTGTAGCTCGAGTGGAAGTGCACCCCGACGTGCGAGGCGCCGTTGAGGCCCGCGGCGAGCGCGAAGGCTTGACCGAGGCTTCCGTCTTTGCCGGCGCCGCTGATGAGGACGCGTTTTCCGGCGACGCCGGCCGCGTGCTCGGGCCCGAATCGGAACTTCGAGGGGTCGACGGTGAAGGCCAAATGGACGCTCCTGGTTGAGTCGCGCGCGGAGCTTACATGACGGTTCGTCCCCATGCCGGTCTGCCGAGACGCCGACGTGTGCGGGCGCATCTGGCGCGGGATCGTGAGAGGACGTGATGCCTCGAGACGACACAGCGAGCGGGTTTGTGGCAACGCAATGGCAGGATCACGCGTGCGGCGAACGATTCGTGTCGGGGCACGTCGTATGCTGCGTCCCTGCTTCGGAGGAGTGCCATGAGTCGTCCTGTGCCTTGGTTGGTGGTGCTTGCGTTGATGGGCGTCCCCGCGTTCGCATCGGCCCAGCCGTTGGGCGAGTGCGCGACCGACGCCGACTGCGACGCCGGGTTCGTGTGCGAGGTCGTGGGCGGCTCCACGTGCGCGGCTCCCGGCTGCGCGCCCGGAGAAGAGTGCCCGCCACCTCCGCCGTGCGAGCCCGAGGAGTTTCGCGGGTGCGTGCCCGCGCCGTGCGCGACGGACGCGGATTGTGGTGGCGACCTCGTGTGCCTCGAGGTCGGCTACACCGAGTGCTCGGGCGGAGCGGGAGCGCCCGCGTGCGCGCCCGGAGAAGAGTGTCCGCCACCTCCGCCGCCGGAGGAGCCGACGTGCACGGAGCACGTCGATCGGTACTGCGGGCCTCGCTACGCGGCGCCGTGCGCCGTCGACGCGGATTGTGGCGACGGCTTCACGTGCGTGGCCGCCGAGATCTGCACGTGCTCGGCTCCCACGCCGAGTGATCCGCCGACGCCGCCGACGCCCGGGGGCGAAGGCGACGGTGGGGGCGAAGACGGCGGGACTCCGATGCCGCCGCCCGACGCGCCGCCGCCGGTCGACCCGGAGTGCGACTGCGCGCCGAGCGACACGCGGTATTGCGAGCCCGTCCGTGTCGAGTGCGCGACGGCGAGCGACTGCCCCGACAGCTGGAGCTGCGAGGACATCTCGGCTCCGACGGACTGCGCCCGGCCCGCGCCCGAGCCGGTGCCCGGAGGTGGCGGTGGCGGAGAGCCCCCGCCCGCGCCCGACTGCGGCGAGCCGCCGCCGCCCGAGCTCGTCTGCCTGCCGCCCTACTGGACGTCGGGCTGGGGCGCGGCCAGCGACGGATCGCGCGAAGCGGTCGACGAGGCGACGGGCACGCCCGGATCGCGCCCGATGGGACCCGCGCCCGCGCCGGAGCCGCCGACGTTGAACCCCGAGGATCCCAGCGCGGATCCGGGTGCAGGCGCGAGCGGCGGCGGCGGCTGCAGCGCGGTGCCTGGTGAGACCGGTGGCGGCCTGCTGGCGATCGGCTGGTTGGCCGCGTTGTGGGCCGCGACCCGCCGTCGTCGCGCGCGCTGAAGCTCGCGCCGGGACCCTTCCCACCCGTCCCCTCTCCCGGCGATCGCCCCTCACCCCGACCCTCTCCCCATCGGGGAGAGGGGGAGGGGTGCCGAAGACGGGACGCACGCGCGGCGACGGTTGAGCCCGTCGGCCGCGCGTTCCCGTTTTCGGTGCTAAGGGGCGGGTCCCCACTCGATCACGGAGAGAGACCATGAGCAAGCCGATCGCGCGCGTCGGGATCGTCGGAGCCGGTGTGATGGGGAGCGGGATCGCCGCTCATCTCGCGAACGCGGGAATCCCCGTCGAGCTCCTCGACATCGTGCCCCCCAACCTGAGCGACGCCGAGAAGGGTGATCCGGCCGCGCGCAACCGCTTCGCCGCCGGCGGCCTCGACAAGGCGATCAAGGCCAAGCCCGCCGCCTTCTTCCACAAGGGCCATGCGCGTCTCGTGCGCGTCGGCAACACCGAGGATCACCTCGAGCGGCTGAAGCGGTGCGACCTCGTGATCGAGGCGATCATCGAGCAGATCGGCCCGAAGCGCGCGCTCTTCGAGAAGCTCGACGCGTTGCTCTCCGACAAGACCGTCGTCGCGTCGAACACGTCGGGCCTGCGCATCGCCGAGATGGTCGAAGGCCGCTCGGAGTCGTTCCGCAAGCGCTTCCTCGTGATGCACTTCTTCAACCCCGTCCGGTACATGAAGCTGCTCGAGCTCGTGCCCGGGGCCGAGACGGACGGCGAGGTGCTCGCCCGCGTACGAAGGC
>JADZFZ010000983.1 GCA_020854145.1 Deltaproteobacteria bacterium | reverse complement strand
GCAGGCGCAAAAGCAGACGGTCGCGAGCAGCAAGGCGCGATGAGGGAATGCGCGGGTCATCGGGCCCTACTCTCGCAACCCGCGTGCCGAGGTCTCCAGTCTCCAGCGCCGCGTCGACAGGAAAAGTGGGCACGTTCGGCGATTCGTACGGGCACGAATTGCGCAGTCGATAGGCGCCCACATTATCTGGAGACTCGTGTCCCCAGACAATCGGGATCCGCTCTTGTCGCGGTGGTCGTAGGAGGGGTCGCGCTCGTAGCGCGACGCCCTCCTACCCGCCGGGGCCGCGGGGGCGGCGTGAGCCCCCGCCAATCACGCAGTCTTCGCGTTGAGGAACGCGACGAGCGTCGCCACCTCGCGGTGGGTGGTGAGCGCCGGGTCCAACGTGCGGAGCGACTCCGCCAGCGGCGCGCTGCTCCGGAACAGATGACGATGCGCGGCGCGCAAGGCCGCGATCGACTCCGGGTCGACCCCGCGACGCTTGAGACCAACGCGGTTGAGGCCGCGAACCCTCGCGCGATCGCCGGCGGCGACGACGAAGGGCGGCACGTCGTTCTCGACCATCGCGCCCGCCGCGATCATCGCGCCCTCGCCGATGCGCACGAACTGGGCGACGCCGGCGAGCCCGCCGAAGACCACGTAGCTGCCGACGCGCACGTGACCGGCGAGCGTCGATGCGTTCGCCATGATGACGTTCGAGCCGACGGTGCAGTCGTGCGCGACGTGCACGTACGCCATGAAGAGGCAGCCGTCGCCGATGCGTGTCTCGCCGCCGCCGCCGACGGTCCCGCGATGGACCGAGACGTACTCGCGGAAGGTGTTGCCCTCGCCGACGACCAGACGCGTCGGCTCGCCCTTGTGCTTCACGTCCTGGGGCGCTCCGCCGACGGCTGCGAACGGGTGGACGACGGTGCGCGCGCCGAACGTGCTCGGCCCCTCGACGAACGCGTGGGCCATCACGCGAGAGCCGTCGCCGAGCCGGACTCCCGGACCGATGACGGCGAACGGTCCGATCTCCACGTCGAGCCCCAGCTCGATCTCGGATGCGACGACGGCCGTCGGATGGATGCGAACGCCTCGGTGGCTCACGACGTCTGTGCACCAGCTTTGACATTGGGCGCGGGTGCGCGCACGAGCAGGATCTCGGCCTCGCACGCGCGCTGCCCCGCGACCTCGCCGCGCCCCTTCACCTTCCAGAGGCGCTCGCGCTTGGTCACGACCTCGACGCGCAGATCGAGCCGATCGCCCGGGACGACGGCGCGTCGAAACCGCGCCCCGTCGACGCCGGCCAACATCACCAGGCCGCTACCGCCCGGGTCCGATGCGTCGGCTTCGATCGCGAATGCCGCGAGCTGCGCCATCGCCTCGATCTGCAGCACTCCCGGCAGCACGGGATGCCCGGGAAAGTGGCCTTGCAGATAGGGCTCGTTGTGTGCGACGAGCTTGTAACCTTCTGCGCGCGAGCCGGGCTCGGACACGGTGACGCGATCGACCAGCACGAACGGTGCGCGATGCGGAAGGCGCGAGAGGACGTCGGGGATCTCGGACATGGGCGCGGCAGCATGACACGTCTGCCTGTCGGGGCAGGGATGGCGGTGGGATCGGTGTGCTCCGTGCGGCACCGGGTCGCCCAGGCTCCCTCCGCGCGCGTGGCGGTCGCGCTGCTGGCCGCGGCGGGATGGATCGCCGGTGCGGCGTGCGACGACGCCGACCTCGTACGGGTCGACTCGGGCTCGCCGCCGCCCCTTCTCGACGCGGGCCTCGACGCGCAGGAACGCGACGGGAGCCCGGGGACGGACGCGGGACCGAGCCCGGCGGATGCGGGACTCGACGCGATGGACGTAGGGCCGGCGCCGATGGACACGGGACCGGAGCCCGGCGACGCCCGATCGGACGCGATGGACGCGCGCCTCGACGCGACGGACCGATCGGACGGCGGGCTCGATGCGACCGCGCTCGTCGACGCCGAGCCCGACGTGCGCGACGCGATCCCGCCCGACGCCGCCGACGCCGGCGACTCCGGCGCGTCGTACCGGATCGAGGGCGCGCCGACCGAAGGTCCGTTCCGTGGCAGCACGACGGGAGGTTCGCCGTTCGCATCTGCGTGTGGCGCTCAGCGCGTGCTCTCCGGGCTCGACGTCCAGGTGGACGTGATGAACCTGAACCCGGTCACCCTGCGGGCTGCCTGCACGCAGGTCGCGGCCGACGGCACGCTGATCGGCGAGACCGCAGGCGCGACGATCAGCGGCGGGTGCGCGCCCATCCCGACCGACGACTTCGCCGACCGGTGTCCCGCCGGCTCGGTGGTGATCGGGCTGCACGGCGAGGCTTCGTCGACGTGCTGCGGCGAGCTCGTCGGCTACGTCGGGGTCGTGTGCGCCGACTTCGTGGCGTGGGTCGCAGGAGAGCCGGTCATCGCCGAGCGGCTGCCGTCGCGGGGCAGCTACCCGGGGACCTCCCCGGTTCCCTTCGACGATCGGTGCCCACCCGGATCGGTCGTCACGGGGCTATCGGGACGCGTGGGTTGTGCGCTCGACGGGCTCCGGATTGTGTGCACACCCGTCGTGCGGTGATCTGATATCTCTCCGGCATGAGCCAGACGATCGCGGTGCTCGGGGCGGGTAACGGGGGTCAGGCGATGGCGGCCGAGATGGCGATGCGCGGGCATCGCGTCCGCCTCTACGAGCACCCGAAGTTCGCGGCGACGATTGCGCCGTTGCGCGAGTCGCGAGAGATCGAGCTCGTGGGCGACATCGTCTCGGGGCGCGTGAGGGTGGAGGTCGTCACGACGGATCTGGCGGAGGCCGTGCACGACGCGTCGTTCGTCTTCCTCCCGGTGCCGGCTTTCGCGCATCCGCACTACGCGGACGGGCTCGCACCCCTGCTCGAGGACGGGCAAGTCGTCGTGCTCTTCCCCGGCACCTTCGGCACGCTGTTCCTTCGCGAGCAGTTCGATCGTGCCGGCATGCGCAAGGACGTCATCCTCTGCGAGACGCACACCCTTCCTTACGATTGCCGGCTCGAGGCGCCCGGGCGCGTGCTCGTGCTCTGGAAGAACCAGCCGATGCTCGTGGGCGTGTTCCCGGCCACGCGCACGAGAGAGACGCTCGAGCGGTTGGGCGATCACTTCTACGACTTCCGGCCGCTCACGGACGTGCTCGAAGCCGGCCTCTGCAGCGTCAACCCGGTGCTGCACCTGCCGGCGTGCATCATGAACACGGGAAGGATCGAGCGGTCACGCGGCGAGTTCTGGCTCTACGAAGAGGGCTTCACGCCGACGGTGTGCCGCGTGACCGAGGCGGTGGACGCCGAGCGCGTCGCCCTCGCGCGCGCCTACGGGTACAGCGTTCCGACGCTCGTGCAGGAGCTCGCCGAGCACCAGGTGCCGCGCGACCTCTTCTTCGAGATCAACGGAGCGCACGACCTCGTGCCCATCAAAGGGCCGATGAGCGTCAAGAGCCGCTACTTCACCGAAGACATCCCGTTCGGTCTCGTTCCCTGGGTGGAGCTCGGCGATCGGGCGTCTTTCGACACTCCGCTCCTCGATGGGCTGTTGGCCATGGGGCAAGTGATCATCCAGCAAGACGCGCGCAAGGACGGTCGCACGCTGGCGACCCTCGGATTGTCCGGCATGAACGGAGAGCAGATTCGCCGCTACGTGACGACCGGCTCGAAGTAGGCAATCGGCGACAATCGCTCGAACAATTGGCGGAAGCGAGAGGCTCGGACCCCGTAGGTGCCCGGGTGGTGCGCACCCTGCGCTCGGTCACCAGGACGCCGACGCTTCCCGTCCGACTGGCGGGAGTTGCACCCGCAATCTCCTGAGCCGTCGCCGCAGCGAAGCGAGGACGCGGCGAAT
>JADZFZ010000982.1 GCA_020854145.1 Deltaproteobacteria bacterium | reverse complement strand
GCGACGCGCCAGAGGAAATCGTGATCGAGCTCTTCGTCGGAGGGCGCCTTGAACGAGAACACCTGGCAGCCGACGGGGTTCACGCCCGTCAGCAAGGCGCGGATCGTCCCGTCCTTTCCCGCGGCGTCGAGCGCCTGGAAGACCAGGAGGACCGAGAATCGATTGTCGGCATAGAGCTTCTTCTGGAGCTTCGCGATTCGCGCGACCGATTTGCCGAGGTGCTCCTCGCAGCTCGTCTTGGAGGGGGCATCGTCGGGCGGCGACGTGCGGGCCTCCGCGATGCGGAAGGAGCCGTCGAACGGGACG
Organism: Deltaproteobacteria bacterium; assembly: GCA_020854145.1. Lineage (GTDB taxonomy): Bacteria > Myxococcota_A > Polyangia > Polyangiales > JADZFZ01 > JADZFZ01. The sequence goes on along the minus strand of JADZFZ010000982.1, from coordinate 9,238 downwards.
CGCCACGGGGAATCGGGAGGAGGTGAGAGAGTCGGGTCCATGGGCTGCCTGAGGTGGAGGGTGATCAGCGCGACGCGTCGCGCTCGAGGCGGGTGAGCGCTTCCCCGAGGCGCGACGGCTCGACGCTGCGCCAGGTGAGGGTCAACGCCAGGCGGTGCAGGCGGAGCTCGGCCAGGTCGGCGCGCGCCAGGGCGTCCTGCGCGATCGCGCGCTGGTTGCGTCGCACGCCCGCCGCGGCCCAGGCGACGATCCCGGCACCGAGCGCGAGCGCGGCGGAGGCGGCGAGCGCGAGCAACGCGCGCATGCCGGCGCCTTCGCCGCCGAAGAGCACACCGAGCCCCGCGACCACGGCGATCCCGAGCTGGCCGAGGAGCGCGACTGCGGCTGCGGCCTGCACGATCCGATCGGTGAACGTGGTCCGCGTCATCTGGCGGAGCGCGAGGTTGCGCCAGAGGTCCGCCTCGCGATCGACGCGCGTGGCGAGCTCTGCGAGCGGATCCTCCGAGCGCACCTCCGGCAGGTTCGCGTCGCCGAGCAGCGCGGACACCTCGCCGCCTTCGAAGGCCCTCGACGCGCGGCGCAGGCCGGCGCCCAGACCCGATCCGATCGCGCGCGCGACGTCTTCGGCGGTCGCGTCCTTCGCACGCGGCAGCCGCGCGTACCCGCCTCCGTTCGTCGGCGCGTCGGGACTCGGGTCGCGGGAACCGGAGGGCTCGGGCTCCGTGAGGGGCTCGGGGGTGCTCACCGAGCCAGCATATCGCGGCTGCGTGGCGACGGCGGTCGCGTCATTCGCCGGCGTGCTCGCCGCCCTTCTCCTCCCAATCGACCCAATCGACCTGGTGGCGATCGAGGAACGCCTTCACGGCCACGCCGAGGGTCGGGAAGAAGAAGTCGGCGCCGATCGTGGTCTTGAGACCGTAGCGGTGAAGACGGTCCTTGACCGGATCCTTCATCTCGGCGAACGCCAGCTCGACGCCGCGCGATGCGAGCACCTTGTCGAGCTCCTGGATCATGTCCGCTGCGGTCGTGTCCACGTCGGTGATCGGCTCGGCGGCGACGACGACCCACTTCACCGGGGTCGCGGCTTCCTCGACGATCTCGATGAGGCGCTCGCGGAACGTCTCGGCGTTCGCGAAGAAGAGCGGCGCGTCCCACCGGTAGAGCACGAGCCCCGGGATGACGCGAGCGTTCGGGTAGCGCTTGAGGTCGTGGTAACCCTTCACGCCTTCGGCGCGCCCGAGGATCGCGTCGTGCGGGCGCCACGCGCGCCGGATGAAGTCGAGCAACGCGATCGAGACGGCGATGGCGATCCCGCGGATGACCCCGAGCCCGGCGATGGCCACGAAGCCCACGAGCGCGAGCAGGAAGTCCGACCGTCGAACGCGATAGAAGACCCGAAACGATGCGACGTCGATCATCGCGATCGCGGCCGAGATCACGACGGCCGCGAGCGCGGTCGTCGGCAGGGTGCTGAGCAAGCCCGGCACGGCGACGAGCAGCACCACGATCGCGAGCGCACCGACGACGCCGGTGAGCTGCGTTCGCGACCCGGCGGCCTCCGCCACGGGTGTGCGCGAGGCGCTGCTGGAGATGGGAAACCCCGAGAAGAAGCCGCCCACGACGTTCGCGAAGCCGAGCCCGACGAGCTCGCGATTGGGGTCGACGCGCTCGCCGGCGCGCGCCGCGTACGTGCGCGAAAGGACGCTCGTGTCCGCCGCCGACACGAGCGCCGTCCCCGTCGCGCCGACCAACAGAGGGCCGATGTCGGAGAGCCCGATGGCCGGAAGGGACGGCAGCGGCAGTCCGCGCGGCACCTCGCCGATCACGGAGATGCGATCCGCGAAGCCGAGCACGGCCACCGCCGTCGTCGCGAGCACCACCGCGATCAGCACGCCGGGCACGCGGGGACGGATCGCCTTGATGCCCAGGATGATCAGGAGGCAAGCCGCGCCGATGCCCAGCGCTTCGAGCTTCGTGCGGCCGTCGATCACGCCACGTACGAAGGCCACGAGCCCGTCGGCCACGCCGTCGGCGTCGACCGAGAAGCCGCAGAGCTTCGGCGCCTGCGCGACGAGGATCGTGAGCGCGATGCCGTTCATGTACCCGACGCGCACCGGCTTCGAGAGCAGGTCGGTGAGGAAGCCGAGGCGCGCGAGCCCGGCCACGATGCAGAGCGCGCCGCTCAGCACCGAGAGCATCGAGCCGAGCGCGACCGCGCGTATCGGATCGCCGCCCGACATCGGGACCACCACGGCGGCGACGAGCGCGACGAGGGCCGAGTCGGGTCCGAGCACGAGGATGCGCGAGGGGCCGACGAGCGCGTACGCGAGCAGCGGAACGATGGTCGCGTAGAGCCCCGTGATGGCGGGCAGGCCGGATGCTTCCGCGTAGCCCATGCCGGCGGGCACGAGCAGCGCGGTCAGCGTCAGCCCCGCGGCGATGTCGCGAGCGAGCCACGACCTGCGGTAGTGCCGCAGGACGTGGAGCCCGGGAAGCCATCGACCGATCCCCGACGCCTCGATCGGGATCCCCACGAGAGAGGTGCGAGGCGCAACGCTTCGTCGGTCGGCCTCGCTCTCGGGCGCCATCGCGGCCAGCATAGTCGAGCGCGTCGGGGACCGGATGCGCGCTCGCGCGATCTACGGGCGGCGGTAGGCTCCGGCCGTCTTGGGCGAGCCCGAAGAGCCGGTGACCGATCGCGCCACGGGGCTGAGCACCGCGGAGGTGCAGCGCCTGCGTGCGCGACACGGGCCCAACGTGCTGCGGGTTCCGCCACCCGTGCCCGCGTGGCGCGTGCTCCTGGACCAGATGGTCCACTTCTTCGCGCTGATGCTCTGGGTCGCGGCGGCGCTGGCGTTCGTCGCGGGCATGCCCCAGCTCGGCATGGCGATCACGCTGATCGTGGTGCTCAACGGGGTCTTCGCCTTCGTGCAGGAGCATCGCGCCGAGCGAGCGGCCGAGCGCCTGAGGGACCTCTTGCCGCGTCGTGTGACGGTGCGCCGCGACGGGACGGTGCGCTCGGTCGACGTGACGGAGCTCGTGCGCGGCGACATCGTGCTGCTCGGCGGCGGCGATCGGATCAGCGCCGATCTGCGGGTGATCGAGGCGCACGGTCTGTCGGTCGACACCTCGACCATGACGGGCGAGAGCGTCCCGGCCACGTTCGGTGCGGGCGACGTGGTCTTCGCGGGCACGTTCGTCGTCGAGGGCGAGGCGGAGTGCGCGGTCGTCGCGACCGGACAGGCCACGCGGTTGGCCGGCATCGCGCGGCTGACGCAGACGGCGCACCGTCCGCCGAGCCCGCTCGCGCGCGAGATCGCGCTCGTCGTGCGGCGAATCGCCTTGGTCGCGATCGGCGTCGGCGTCGGGTTCTTCGCGATCGCGGTGGTGCTCGGGCTGGCGCCGGGCGAAGGGTTCCTCTTCGCGATCGGCGTCACCGTCGCGCTCGTGCCGGAAGGGCTCCTGCCGACCGTGACGCTCTCGCTCGCGGTCGGTGCCCAACGGATGGCGGCGCGCCATGCGCTCGTGCGCCGTCTCGACGCGGTCCAGACGCTCGGCTCGACGACGTTCATCTGCACCGACAAGACCGGGACGCTGACCCAGAACGAGATGTCCGTGGTCGAGGCGTGGACGCCGCGCACCGGCGTGACGGCGATCTCGGGATCGGGCTACGGGCCCGAGGCTTCGGTCGACGCACCGCCGGATGCTCTGCCCGCGCTGCGCGCGCTCGCGGACGCCGCGCTGCGATGCTCGAACGGGCGCGCGGTGGAGCACGAGGGTCGATGGGTCGCGCAGGGAGATCCGATGGAGGCGGCGATCGACGCGCTCGCGCGCCGGGTCGGCGTCGATCGCGGCGCGCGCGACGGCGACCCGCCGGTCGTGCGGCGTTTCCCGTTCGATCCGCGACGACGGCGCACCTCCGTCGTGACCGCGACCCGCGTCTTCGTCAAAGGTGCGCCCGACGCGCTTCTGCCTCTCGTGGCGCCGACACCCTCCGACGCGCGTGAGGCGTCCCACGCCGATGGGGTGGGCAGCACGACGCCGACACCGCAGCACGAGCATCGGGATCTCGGCAGAGGGACCATGGAGGAAGCCGCTGCGCAGCTCGATCGGATGGCGGCGCGAGGCCTGCGGGTGATCGCGGTGGCGTCGCGGACGCTCGACCGTGCGGCGTCCGGGCGAGAGAGCGCTCGCGAGATCGAGCGCGGCCTCGAGCTCGTCGGCCTCTTGGGCCTCGAAGACCCGCCGCGGCCTGCGGCGGCTGCAGCGATCGCGGCGTGTCGTCGCGCGGGCATCGGGGTCGCGATGATCACCGGGGATCACCCCGCCACCGCGCGCGCGATCGCCGAGCAAGTGGGGCTCCTGATCGACGGCTCGTCCCCCCTGCAGGGGTCCGAGCTCCCCGCGGACGACGCGGCGCTCGGCGCGCTGCTCGATCGCGACGGCGTCGTGGTCAGCCGGGTGACGCCGGAGGACAAGCTCCGGATCGCGCGCGCGCTCCGAGGTCGTGGTCACGTGGTCGCGATGACGGGCGACGGAGTCAACGACGGGCCGGCGCTCCAAGAGGCCGACATCGGTATCGCGATGGGACGATCGGGAACCGACGTGGCGCGCGAGGCCTCGGATCTCGTGCTGCTCGACGACGACTTCGCGACGATCGTCGCGGCGATCGAGCAGGGGCGCGCGACGTTCGCGAACATCCGACGGTTCCTGACCTACCACCTCACCGACAACGTCTCCGAGCTCACGCCTTTCGTGTTGTGGGCCCTGTCGGGCGGACGGTTCCCGCTCGCGCTCGGCGTGCTCGCGATCCTCTGCCTCGACGTCGGCACCGACCAGCTGCCTGCGCTCGCGCTCGGGATGGAGCCGGCGCGGGGCCATCAGCTGCATGAGCCGCCGCGCGGCAAGCACCTCATCGATCGCGCGCTGCTCGTGCGGGTCTTCTGCGTGCTCGGTCCCGTTCAGGCCGCGATCGAGATGGCGGCGTTCGCGGCCGTGCTGCTCGCGGCGGGGTGGGTGCCGGGCGGCCCGCTCCCGCCTGCTGCCGTGGTGGCGAGCGCATCCGGTGCAGCGTTCGCGGTCGTGGTCGTCGGCCAGATGGCCAACGCGTTCGCCTGCCGCAGCACGCACCGACCCGCGTGGCGGCTCGGGCTGGGCAGCAACCGATTTCTATTGTGGGCGGTGCTCGCAGAGCTCGCGATGCTCGCGATGTTCCTGTTCGTCCCGCCCATCGCGCGCCTGCTCGGCATCGCGCCTCCACCGGCCATCGGCTGGTGGTTCGCCGCGGCGGCGGCGCCTGCGATGATCGTGGCCGATCTCGCGCACAAGAAGCTTCGCGCCCGCAGGGCGGCGGCGGCAGCAGCGTAGTCGCGCCTACAGCCCGCGCGGGATGAGGCGTCGGCGCATCGGCAGAAGCGCGCGCACCCACGGTGCGAGGTGCAGCATCACCGGACGCGCGTCGCTCGGGGTCTCGCGCTCGAAGCGCTGGGTCGTGTCGTCGTCCTCGAAGGTCCGCATGGTGGCTTCGTGCATTGGCCCCTCCACGTTGAGCCCGATCAATTGCGAGGTTCGTGCCGTTACGTCTCGACGGGATCGTGCTCGCACGAGACGCGTGGGTGCGCCCGAGCGGCGCACGTTCTGCGTGGCGTGGTGCACGCGGCGCGCGACGCGTTTTCGCTGCAGGCCAGGGGGCGGGCTGGCTCGCGCCGGTCGGATCCCTGGGTGCTTGCCGAGCAGACGGGCCGGACAGCGTCCTGACCGGCCCGCGCGCCGATCGCTCATCCTCCCAGCATGACCTGCGACTGGCTCGGCGAGACGTGCGTGCCCGCGGGGGCGTTGGCGTTGCTGCCGTTGTGCGCGGTCGTCGCGAGGTGCATCACCGCCGGGGTGCCTTCGATCGTGACCTTCGAGCTCGAGGTCCGGAACGTGACCTTGCTCATGTGGGTGGACGACACGACGCCCCCCAACGTGCCTGCTTCGTCACCGCTCGATTGGGTGATCTCGGAGGTGGAGACGAGGACCGGCTTGTTGCGCACCAGCGTGTTCTGGCTGCAGGTGCCGGCATCGGCGTCCGAGCACTGTCCGAGGTTCGGCAGCGGCAGCGGCACTCCCGATGGCGACGGGGGCGCCGGCACCTTGCACACGTCGGGGAACGCGAAGCACATCCCGCCTTCTCGCGTCACTGCAGCGAACGACATGATCGAGCTCCCTCCCTCCGTCACCCTTCAGCCGAGCATCACCTTGTTGCCGTCGACCTTCGCGTCCTCTTCGGCCACGAGCGAGGCGTTCTTGCCGAAGAGCGCGAGCGTCCCTCGAGCGATGGCGCGGATGCGGCCCGCTCGCGTCTGCGCGACGTCCTCGATCTCGCGATAGGCCGCCTTCGCGCGCTCCACGATGCGGTTCGCCTCGGTCTCGACGCGGTCCGCGACCACGACCACCGTCTCGACCGCGGTCGTGATCGTGCGGCCGACGAGCTTCGTCTCGTCCACCGTGACGTCCGCGGTCGTCGCGCGGGCGTCGATGTCCGCCGCAGCGATCGAGAGCCGCGCGTCGGTCGAGAGGCGGACGCCGTCGCGCGCGACGATCTCGAGCGCACCCTGGGTCACCTCGAGACGGAGGTCGCCATCGGCGAACCGAACGGACGCGACGCCATCGGTGCTCTCGCGAGCAAGACCCGGGAGGGGCTCGGTCGAGGCGCGCGGGCCGGGCGCGTCGCGCTCGCCGCCCGGCTCGACGGAGCCCTCGAGCGGAAGCGGGCTGCGAAGCCGCGCGAGCCCGAGCACACCGACGACGAACGTCTCGCTCGCGCCCGCGATGACGACGACGCCGTCGCCCTCGCGCGGATCGGCGTAGCCGGCAGCCGCGAGCGTGGCCACGCGCACGTGGCCCGACGCCGTACGAACGCGGACGCGGTCGCGCGAGACGATGCCGATCACGAGCGCACGGCCGACCTCGTCGCGCGTCGTGTCCGGCGCCTCCGCCGGGTCGAGTCTGCTGGCTTCCATCGTGGCTCCTCGTGTGGGCATCGGCGTCAGCTCGGCGGCTTCGCTGGTTGGAAGTCTTCGGCGGCTGCGACCACCGGGTCGGTGCGCCGAACGTCTTTCAGGATGGCGCCGCTCCAATCGGCGCCCTGCTCGTCCACCCGGTGGAGACGTGCGCCCGTCAGGTCCGCGCCACGGAGCTTCGCGATCGTCAGTCGTGCGTGAGAGAGGTCGGCGTGCTGGAGCTTCGCGTGATCGAGGTCGGCCTGCCGGAGGTCGGCGCGCACCAGATGGGCCCGCGACAGGTCGGCGAGCGTCATGCGGGCGCGACGCGCGCGTGCCCCGCCCAGCCGCGCGCTCGCCAGCTTCGCGCCCCGCAGATCTGCGAGATCGAGGTCCGCCTCGCCGAGATCGGCGTGGGGTGCGTTCAACCGGAGCAGGGTCGAGGCGCTGGCGTCGGCCTGCGCGAAGTTGGCGCGCGTCGCGTCCACCTCGCTCAGGTTCGCGCCGATGAGCTCGGCCTTCGAGAGGTCCGCGTCGCGCAACGTGCAGCCCCGAAAGTCCACCTCGCGCGCGCGTGCGCCGACGAGCAGGCACCGCTCGAACGAAGCGCCGCGTACCGTGGCGCGCGTCAGGTCGAGGCCACTGGCGTCGGCTTCCGTCAGGTTCGCGTCCACGAGGCTCGTCTTGGTCAGCCCGGCCTCCGTCAGCGTCGCCGCGACGAGGCTCGCGCCGTCGAGCGTGGCGTCTGCGAGCTCGGCGCGAGCCAGGCGCGCCCCGCCGAGATCCGCGCGTCGCAGGTCCGCGCCCGTGAGATCCGCGTCCTCGAGCAGCGCGCGCACGAACCTCGTCCCGGCGCACTTGGCCCTCCAGAGCCGCGCGCGCGACAGGTCCGCGCGGTCGAAGCGCGCCGTCTCGAGCGTCGCGCCGTCGAGGCGTGCTCCCGCGAGATTGGCGTCGACGACCGCGGCGCCCGACAGATCGGCGTGGCGCAGATCGATCTCCGCGAGGTCGAATCCCGATAGATCGTTGCCGCGGAGGTTGGTGCTCGACAGATCGGTCTTGTGGAGCTTGGCGCCCGTCAGCTTGGCACCCCGCAGGTCCGCGCCTGCCAGCACCGCGTCGCGCAGGTCCGACGCCGCGAGATCGGCGTCCAGCATCTTGGCCCAACGGAAGCTCGCCTTGCGCAGTCGTGCGCCCGCCAGACACGCGCCCTCGAGCGTGGCGTCGTCGAGATCCGCGCCTTCCATCATCGCGTTGCGCAGGTTCGCCCCGGCGAGCTGGACGCCGTGCAGCACCGCACCCCGCAGGTCGGCACCCGCCAGATCCATCGGTGCCGTCGCGACGCGGCTGAGATCGGTGCCCTTGAGCGACGCGCCTGCGAGCGAGGCGTCGGCGAGCGAGGCGCGGTTGGCGATCACACCCTCGAGCTTCGCCTTCCTGAGCGTCGCGCCGGCGAGCGATGCGCCCGCGATGTTGGCACCGGACAGATCGACGCCCGCGAGCGACGCGCCCGCCAGGTTGGCTTGCACGAGTCGCGTGCCCTGCATACGGGCGTCTGCGAAGAGCGCCTTCTCGAGGTTCGAGAGCGAGAGGTTGGTCGCCACCAGATCCGCGCCCGTGAAGTCGGCTCCCGTGAAGACGAGACGGGCGAGGTCGGCGCCCGCGAGCTGCGCGCGTCGCAACGACGCCTCCGAGAGATCCGTGTGACGCCGGACCTCCCATCGGTTGCTCTCGTCGATGCAGACGCTCTCCATGCGCGCGCGACGGAACGAGACGGCTGCGAACGTGCACCTCGTGAAGCGACACGAGCTCAGATCGGCGTCGTCGAAGCGAACGCGCTCGAAGCGCACGCCGTCGAACACGCGGCCCCCGAGGCGCTGCCCGCCGAGGTCGACGTTGGCCACGACCAGGCCTTCGAGCCGCCGGTTCTTGCTCAGCCACGTGGCGATCTCGTCGGGCGCCGGGGTCGCTGCCGTCGGGGTCGGCTCGGTCATGACAGGTGCGTCCTCGTGACGATGGCGAGATCGAGCAGGACGCCTTCGGTCTGCGCGCGCCACAGCTGTGCGCCGTGGAGGTTCGAGCCGCGCAGGTCCGCGCCGCGCAGGTCCGCGCCCTCGAGCACGGCCTCCATGAGGTTGGACTTGAGGATGGCCGCGGCCGCGAGCTTGGCGTGCGAGAGCGTGGCGTTCTGGAGCTTCGTTCCGTGGAGCACGGCGCGCGCGAGCGAAGCGCCCGTGAGGTTGGCGCGCTCGAGG
>JADZFZ010000981.1 GCA_020854145.1 Deltaproteobacteria bacterium | reverse complement strand
TAGTAGTGACCGAACGTCAGGGACAGCCACACGAGGGACCCGAGCGTCTTCTCGTCGAGGACGAACGCGCCCACGACGAGGATGCTCCCGTAGAAGATCCCGACCAGCGCGAGCAGCGCGAGGAAATACGCGACGGCGCGCCCCGGCTGCGAGATCCACGAGACGAGCTTCGCCTTCGGATCGACCCCGGCCTTCCAGCGATTGCGATTGTAGAACCAGACGATTCCCAGATACTGGAATCCGTGCCAGCAGGCGGCCGCTGCGAACGCGGCTCCGCCGTTGGACTTGATCATGGTGAACGGCACGTAGAAGGCGACGGCCGTGGCGGCGATGAAGACCGGGCGGATCCAGTAGACGCGCGTGCCGGATGCGCGCTGGACGAATCGCGCGGCTGCATACGCGAGCGCGCACATCGCCGTGCTCAGCCAAACAGCGCGCACCATCCACACGGGGATCTCGGGATGCCAGATCTCCGCGCCGAACAGCACCCACGGGCCCGTGTGGAGCCGTTCGAGCATGGGCGAGAGCGCGACGAGGTAGACGAGCGCGCGCTCGAGGTGCGCGATGGGCTTGCCGACCTCGCCGGCCTTGCGCTGATAGATGCGCAGGATCCCCCAGCACTGGCTGACGAAGTGCCAGAAGGCCCAATAGAAGAGCACGCTGCGCAGCACCGCCGATTGCCGCCCCTCGAGGTAGACCATCGAGACGACGAATCCGACGAGGAGCGCCGGCACGACGAAGTAATGGAATGGGCGCTTGAATCGCTCGTGGCCGTCGAGATAGACGCGCGTCCACGTGGAGGCCAGGTGGGGTCCGTTCGAGATCACCGCCACCGTGCCGATGATCGCCATGGAAGGCAGCGCGAGGTGCTCGGCCGCGATCCACGCGAGCACGACGAATATCGAGCTGCCGACGAAGAACAGCAGATCGAACGCTGGTGAGAGAATCCAGATGTGCGGCGGCTGGGACGCAACCGCCGCGACGTCGCCGGACGCCGCGACCGCCGCCCCCGCCGGCGCCATGCTTGCCCTGCCTCGCCTGCCCGCCACCTGGCGACTATATCCGCGACCGCGAACGACTCAAGCGGCCGTAGCAGGGCCTCGATATGCCGCAACGACCGTGTAACCGTGTAGGATTGCGACCGGCGCGTGTCGTCGCAGCCCACGCAGGTTGGCCCCGAGCCGTCGCAGTCCGCGGATGCGGAGCTCGACGATCCTCCCGCCGGTTCGCTTCTGAACGGCATCTATCAGGTACGCGAGCTCCTCGGCGAAGGCGGCATGGCGCGCGTCTACGAGGCCTTCGACCACGAGCTGCGGCGTGTCGTGGCCATCAAGGTTCCCCGCAGCGTGGAAGCGGCGCCGTACCTCGTGGAAGAGGCGCGCGCGCTCGCGACGATTCGTCATCCGAGCCTCGTGACGGTCCACGCAATCGGCCGCATCGACGACCGCCCGTACCTGGTGATGGAGCGGATTCGGGGTCTGCCCTTGAGCGACCACATCGATCGGCGAAGCGAAGCCGGGCAGCGATTCTCGATCGAGGAGGTGGTCACGCTCGGAGAGGCCATCGCGGAGGGGCTCGCCGCGATTCACCGAGCGGGAGTCGCGCACCGCGACGTCAAGCCGTCCAACGTCATGCTCTCCGGATCGCGCGTCGTGATCATGGACTTCGGTCTCGTGTTGCCCGAGTACGAGGCAGGCAGCCCACGCATGATCGTGGGCTCGCCCGCGTACATGGCTCCCGAGCTGGTGCTCAACCAGATGGCACGTGGGGCGGCGTTCCTCGCGGACCTCTACTCGCTCGGTGTCCTTCTGTTCGAGCTGCTGACGTTGGATCTCCCGTTCGCCGGAGCGACCCCGACGGAGCTCGCGATGCAACACGTCAAGCAGCCCGTGCCCGACGTGCGGAGGCTTCGTCCCGACACGCCGGCTCCCCTCGCGTCGCTCGTCGGCGAGCTGATGGCGAAGGAGCCTGCCGCACGACCGCAGAACGCCGACGAGGTCGTGTGGCGGATACGGCGTGTGAGGAGCGAGAAGGAGGTGCCGCGTTTCTCGCGGCGTGTTCTCGTCGTCTCGTCCGAACGACGCTCGCGGGCCCAGCTCCGCAGACTGATCGAGACCGGCTTCGCCGACGTCGAGGTCGTCGAGGTGAACGCCATCGACGACGCGCTGCGCCGCCTCGGTCACGCGCCGTTCGACGTGTTGCTGATCGATCTGGGCACCGACGTCGGCAGCGCGATGGAGCTCTGCATGGTGGTCGCGGGGACGCCCGAGCTCGAACGTTGTGGCCTCGTGGCGGTCGGGCACGTCGGGCCGAGCGATCGCGCGCTCCTCGAGCGACTCGGGGTGCACGAGGTGGTGCCCATCGGGCCGACGTTCGACATCGATCTCGCGCACGCGCTGACACGGACCTTCGGCCGCGATTCGTGACGGTCGGCTCGGCGCCACCGTAGCCCGGCGGGGCAACGCGGTTGTCACTTTGACAAGCACGATGACCTCGTGTCAATTGTGCCCGCGTGACCACGCCGACCACGGTGCTCGTGGTGGACGACGAGCGCTCGAACCTGCAATCGCTCGAGCGAATCTTCGAGCGCGAGGGAATGCGCACGCTGACCGCGGGCTCGGCGCGCGAGGCGCTCGAGGCCTGTCGAGGCCATCGCGTCCACGTCGCGCTCATCGATCTGATGATGCCCGGCGGCAGCGGGCTCGATCTGCTGCGCGCGCTGCGCACCGTCTCGCCCGACACCGAGGTCGTCCTGATGACGGCATACGGAACGGTGGAGACGGCCGTCGAGGCGATGAAGGAGGGCGCGTACGACTTCGTCGAGAAGCCGCTCAAGCGGATGAGCATCGTCAAGACGGTGCGGAAGGCAGCGGAGAAGCAGTCGCTCGTCGCGGAGAACAAGTCGCTCCGCGCGGAGGTCGCGGCGCTCAAGAGTCGCCCCATCGTCGGCTCGAGCCCCGCGCTCCGCCAGGCGCTCGAGATGGCGCTGCAAGCGGCGCCCTCGAGCGCGACGGTGTTGATCCTCGGCGAGAGCGGGACCGGCAAGGAGCTGCTCGCGCGATACGTGCACGAGCGGTCGAATCGCGCGACCGGCCCTTTCGTCGGCGTCAACCTCGCGGCGCTGCCCGAGACCATCGTGGAGAGCGAGCTCTTCGGCCACGAGAAGGGCGCGTTCACGGGCGCGATCGCGCGCCGCGAAGGGCGCATCGCGCAGGCCTCGGGAGGAACGCTCTTCCTCGACGAGATCGGCGAGCTCTCGGCGGCGGTGCAGGTGAAGCTGCTGCGCGTGTTGCAGGAGGCCGAGTACGAGCCCGTCGGCGGCCGCACGCAGAAGGCCGACTTCCGGCTGTTGGCAGCGACGCACCGCAACCTCGAGTCCGACGTGGCGGCCGGCCGCTTCCGCGAGGATCTCTACTGGCGTCTGAACGTGATCAGCATCGTCTGCCCGAGGCTGTCCGACCGACGCGAGGACATCCCGCTGCTCGTCGACCACTTCCTGGACGTGTTCGCGAAGAAGCACGCACGGCCGCGCATCTCCATCTCGCGTGCGGCGCTCGACCGGATGCTCGACTACGGCTGGCCCGGCAACGTGCGCGAGCTCGAGAACGCGATCGAGCGCGCCGTCGTGATGGCCAAGGGCACGACCCTCGGCGTGGACGATCTCCCGAGACAGATCGCCGACGCGCAGCGGAAGGTCGGGCAGATCGTGGTGACGGTCGGTACGCCGCTCGACACCATCAATCGCCGCGTGCTGCACGAGACGTTGCTCCACACCAAGGGCGACAAACGCCTCGCGGCGCAGCTGCTCGGCATCTCGACCCGCTCGATCTACCGATGGCTCGAGGACGACCAGGCCGGGCCGGTGCGGTCCGAGCGGGACGAGGCCGAGTGAGCCGGGGCTTCGCCCATCGACTGCCCGCGGCGGCGCGCACCCTCGCGTCGCTGCCAAAACGGCACGGGGCTCGGGCCTGGAGAGGCCCGTTCGCCAGTTCGTCATGCAAGGGGTCGCGAGCCGCGCGCGAGGCCAACCGATACGCCTGAAATAGGCTGGCGGCCACACGGTTCTGCGCTAGGCACGGCCGTTGCTGAACAGGCCTCGGGGCCGCTGCGCCACACGACTCGATGGAACGCCGACCGACACGCTGGACCCTCTGGGTCGTCCTCGCGACGCTCGCACTCTCCGCCTCGTTTCTGGCGCAGGGCGCGACGCGGCTGGTCGCAGGGGCGTTGCTCGAGCTGGATCCCGCGACGCTCGCAGCCGCTCCGGCCGCGCCTCGAACGGCGCTGACGTCGACCGAGAGCACGTCGCGCCCGTCGCCCCGCTCGGAGGCTCAGGCGATCTTGCGTCGGAACATGTTCGACTCGGTGACGGGACCCGTCGACGGAACGCCGGTCTCGCAAGTGGAAGCGGCTCCGCCGCCTCCTCCGCCGACGACTCCGACCGACGACTCCAGCGCGCCCCCTTGTGACGGCTCGTTCCGGCTGGTCGCCGTGGTCCGCTCGGCGGATCCCGAGTGGTCGTTCGCAGCCATCACCGGCGCGACCGGCAAGGCGCGACTGTATCGCCGCGGGATGAACGTCGAGGGACGCGAGGTCGTGAACATCGGGTCGCAGGAGGTCCGCATGCGGCCATCGGGCGGATCGGTGTGCTCGCTCGCGATGTTCCGTCCCCCGCAGCCCGCGACCGCCGCCAACGCCTCGGCTCCGGTGGCTGCCGTGAGCGCGCCGCCGCCCGGAGGCATCGACCCGGTCCCCCCATCGCAGAGCGGCGGCATGTCCGAAGCCGAGATGGATCAGCACATCCAGCGCGTGAGCGCGAACGAGTTCAACATCGATCGGTCGCTCGTCGACCGGCTCCTGCTCAACCAAGCCGAGCTCATGCGCATGGCGCGGGTCCTCCCGTATCAGGAGGGCGGACGCACCATCGGCGTGAAGCTCTTCGGCATTCGTCGCTCCGGGCTTCTCGCGCGCCTCGGTCTCGAGAACGGCGACGTGCTGCGCACCATCAACGGCTACGACATGTCGAGCCCCGACAAGGCGCTCGAGGCCTACACGCGTTTGCGCGGAGCGGACCGTCTCACCATCAGCGTGCAGCGGCGCGGCACGCCCCAGAACCTCGACTACAACATCCGATGACCCTTCCCGACGGTTTCACCCCCCCGCGCCCCCCTGAGGGGGACGGTTTCACCCCCCCGCGCCCCCCTGAGGGGGACACCTCGATCGCTAGGAGCGCTCGTTGAGACCTCGTCACGCAGCGCTCGTGTTGTTGCCCTCGATGGTGTTCCTGGGCGTGAGCCTCGCCATCGCGCAGACGCCGACCCAGGAGCGTGGACAAGCGCCCGGGATCGGCGGGACCAAAGCCCGGATTCCGACCAAGAGCCTATTGCCCGTGACGCTGCGCAAGGCGGGGCAGGCGGGGCAAGTCGGTCAGGCCCTGCGGCAATCGCCGGCCGCGGGAGGCGGGGCCCAGCCCACGCGTCCGCCGCCTCCCGCGTCGCCCACGCGACCGATCGCGCCGCCGTCGCCACCGCCCGTGGGACCGGCCGCGCCGGGCGCACCGGCGGGTGGATCGGGCTCGCTCACGCCTTTCGAGACCGGCATCGAAGATCGACCCGCGTCGCCGCGGCAGCGCATCCTCTTCAATCTCGAGGACGCCGACCTGCCCGACCTCGTGCGGCTCATCGCGAGCATCACCGGCAAACGCTTCATCATCAGCGGCAAGGGGACCAAGAGCATCAAAGCGAGCGTCTTCGCACCGACCGAGGTGACCGCGGCCGAGGCCTATCAGGCGTTCCTGTCGATCCTCGAGGTCAATGGTCTGACGCTCGTGCCGTCGGGTCGCTACCTCAAGATCACCGACGTCCAGAACATCTCGCAGCAGCCCGTGTCCACGTACACGCGCGGACAGGCGACGCCCTCGGACGATCGATACATCACGCGGATGTACCGGCTCGGTCACGTCAGCGCAGAAGACATCGCGCAGGTGCTCGGGCGGTTTCGCTCTCCGTCGGGTGACATCACGGTCTACGCACCGACCAACACGCTGATCATCACGGACACTGGAACGCAGATCCGCCGGATGCTGCGCATGGTCGAGGAGCTCGACGTCGCGAGCTCGGGCGAGCAGGTGTGGGTCGAGCCGGTCCACTACGCGAGCGCGACCGATCTCGCCGCGCGACTCCTCGAGATCTTCCAGGCGGGACAGCAGGCCGGCGCAGCGGCCGCCGGACAGGCCCGGCCCGCACCGAGCGCCCAGCCCGCAGCCGGTGTGGCGGGCACGACGACGGTGGGCCGGCGCGCAGCCGGCGACATCCGGGTGTCGCGCATCCTCGCGGACGAGAGGACGAACCAGCTCATCATCCAAGCGACCGAACGCGGTTACTTGCGCGTGCTCGAGCTGCTGCGTGCGCTCGACGTGCCGTTGCCCGAGGGCGGTCAGATCCACGTGCACTATCTGCAGCACGCGGACGCGACGGAGCTGTCGGGCACGTTGTCGTCGGTCATCAGCGGAGCGCCCGCGGGACGCGCCGGCGCGGGCGGGGCCGTCGCGGCGGCGCCCGCGGGCGGCGGCGGCGGCAGCATCTTCGAAGGGCAGGTGCGCGTCACGGCCGACAAGGCGACGAACTCGCTCGTCATCACCTCGTCGCTCCGCGACTACGCGACGCTCCGGCGCGTCATCGAACGGCTCGACATGCGCCGCCGTCAGGTGTTCATCGAGGCCGTGATCATGGAGCTGTCGGTCACGCGCGACACGGCCTTCGGGCTCGGCCTCCACGGCGGTGCGCAGGGAGTCGTCGCCGACGACGATCTCTTGCTCGCGGGTCTCAACGCGGGTGGATCGCTCCTGCTCTCGGAGAGCTTGCTCTCGGGCTTGGCCATCGGCATACGCGGCGCCGAGATCCCGGGAAGCGAGGATCTGGGCCTCATCGGCACGAGCCTTCCGAGCTTCGGGATCTTCCTGCAAGCGCTCTCCAAGAGCGGCGACAGCGACATCCTCTCGACGCCGCACATCATCGCGATGGACAACGAGGAAGCCGAGATCTCGGTGGGCGAGAACGTACCACTGCAGAGCTCCGTCTCGTTGCCCGGGGGGCTCGGCGCAGCCGCCGGCGCTGCGGCTGCCGGAGGTCAGCTCGGAGGATTGGCAGGCCTGCTCGGTGGCCTGGGCGCCGGGATCCAGAGACAAGACGTAGGCATCAAGCTCAACATCACGCCGCACATCAACGAGTCGCAAGAGGTGCGGCTCGAGATCCTGCAAGAGATCAGCGAGGTCGGTGAAACGGCCGGGAACCTCGGCTTCCGCATCAACAAGCGGACCGCCAAGACGAAAGTCAGCGTCCGCGATCAGCAGACCGTCGTGATCGGCGGGCTCGTGCGCGACGTGCTCATCAACAGCGAAGACCGGGTTCCGGTGCTCGGAGATCTGCCCCTGCTCGGGGTGCTCTTCCGCCGGACCACGCGCCAGATGCAGAAGCGGAACCTGCTGCTGTTCCTGACGCCGTACATCATCCGCGACGCGAGCGACCTCAGGCGCATCTTCGAAGAGCGGATGCGCGAGAGACAAGAGTTCATCGATCGCTACTTCGTGTTCGGCGAGCAGGATTGGGAGCCTCGGATCGACTACAGCCGCACCAACGGCGTGGTCTCCGAGATCGTCATCGAGCTCAGGCGCCTCGACGAAGAGGCTGCGCTCGAACGCGAGGCGCTCGCGCGTCCACCGCCCGAGCACGTGCCGCGTCCCCCGGTCGGCGGGGTGGGTCCCGGCGACCTCGTGGTCGAGCCCGAAGGCGTCGTGTCCGCGACGGGTCCACCCGGGGGCGGGTCCATCGACGTGGTGATCACACCGCCGAGCCCCAATCCAACGTCTCCATCCGAGCCGACTCCACCTCAATAGGCGCCCGATGGAGAGGTACGTCGGCGACATCTTGGTCCGTCACGGCGCGCTCCCGCGGGAGCGCGTCGACGAGCTGCTGGCGCTCGCGAAGGAACGCGGCGCCAAGCTCGTGGACGTCGTGGTCGCGACGCAGGCAGCCGAGGAAGGCGTCGTGCTCCGAGCGCTCGCGACGGAGGTCGGGATGGAGATCGCGGATGCGATCAAGCCCGATCAGATCCCGCCCGAGCTCGTCGAGAAGGTGCCGATCCAGTTCGCGCGACAACATCGTGTGCTCCCGATCGGCTGGCGCGACGGCACCGTCCTCGTCGCAGTCGGCGACCCTCTCGAGGTCTCGGCCGCCGACGATCTTCGCGCGCTGCTCCGGGCTCCCGTCGAGACCGTGGCGGCTCGGCCTCAGGCCATCGCCGACGCCATCAACACGGTCTACGAGCGAAAGGACGCGCGGCTCGAGCACAAGGAAGAAGGCGAGGACGACGCGGCCGAGGCCGACGAGCTGCAGGACATCCTCGATCTCACCGACGAGGCGCCCATCATCCGGTGGGTCAACAATCTCCTGTACCAGGCCGTCAAGGACCGCGCGTCCGACATCCACATCGAGCCCGAGGAGCGCGAGGTCGTCGTGCGCTTCCGCGTCGACGGCGAGCTGCGCATCGTCAAGACCGCCAACCGCGCCTTCATGCCGTCCATCGTGGCGCGCGTGAAGATCATGGCCGGGATGAACATCGCCGAGAAACGCCTCCCTCAAGACGGAAGGATCTCGCGCAAGGTCGCGGGCTCGAGCATCGACGTGCGTGTGAGCACCATCCCGACGTCGCGCGGCTTCGAGCGCATCGTGATGCGCATCCTCAACAAGGAGAGCGTGAAGCTCGACCTCTCCGATCTCGGCTTCAGCCCCGATCACTACACGCTGATGAGCGAGCTCATCACCCGACCCGACGGGATCATCCTGGTCACGGGCCCTACCGGCAGCGGCAAGACGACGACGCTCTACGGCTGTCTCAACAAGATCAACCGCCCGAACCTCAACATCCTCACCGCCGAGGATCCGGTGGAGTACGAGATCGGCGGCATCCACCAGGTGCACGTCAACGCCAAGATCGGCCTGACGTTCGCGAGCGCGCTCCGTGCGTTCCTTCGCCAGGATCCCGACGTCATCATGGTCGGCGAGATCCGCGACAAGGAGACTGCCGAGATCGCGATCCACGCGTCGCTCACCGGCCACCTGGTCATGTCGACCATCCACACGAACGACGCGCCCGGTGCGGTCACGCGTCTCGTCGAGATGGAGATCGAGCCGTTCCTCGTCCGCTCGACCGTCATCGGCGTGCTGGCGCAGCGGCTGGTGCGTCGCCTCTGCAAGGAGTGCAAGGAGCCCGTCGAGATCACGCCCGTCGAGCTCGCGCAGCTGGGCATCGACGAAGCGGCGCTCGCCACGCGAGGGCGACGTCAGCTGTCGCGGTCGTATCGGCCACCGGGACAAGAGGCGCTCCTGGATCGAGAGGCCATGTGGGCCGAGACGGCGCTCGCGATGAGCGGTGGGCGCCCCATCGTGTTCCGCGCGCGCGGCTGCGAGCGTTGCGGCGGCTCGGGGTACAGCGGCCGCCTCGGCATCTACGAGCTCATGATGATGGACGACACGGTCGGCGCGTTGATCCTCAAGAACGCCGACGCGACGGCCCTGCGGCGTGCAGCGGTCTCGCAGGGGATGCGCCTCCTGCGCGAAGACGGAGCGCGCAAGGTGCTCGAGGGCTCGACCACGGTCGAGGAGGTTCTCGCGGCGACGCAGGCGGACGTCGGGTGAACCGTGGCCGTCTTCGAGTACAGAGGTCTCACGGCGGCCGGCAAGAACGTCAAAGGCGTTCGCGACGCCGACAGCGCCAAGGCGCTGCGCGCGCTGCTGCGTAAGGAAGGAATCCTCCTCACCGAGGTCGTCGAAGAGGCCAAAGCGTCGGCCAAGCGCAGACGCGAGGTGGACTTCTCGCAGCTGTTCTCGCGGGTCTCCGCGCTCGACGTGGCCCTGGCGACTCGACAGCTCGCGACGCTCATCAAGAGCGGCGTGCCTCTCGCCGAAGCGCTCGGCGCGCTCATCGATCAGCTCGAGCAGCCGAAGCTCAAGACGATCTTCACGGCCGTGCGCGAGAAGGTGAACGAAGGCACGAGCTTCAGCGATGCGCTCTCGGCGCACCCCGCCGTGTTCGAGCCGCTCTACGTCAACATGGTCGCCGCGGCCGAAGCTTCCGGCACGATGGACGCGGTGCTCATGCGGCTCGCCGACTTCCTCGACGCGCACGTGAAGCTGAAGAACAAGGTCGTCTCCGCGCTCGCCTACCCGGCGTTCATGTTCCTGATGAGCATCGCGGTCATCAGCATCATGATGATCGTCGTCGTCCCGAAGGTCTCCGGCATCTTCGCGGACTTCAACCAGACGCTGCCCTGGTACACGACGTTGCTCATCTTCACGAGCGACCTGCTGGCAGGGTGGTGGTGGCTGATCGTCATCCTCGCAGGCATCGCCGCCTTCGGCGTGCAGCGATGGCGCAAGACCCCGAAGGGTGTGCTCGCCTGGGACAAGATGATGCTGACACTCCCGATCTTCGGGAAGCTGCAGCTCATGGTCGGCGTGAGCCGCTTCTCGCGCACGCTCTCGACGCTGCTCGCGAGCGGCGTTCCCCTGCTCCGCGCGATGGAGATCACGGGCAACGTGCTCGGCAACTCGGTGCTCGTGAAGGTCGTGGACGACGCGCGCGCCTCCATCCGCGAAGGCGAGAGCATCGCCCAGCCACTCAAGCGATCGGGCAAGTTCCCGCCGATCGTCACGCACATGATCGCGATCGGGGAGCGCTCGGGTCAGCTCGAAGAGATGCTCGAGCACGTCGCGATCGCGTACGACCAGCAGGTGGATGCTCGTGTCGCGATGATGACGTCGCTGCTCGAGCCCGTGATGATCGTCGTGATGGGCGGAGTCGCAGGAGGCATCGCGTTCTCCATCCTCATGCCGCTGCTGCAGCTCAACGAGTTCATCCAGTAGGCCCTGCGAGATGACCGACCTCCTCGACCCCGATGATCTCCACCCCCCGCCGGGGGATGGGTGGTCATTGACCGGAGAACGGCGCTGACGCATGGCGACCAAGGCACGAAAACGAGGGACGATCTTCTTCCCGTGGGAGCGCGGTGGCCGCTCGCTCGGGTGGAGCGCGCTCGGGCCGCGCCTGCGTCTGTTCGTGCTCGCGGCCGTGGTGCTCAGCGCGGGCGTGTGGCTCGTGTCGCGCGCCGATCATCGCGCGAAGGTGCGCGCCACGCGTACGGCGGCAGCGACGCTCAAGGGCGCGGTCGCATTGTTCCGGATCGACCACGGACGGTGCCCGCGCAACGTGCAGGAGCTGTTGCGCCCGCCGAGCGGCCTGCCCTACGTGCCCACGCAGCCCACCGACGGCTGGGGCCGCGGCTTCGTGTTGCATTGCCCGGGGAGCACTGCGTCGCCCAGCGCGGACGTGGTCTCGGCCGGCGAGAACGGGGCATTCGATGGAACGGACGACGTCCAGTGACGTCTTCGGTTGACGAATCAGGAACGCGCGAGCGCTCGCGCGGGTTGGTGCTCAGGGAGGTCGTGATGTTGGATCGAAGGAAATTCGGGCTGCTCCGCCGGCGTCGCGAAGGCATGACGCTCGTGGAGATCATGATCGTCGTCATCATCATGGCCCTCATCGCCACCGGCGTGAGCCTCGCCGTGATCCCGCAGGTGCGCAAAGCGCGCATCAAGGACACTCGGACGAACATCCAGGCCGTGCGCTCCGCCGTCACGTTGTGGCAGCAGGACCACGCGAACGAGTGCCCGACGGTCGAGCAGCTGACGCAGTCGGGCGAGCTCGACCGCAGCAAGCGCACGACCGACGCGTGGGACAACCCGTTTCAGATCACGTGCGAGGGCGACGAGATCGTCGTGTCGTCGCGTGGCCCGGACGGACAAGAAGGCACCGAAGACGACATTCGCTGAAGAGGTGTCATGCGCTCCGGTCGCCGAGCGGGCTACACGCTCATCGAGATCCTGATCGTCATCGTGCTCGCCGCGCTGGTCATGGCGGGCGCGACGGTCGGGTACCGAGCGGTGACACGGGCGAACCTGAGAACCGCGTGCTCCAAGCTGGTGGCCGCGAGCCGATTCGCGTACGCGCGCAGCATCGCCCAAGGGACCACCGTTCGGCTGGCGCTCGATCTCGGCTCCAACGAGCTGTTCTTCGAAGAGGCCCTCGGACGCGTCACGCTCGCGCGCCCGACGGGCGACCGCAGCCGACACGTCTCCGTGGAAGGCGAGGAGAACCGCGACGAAGCGGCGCGGAGCCCATGGGACGTGGCGCGTGCGCGACT
This sequence comes from Deltaproteobacteria bacterium, assembly GCA_020854145.1. GTDB lineage: Bacteria > Myxococcota_A > Polyangia > Polyangiales > JADZFZ01 > JADZFZ01. The sequence continues at coordinate 1,402 of JADZFZ010000981.1, read as the reverse complement.
CGCCAACCCGCTCGAGCCTTCGCCGGTCACCTCACCGTTCTCGCCGATCGCGGGATCGCGTTACGCCCGACAAGCCGTCGGCGACGGCATCCGCATCGCGAAGATCTTCGTCCCGCACGAGCCGGAGCCGCGCGATCGCGGGGTCGGTGCGATCTACTACTTCCCCGCCGGACAGACCGAGCACGCGGTCGTGCACGTGGCCGAAGGCGAGACCGTCTGGAGCGTCGAGGTTCACCCGCTGACGGGTCGTGCCATCGTGCGACGCGAACCGTTCGAGCCGCGTCCGCCCGAGGACGATCTCGACGACGAGGACGACGCAGCGAGCGAAGGAGACGACGCGTGAGCGCTCCGCCCATCGCGTCACTCGTCTCTCCTGCGAAGAGAGACTCGAACGCGGGCTACACGTTGCTCGAGGTGATGGTCGCCATCGCGATCCTCGCTCTCGCGCTCACCGCCATCTTCTCGAGCGAGGCAGGCGCGATCCGCGCCGGGACGCGCGCGCGCAAGCAGACGACCGGTGTCTTGCTCGCCCGCTGCAAGATGAACGAGATCGAAGCGCACCTCGAGCAGGACGGTTTCCCCGCCGTCGAGGAGACCGGATCCGACGGCTGCTGCGAGGACGCCGAGACGGCCGGCTACACGTGCGACTGGAAAGTCGAGCGCGTGGAGCTGCCCGAGCCCGCCGAGCTCACCGAAGAAGGCGAGGGCGAAGCCGCCGGCGCCGCCGCGGGCGGGGAACCGCCGGCCGAGACGCCCGACGTCAACGCGCTGCTCTCGGGAGATCCGTCTGCCGCCGAGGCCGCGCTGGGTGGGGGTGGCATCTGCGAGATGGGATTCCAGATGGCCTATCCCGTGTTGCGTCCCGTTCTCGTCGAGGTCGTACGCCGCGTGAGCGTGACCGTGAGGTGGCGCGAAGGCAGCCGCGAGCGCTCGTTCGACGTCGTGCAGTACGTCGTCACCAACCCTTCACCTCCCGCGCCGCCGCCGCCATGACCGACCCGACGACAGGCAATCGGAGGCGGCCCCCACTCTCGGGGTGGGCTGAGATCCTTCGGCGCCGGCTGCGCGCACCGAGCCCGCGCGGCACCCAGGAGGGATTGACCCTCGTCGAGATCCTGGTCGCGATGGCCATCCTCGCGATGGTGTCGCTGATGGTCTATGGCGCATTCGACCAGACCTTTCGCAACAAGCGAATCGTCGAAGAGGCGCAGGACCGGAATCACGTCGTACGTCTCGCGTTGACGCGAATGGCTCGCGAGCTGTCGATGGCCTACGTCAGCGTGCAGGTGAACCCGAACGTCGCGCTCGTGCGCTCGCAGACGGCATTCGTCGGCAGCGGGTTCGCAGGCAGCAGCCGCCTCGATTTCACCGCATTCGCGCACCAGCGTCTCTACGCCGACGC
>JADZFZ010000980.1 GCA_020854145.1 Deltaproteobacteria bacterium | reverse complement strand
CGAGGAGATTGCCCATGAAGACCGGCCGGAAGGTGTGCGTGCTCGGCGTCGGGATGACGAAGTTCCACAAGCCCGGGCAGAAGGATTATCCCGAGCTCACGAAGGAGGCCGGCGAGCAAGCCCTCGCGGACGCCGGAGTCGCGTGGACCGACGTCGAGGCGGCCTACACCGGCTACGTCTATGGCGACTCCACGTGCGGGCAACGTGCGGTCTACCAGCTCGGGATGACGGGCATCCCGGTCTACAACGTGAACAACAACTGCGCGACGGGCTCGACCGCGCTGCACCTCGCCCATCAAGCGATCGCGGGCGGCCTCGCCGAATGCGTGTTCGCCCTCGGCTTCGAGAAGATGGAGAAAGGCGCGCTCGGGTCCAAGTACACCGATCGCTCGAACCCGCTCGAGAAGCACGCGATGGTGATGCTCGAGTGCCAGACGTTCGAGGCGGCTCCGCCGGCCGCCCAGATGTTCGGGGGCGCGGGGCGCGAGCACATGAAGCGCTTCGGCACGACGAAAGAGCAGTTCGCGAAGGTGGCTGCCAAGAACAAGAAGCACGCGGTCCACAACGAGCGCGCGCAGTTCCGCGACGCGCCTTCGCTCGACGACGTGCTCGCCTCTCCCATGATCTTCGATCCGCTGACGAAGCTGCAGTGTTGCCCGACGACCGACGGCGCGGCAGCCGCGGTGCTCTGCAGCGAAGAGTTCGCGAAGAAGCACGGAGTCTCGGACCCGGTCTGGATTGCAGGCATCTCGCTGCGCACCGACAGCCCCGAAGCGTTCGCGCCTCCCTCCATGATCAAGATGATCGGCCAAGACATGGCCAGAGCCGCGGCGCGCGACGTCTACGAGCAGAGCGGTCTCGGCCCGAAGGACGTGCAGGTCGTCGAGCTCCACGATTGTTTCTCGACGAACGAGCTCATCACCTACGAGAACCTGGGTCTCTGCGACGAGGGACAAGGTGGCAAGCTGATCTCCGACGATCAGGTCACCTACGGTGGCCGATGGGTGGTCAACCCGTCGGGTGGCCTGCTGTCGAAGGGCCATCCGCTCGGTGCCACCGGCCTGGCGCAGTGTTTCGAGCTCGTCGAGCAATTGCGCGGTCGCTCCGGCCCCCGCCAGGTGGAGGGCGCGAAGGTGGCCTTGCAGCACAACCTCGGCCTCGGCGGAGCCTGCGTGATCGCCATGTACCGCCGCGGATGAATAATCGGGATACGTCTTTCGGGGGGTCGTAGGGGGCCGCGGGGGGCGAGCCAAGCCCCCCGCCAACCAGCAGGGACGAGAAGGCCACCACGTTCCGTTCGGCAGCCGGCCGCGGGAGCGAGCCAAGCCCCCGCCAGCCAGCACGGTCACCCGGTGCCGATGGCTTCGCGGATCAGCGCGGCCAGGCGCGTGGGATCGTGCCAGTCGTCGCGGCTCTCGAGGACGAACGATCCCGTGAGCGAGCGGAAAGCCTCGACCGTGTCGCTCGATGCGGGGCGGGCGCTCGAGGCGAGGATCAGCCCGGCAACCGCGGGGCTGGCGGCCAGCGGCCAGAGCGGACGCAGCGAGGCGTCGAGCGGAAGGAAGAAGAGCTCGAGCGTCGCGGCTTCGCCGACGCTGAGCGTGCCTGCGGTACCGTAGGTGCTGCCGCCCAGGTCGACGAGCGCGGCATCGCGATCGGTGAAGCCTTCGATCGAACGGAGGCTCGTGGCGATGGCCTCGACGTCGAGCTTGCCGGCGGTCAGCAGCAGCAGGCGCGGTGGGCCGACGGCCCAGGGGCGCGAGAGCGACGCGAGCCTGGACGCGAGGGTCTCGATCACGTCGGCGCTCGCGAGCGGCACTCGCGGAGGGAGCGCCGCCGAAGGCAACACGAGGACACGGCCTTCGGCCGCCATCGCGCCGATCGTGGCGAGCGAGGTCGCCTCGTCGGCGCCGAGGCGGTCGAGCGTCTCGCGCAGCGAGAGCGGTCGCTCGCCGAGCAGCGCCAGAAGGAGACGGGCGACCGGATGGTTCGGTGGACCGGGGGCCGCCGGGCCGAGCGAGAGGATCGCGCCGAGGCTGCGGAGCTCCGACGGCAACGCTTCGAGGCGCGCGCCGAGGCGCGTGGCTTGCTCGAGGAGGATCGCCGGGTCGCCCTCGAGATCCGGGTCGCGGTCGAAGGCGGCCCCACCGTTCGGCACGAAGCGCACCTCGCCGCGCGCGGCCGCGAGCGCCCACACGGCGGCCCGCCGGCCGAGCACGCCCCCATACCGTGCCGCCGTGATGCGTCCTTCGTGCAGCATGATCTCGCAACGGCCCCGGGGATCCTCGACCTCGATGCGGCCCGTGCGACGGCGAAGCGCGAAGATCTGCACGACGTCGGCGAGTCGCACCTCGCTCGGCGGGTGAGCGCGCTCGGCCCCGGCTCCGACCTCGGACCCGGAGGGGCGAGCGACGGGAGCTTCGAGCTCGGCGACGGACGAAGCGCCCCGCGCGGCGGGCCGGGACGGCTCGGCGGGCGGCGGCTCCGTGAACCATGCGGGCGCGGTCACCTGCTCGCGTACGCCTGCGAGCTCTTCGATGCGACGAACGACGTCGTCCACGTCGATCGGCTTCGGGATCGCCTCCATCCGCGCGTCGAGAGGGACGTGGCGCGGGTCGCCGCGACCGGTGACGAGCACGAAGGCCGACGCGGTGCGCGGGTTCTCGCGTACGAGCTCGAGGAACGTGCGCACGTCCACGATGGCGATGTCGCGATCCACGACGATGACGTCGGGGCTCGTCTCGACCGCGCGCGCGAGGCCGGAGCGACCGTCGACCGCGAGCGAGACGCGGTGGCCCGCTGCGCGCAACGTGTCGCCGAGCGCCCGCAGCACGCCGTAGTCGCCGTCGCAGATGACGACCCGCGCCTGGCTCATCGCGGCTCGCTCGCGGCAGGCTGAGCGGATCGGAGCGCACGCACGAGGCCGTCGGCGAGCTCCGGGTCGCATGCGTGCAAGGCGGGCGCGACGTCGGAGGCCGCCACGGAGACGAGCGCGTAGTGGCCGAGCTCCGTGCAGAGGAGCACGCCGCGGAAGGCGTCGAGGCGCGACGCGGGGCGCTCCGACGATTCTCCGACGGCGACGAGGGTGGGCTCGACCCATCGCACCGTCAGCCCGGGCACGCCGGTGGTGGACGCGACGGCGAGCTCGACGGCGGGCGAGGACTCCGGCGGGATGCCGAAGAGATCGATCGTGCCCGGCGCGCCGCGCCGGCCGATGTCGGTGACGAGCTCGGCGGCGAGCGCGCCGAACGCGGCCGGGGTGAACGTCGTGACGCGGATGCGACCCTCGGGGTCGTGCAGATCGGTCGCAGCACCGGTGAGCGTGGCCGCGTCGCCGGGGACGGTGACGTCGCCGGAGCGCGCGACGAGCGTCTCCAGTATTCGCAATAAAGGCAACCCTTCGAGCCCGAGCCTGCGCCACGGGCTCGTGCGCGAGAGCTCCGCGCGCGCGCGGCACGAGCGAAGGAGCGAAGGCAGATCGCGCCCGTCGCGCGGGAACGCGGCGACGCCCACGGTCACAGGCGGCAGCGCGGGCTCGGTGGACGCCTGCGGATCGAGCGAGTCGCGCGCCCTCGCCGGAGAGAGCGCAGAGACGAGGCGGGCACGGGCCGCGAAAGCGCCCACGGATCCGGTCTCTGGGAGCAGAAGGTAGAGCTCGTCGTCCTCGACGCGCGCGAGCACGTCGGAGCCGCGGAGCACGCCGCGCACCCGTTCCGAGACGCGGGTCGAGATGTCGCGCGCGGCGGCTACTCCGACGCGCTGACGGAGCGTGGCCCAGTCGTCGAGCGACACGACGGCGAGGGCGAACTGGCGCCCGTGTCGCCGAGCGCGCTCGATCTCGTGCGTCGCAACGGACGCAAAGAAAGAAAAGCCGTGGGTGCCCGTGCGACGGTCCACGACGGCCTCGCGCTCGGCGTGCTCGAGGCGCCGGGCCGCGACCAACCCGCCGGCACCGACCCCCGCGACGAGCGCGAGCAGCTCGCACGTGATCTTGTCGAGCGCGCCGCCCGGCACGTCGAGCAGCCAGGCGATGCCGATCGGCTCGCCGTCGAGCAGGAGCGCGACGTCCACACGGGGGCCTGGCATCGTGACTGGCTCGGTGGGATCCACCGCGGAGAGCGCGGCGGGCGGCAACCGGGCGGGGGTTCGCTGCTCGGGACCGAGCACCGCCATGCGCACGAGGCGCGGCGGCGCGGCGGAAGGAACCGCGAGCGCGGAGGAGGCTCGCGCGGTCAGAAAGGCCTCGTCGACGTAGAGCGCGCCTGCGAGGGCTCCGCACTCCGCCGCGAGCGTCTCGAGCAGACGGTGCGCGATCTCGGGCGGCTCTTCGGGCGAGACCAGCGCCGCGCAGCGCGCGTATGCCACGGCTCGACGCGAGACGTCGTCGGTCACCGACTGCGTTCCCCCGATGCCGCGAGCGCCTCGAGCTCTACGTCGCCCGAGTAGACGTGACGTGCGGGCCCGCGCATGAGCACGCGAGCGAGGTCGGCGGCGACGGTGATGGTCAGGTCGCCGCCGGGCAGGTGCACGACGATGGGTCGATCCGGCGCGGAGCGGCCCGTCCGCACGGCCGCGATCGCAGCCGCGCACGCGCCGGTGCCGCATGCCTGCGTGAAGCCGACGCCGCGCTCCCAGACGGTGAGGTCGATCGCGGCGCCGCGGTCGAGCGCGGTCGCGAAGCCGACGTTCACGCGCGCGGGGAAGACCGGGTGCAGCTCGATCGCGGGACCGAGCGCGGCGCGCTCGCCGGCGTCGATGGGATCGAAGGTGGTCGCGTGCGGGTTGCCGAGCGCGCAGCAGGTCACACGCACGCGACGTGCACCGACGTCGAGGGGCACGTCGAGGCTGTCGCCTTCGCCCGCCATCGGGATGCGCGCGCGCGACAGCTCGGGGCGACCCATGTCGACCTCGACCTCGCCTCCGGGGAGCAGCGTGCAGGCGAGCGGGCCGGCGCCGGTTCGCACCGTCGTCGTGGCGTGCCCGGCGAGCCAGCCGTGCGCGGCGGCGAAGCGCACGACGCAACGGAGGCCGTTGCCGCACATCTCGCTCGTCGAGCCATCGGCGTTGATCACGTCCATCGAGAGGCCCGCGCCCGCGTCGCGCCCGACGACCAGCACCCCGTCGGCGCCGACGCCGCGGTGCCGATCACAGAGCCGCCGCGCCAGCTCCGACGACAGCCCGCCTGCAGGAAGGTCCGCAACGTCCACGACCACGAAGTCGTTGCCGAGGCCTTCGTGCTTCTCGAAGCGCATCGTGCGCGGAGGCTACCACCGCCGCTCACCGTCGCGTTCCGACCGTTGAGCCGATGCGCGTCTTTCGCCGGCGCACGACGCTGCTACGAAAGGCTCGATGCAGGGTCGAGTCGGCGCGCGAGCGAGCGAAGCGAGGTCGTGCTCCACGACGGGCGTGCGACGGCACCCGGTCGCATGGTTGCTCTGGCCGTACGTGGCCGCGCTCGCGACGGTCGCGGTCCTGGCCTGGTCGAACGCGTTGCCGGTCCACGTGGTCGATCCCTGGGACAAGGTCATCCACCTCGTCGGGGTGGGGATCCTCGCGGCGCT
>JADZFZ010000979.1 GCA_020854145.1 Deltaproteobacteria bacterium | reverse complement strand
CGGAGCGCAGGGCTCTCGACCGCGATGATCTTGGCGGCCGCGAGGCGATCGTCTCGCGCCGGTGGGAGGGAGCTCGCGAACGATCCGGTCGCCGGGGCCCGGCTGCGTCGTTGGCCCTCGAGACGCTCGACGAGCGAGGCGAGCGAGCGCCGGTCGATCGGCTTGGGCAGCAGCTCCTGCATCCCGGCCTGCATCGCGCGCCCGTGGTCCGCGGCGAACACCGACGCCGTCAGCGCGACGAGCACGGGCATCTCCGATTGCGGCAGCGAGGCGCGGACGAGGCTCGCGAGCTCGGCGCCGTCCATGCGCGGCATGTGGAGGTCGAGGAACGCCACGTCGAAGCGACCTGCCGCGAGCATGACGAGGGCCTCGTCGCCGGACGCGGCCTCGGCGACGTCCCATCCGTGGCGCGCCAGCAGCAGGCGCGCGACCTTGCGGTTGGTCGGGTCGTCGTCGACGACGAGCGCGCGCATGGTGCTCCGGACCGCAGGCGGTCGGCTCGTCGGCTCGGCCGCGGCCCGCCCCGCGAGCTCGTCGAGCACGGCGGACAGGCGCCCACGGCGGAGCGGCTTGAGCGTCGAGCCGTCGAACACGGCCGACGAGACCCAGGCGCGTGCGAGCCCGACCTGGCCGGGCGGAACCGCCACGACGAGCGGAGGGCACGCGAGCCCGAGCGCCGCGCGGAGGTCCGCGGCCGCCCCCGGTGCGTCGCCGCTCTCCGGCGCGCCGACGACGAGGCACACGGGAGCGCTGCGCCGTACGGCGGCGATCGCTTCTTCGGTGCGCGACACCGTCTGCGCGGTCGCGCCCATCACCCCGGCGATCGCACCGAAGGCCTCCCTCGCGGCCGGGCTCCGATCGAGCAGCAACAACGCGGTGCCCTCCCATCCGCAGGGCGCGCCGCGCTCGATGACGTCCACGGGCCAGCGGAAGACGAAGCGTGAGCCGCGCCCGAGCTCGCTCTCCACGTCGAGGTCGCCGCCCATCGCCCGCGCGAGGTGACGGCCGATGGCCAGGCCGAGCCCGGAGCCGCCGCGAAGCCGTGCGAAGTTGGTGTCCGCCTGCTCGAACGCGCGGAACAGCAGCCCCAGGTGGTGCGGTCCGAGCCCCGGCCCGGTGTCTTCGACGACCACCTCCAGGGTCGTGCGTCCGCCCGCGGCCGGGTCGGCGTCGAGCGCGCGCGCCCGTACCGTCACCGAGCCCTGATCGGTGAACTTCACGGCGTTGCTCAGCAGGTTGGAGACGACCTGACGCACGCGAAGACCGTCGCTCCGCACCACCGCCGGCAGCGACGGGTCGAGCACCACCGTCAGCTCGATCGACTTCTCCGACGCCCGCCCCGAGAAGAGGTCGGCGACGTCCTCGATGCAGTCGCGCACCGCGAACGGCTCCGGCGCGAGCTCGAGCCGACCCGCCTCGATCCTCGCGAGGTCGAGCGCGTCGTCGAGCAGGCGCCGCTGGGCCTCTGCGCTCGCGACGAGCGTCGCCACGAGCTCGCGCTGATCGCGTTCGAGGCGTGACTCGAGCAGCACGCCACCGAGACCCAGGATCCCGTTGAGCGGCGTGCGCAGCTCGTGGCTCATCGTGGCGAGGAACTCGGACTTGGCGCGCGACGCGGCCATCGCGCGATCGCGGGCGTCCTCGAGATGCTCGCGCGCCTCGTCGAGCGCGACCGACTGCTCGGCGATCGTCCGCTCCCGCGCGGTGATGGTGTCGATCTGCTCGACGAACCGCCGCCGCGCCACGAGCACGAACGAGGCCGCGGTGACCACGAACGCCGTGCCGGCGATCGCCCGCTCCACGTCGGCGAGCTCGGCACGGGGCGCGGGCCACGGCACGAACGCGACGGCCACGACGACGCCCACGAGCACGACCGCCCAGACGACGGTCGCGCGTCGCCCGAAGGCGTTGGCGGCGAAGAGCGGCGCCAGCCCGAGCACCCACCACGACGCGCCGACGAGGCCGCCGTTGAGGCCGGATATCGCCACGAACCCGAGGATGCCCACGGCCAGCGCCGTGTGGGCGGCGAGCCGCCACCGCCCGGGCCACCGCCTCGCGTACCAGCCGCACCACGCCGTCGCCGCGACGACCGCGAAGTGGACCGCGGAGCCGAACGGCCGCCCGAGCACGAGGTACGCGACGCCGAGCGCGATCCAGGCGCCGAGGCTGGTGCGCAACATCGAGTCGAGCAGCTCGCGGCCGCCGTAGCTCGGATCTCGCGCGGTCATGCGCCCGTCCTTTCGCCGGCCGCGTTCCTTCCGTCGCGTGCCTCGGGCAGCCAACCGTGGTCGCGTGCGAGCTGTGCGATCCGCGCCACCAGGCTCGTCAGATCGACTGGTTTGTCGACGAAGTCGCTCACGCCCAGGATGCCGAAGCGCCACCGCGCTTCCCGTCCCACGTCGCCGCTCGCCACGAGCACGCGCGTGTGCATCCCGTTCTTGAGCTCGCGGATGTGCGAGAGGAGGTCGACACCGTCCATGTCGGGCAGCCGGTAGTCGAGCACCACGAGATCGGGCCGCCGCCGCTGCACGTTCTCGAGCGCCGCCTCGGCCGACGACTCCCGCGACACGCTCACCGCGACGTCGGCGAGCGCGATCTGCGCGCAGCGCGCGGCGAGCCTGCCGAAGACCGGGTCGTCGTCCACGACGAGCACGCGCGGCGCCGCTTCGGCCCCCGCGCACGACGGGGTCGAGCGTCCCGAAGGCGTCAGGCCGATCTGCTCGAGCGCGGTGGCGACCGCCGCACACGAGGCGAAGCGCGCCTCCGGGCGCTTGTCGACCATGCGGAGCAGGAGCGGCTCGAGGAACGCGAGATCGCCACGGCGCGAGGACGGCCGCGGCGGCGCCTCCATCATGTGGCGGTAGTAGAGCTCGAGGGGCGTGCTGCCGCCGAACGGGGGCGATCCCGTCAGAAGCTCGTACGCGAGACACCCGAGCGCGTAGATGTCGGCCTGCACGCTGGCGCTCGCGCTCGCCCCGCGCGCCTCGTGCAGCTCCGGCGCCATGTAGTGGGGCGTTCCCGGCGCGCCTGCCTCGTGGTCCACCGGGCCGTGCGCCGCGATGCCGAAGTCGACCAGCACGGCACGACCCGTGACGTGCTCGATGATGACGTTCGCGGGCTTGACGTCGCGGTGGACGATCCCGGCGCGGTGCACCGCCCCGAGGCCGTCGGCGATCTGACGGAGGATCGCGACGGCCCTGTGGATCGGAACCTCTTCGCGGTGGGTGCGGTAGTGCTCGTGGATGACCGACTGGAGATCCTGGCCTTCGACGTGCTCCATCACGAAGAACGGCCGGCCGTCGTGCGTGCCGAAGGCGTGGACGGCGGCGACGTGGGCGCTGCGAACCGACGCGAGCGCGACGGCCTCCTGGCGCAGGTGCTCGACCGAGTCGTCCTCGGCGCTCGACGTCGGCCGGCCCAGCTTCACCGCGACCTTCCGGCGGAGATCGGCGTCCTCCGCCAGGAGCACGATGCCCATCCCTCCTCGCCCGAGCTCGCGCTCGACGCGATATCGGCGGTCGATCAGCAGACCGCGGAGGCCGTCGCGCCGAGCCCCGGTCTTGGCGCAGAGGGTCGCGTCGAGCGAGCTGCTCTGTGGGTCGGTCATGACGGCCTCCATCGGTGCTCACGTGGTCTCGTCGTCGTCGGCGACGACGAGCATCCGGTCGGCCGCGTCCATCCCCTCGTAGCCTTCGTCGCCCGTCGCGGGCAGGAAGCGGAGCCACACCTCGGCGTCTCCGTCGTCGTGATCGTCGTCGATCGCGCTGACGTCGAACGTCTGGGGCACGTTCCACGTCGCCGGCGTGAAGACGAGCTCGGCCGCCGAGCAGACGGCCTGGGTCGGGTCCGAGACCTCGAGCGCGATCGTGACGGTGCTCTTCGGTCGCGACGTGAGCGCGACCGAGAAGGTGGCGACGCCCCCGGTCTCGGCGAGGATGGGCGACGCGGGACGCACCACGTGGAGACCGGCGACGTCGTCGTCCATGGTCCCGATGCGCACGTCGGCGGCGTCGAAGCCGGCGTAGCGCAAGTCGTCCGACTGGGCCGCGTGCGTGAGGATGGTCGTCATCTGCGTGCCGTCCGCTTCGTCGTCGTCGACACCCCGGATGCGGATCGTCTGGGGCAGGCTCCAGTCGAGCGGCGTGAACGTCACCGAGGCGGGCTCGACGATGGCCTCCGACTCGTCGGAGGTGCCGAGCGGGATGATCACGTCGGCGCTCGGCTCGGTGGTGAGCACCAGGGTGAAGGTCGCCGTCGCGCCGCCCTCGGTCGTCATCATCGTGTCGGCGGCCGACAGAGCGATGCCCGCACCGTCGTCGTCGCGGTTGGTGATCTCGACGTCGGCTCCTTCGAGGCCCGCGTACGTCGGATCGTCGCTCAGGGCGGGTCCGGTGTGGACGCGGAACGAGCGATCGCCGTCGACGACGGCATCGTCGGCTCCGGTGACGGTCACCGTCTGCGGCTCTGCCCACGTCTCCGGAAGGAAGATCAGGGTGCTCGGCGACACGGTGCCCTCGTCGTCGTCCTCGGACGAGATCGGGATCGTGACCGGAGCGGATGGCTCGGTGGACAGCGACACGAGGAAGAACGCCGTGCCTCCTCGCTCGCTCGTGTGCAGCGGGCCGTGGGGCCAGATGCGGACGGTCGCGGCCTCGTCGTCCTCGTTGGTGAGGGCGACGTCCATCGGGTCGATCCCCGCGTACGCCGCGTCGTCGCTCTCGCAAGCGCCGAGGACGATCCGGTAGAGCTGGGGACCGTCGTTCGACGGGTCGTCGAGCCCGGAGACGATCACGCGCTGGGGCGTGCTCCAGCTCTCCGGCGTGAACAGGAGGTGGAGCATCCAGACGCGCCCTTCGGTCGCGTCGCTGCTCGCGATCGGGATGCGCACGTCGCCCCTGGGACGCGTCCTGAGCACGACGTCGAAGAACGCGTCGCCACCGCGCTCGGAGGTGCGCAGGTCGTACCCGAAGAGCACCGAGACGCCCGCGCTCTCGTCGTCGTGGTTGACCAGCTCGACGTCCTCGGCGTCGAGGCCGTGGTACGCGGCGTCGTCGCTCGACGCGGGCGCGAAGACGATGCGGTAGGGCTGGTCGCCGTCTGCCATGTCGTCGTCCACACCGGTCGCGCGGACGGGCTGCGGCCTGTCGAACGACTCGGGGGTGAAGAGCAGCTCGCGGACCCAGACGCGACCCTCCGTGGGGTCGCTGGAAGCGACGGGGATGCGCACGTCGGCCGTGGGCCGCGTGGCCAGCCAGACGGAGATGTCGGCCTCTCCGCTCGACTCGCTGGTGACCGCGGCGGCGCGCAGCTCGACCCGGATCGCGGGCGTGCCCGCGTGTCCCGGCGGCTCCGGCTCGGGCGGTGGGTCGTCCT
>JADZFZ010000978.1 GCA_020854145.1 Deltaproteobacteria bacterium | reverse complement strand
CGCTTCTGGATGCAGTCGGGGATCATCCAGCTGCGGGGCGCGGCGCCGCGCGGCCTGGGGGATCCCGTCGCGGGCAGCCCGGGGCGTCCCGTCGCGCGCGGCCGCATCGGCACCGTCGTGGACCGCCACGCGTGGACCGTGCCGCTCGGGACCACGACGCTCGGCCGTCGACGCGCGCTCGCGCTCGGCACGACGCGATGCCTCGTCGATTACCGCTACCCCATCTCCGGCGTCGACATCGAGTGGCGCAACTTCGCGCTCTTCTCCGACGTCGGGCGCAACCACGAGGTCTTTCGCCTGGCGGGCATCGCGGAGCTGTTCGGGGTCAACGCGACCTTCGATCCGCGTGCGGATCGCACGGTGGTCCTCAGCCAGCGGTACCTCGAAGGACGGCAGGGAGAACGGTACTTCGACCACTTCTTGAGCGGAGCGATGCCGCCCGCGGGAGCGCAGCTCCCGGTGGGGCAGTGGCGCGACGGCACCGGGGCCGACTTCGTCGTGCTGCAGATCCCGCTCGAGGATCCCGGGATCGCGGCCATCGCACCGGCGCGTCACCTGGGCGTGTCGCGACAGCTGGCGGTGCTGCGCGAGACGCTCGAGGCGCGAGGCGCGTTGTGGCCCGGACGCTTCGACTTCTTGCCGCGCTCGGGTCGGTGCGCGACCGACGGCGAGTACGCGTCGGGCAGCGCGGACTGGGAAGCGGGCCGCGGAGAGGTGTACGCCGCCACGAGCGGGCTGTCGTCGGTGCTCGCGCTGCTCGGCCGTCCGCTCGGCGAGGTGGGCTCCGTCGTCGCGAGGCGGATCGTCGAACGCGGACGGCGCGCACGCGGCCCGGTGTGGCGCACGGCCGTGCATCCGCTGCGCGCGGGTGCCGTGCGTGACGTCGCGTGGTCCGCCGACGGCCACGTCACGCTGTCGGTCGAGCTGACGCGAGGCCGGCCGACGAACGTCGTGCTCGCCGGCATCGTGCGCGAAGGGCTCGACGAGGCGGCAGCGACCCGCGTGCTCGAGTCCATCCGCGGCGTCGCGGCGTCGCAGGGCGCGGTCGTGGCGATCGTACGCACCGACGCACGCGGCGCGGCGGGCTCACTGACGGTTCCTGGAGCGCAGCTCGACGTCGCGGCGGAGCTCTTGCGTCGCGGGCGCGTGCGTCTCGACACGGCAGACGAGCCGTTGCTCGCGCAGGAGCCGGGGCTGGTGCTCGCCGCCGAGCGCGCGACGAACGACGCCGCGACGCGCGCGAACCCCGCGATCGCGGACGAAGGCTACGGTCGCCGCGTCGCCGCGGCGGCAGCCTCGATCGCAGCTCGGTAGCAGCGCGTCGAGCTTCAGTGCAGCGTGGGGCCGGCGATGGGCTCGCCGAGGAGCGTGCGCGCGACGCTGCGCACGACGCTCGGCAGCTCCGATGCGTCGACGATCTCGCGCAGCTCCTGCAGCGCGAGGCCGCGCACGTACGAGACGGCGACGTGCGTCGGCGTGTAGGGGTTTCGCACGAGCGCGAGGCGCACGCGGGGTCGCTCGGTCCAACGCGCCGAAGCGGCGACCTCGAGCAACGTCGCGCGCGGAACGGGTCGTCGCGCGACCATCGCGATCACGTCGGCTTCGGTCAGCGCCGGGTTGCCGAGCAGCTGGCGGATCACGTCCGGATGGGGATCCTGGGCGATGCGACCGAGCATCGCGCGCCGAGGCTTTCGCGCGAGCGACTTGCGCTCGCCCAGCGTGAGCGGACGGTCGCTGCCGTAGTCGGGGACGCGTTGCTCGTCCTCTTCGTCCATCGAGAGCCGCTCGTCGGGGAGGTCGACGAGCGCGGCGACGAGCCCGAAGGCGTCGCGCGCCTCCGCGTGGGCCGCGATCGTACGGCGAAGCGCGTCGCGCTCGGCGGCGAGCAACGACGTGGCCGAGGCGAGCCACAAGGACGTGGCCAGCGGATCGCGCGTGTCGGCGCGCGCTTGCGCGACGAGCAACACGTCGGTGGCGTGCGTCGGATGGAGCGACGAGAGGGTCGAGCCTACGTAGGCGACGCGGAGGGCGGCGTCGGGCACGGCGGCCAGACGCCGTGCGAGATCGATCATCAACGCTTCGGACGACTCGGGCACCCGCTCCCGGCAAGCATGCCGCCGGCCCTGCGGGGCCCGCAAGGCAGGTGCCCTTGACGCCCTGCGTCGCCGACGACTACACCACGGCGGATGCAGGACGTGCGGACGGGCGACAGCCGCATCATCAAGCGGTACCCGAACCGTAAGCTCTACGACACCCGCGACAGCAGGTACGTGACGCTGCGGCAGGTCGCCAAGCTCGTCCAGGACGGCGAGGACGTCCGCATCATCGACAACCGCACGAAGGAGGATCTGACGGGCGTCACGCTCGCGCAGATCCTCTACGAGCAGGAGCGGAGCACCGACGAGGAGCGCGGGGGTCGCGCCTTGCCGCTGCACGCGTTGCGCGACCTGATCGGCGGCGGCGAGCGACTGCTGGCGACGTTGCGCGACTCGTCGGTCGGCAAGTTCATCGCGAGGCGAGCGTCGGCGCCGCCTGCGGCGGAGGGGGGGGCCGACGATGGCTCGGGTGCGGAGGCGGCGGACCCCGCGCCGCCGGTGGTCGTGCCGCCGACGCCTGCACCGCCCCGGTTGCTCGGCACGCAGAAGCCCGCCGAAGGAGGACGCGTCAAAGAGCTCGTCGAGCAGTCGCGCGAAGCGCTCGACGACATCCAGCGAAGGATCGACGAGCGCGTGCGCGCCGTGGTCGGGACCTTCGCGCCCTTTCTGCAGATGCAGGCCGAGCTCCGGAAGATCCACCAGCGTCTCGACGATCTCGAGCGCCGGATCGATGCGATCGCCCCGGCGAAGTCGCCCGTCGAGGATGGGGCGCGCCACGTCGCCAAGACGGAGACCAAGGACGACACGAGCGCGCGCGAGGCGCGGCCGCGAGGGGCGTGAGGTCGCTCCGGGCCCGTCCGCGGCTGTGGACGCCGATGGTGCGGTCGCTTCGGCTCGAAGGGCTCGCGTGAGCAGGGACGACCAGACGCTGACCGCCGACCAACCGACGTTCGTCGGTCCGTACGCGATCCTGGGCGCGCTCGGCGGCGGCGGCATGGGCGTCGTGTTCCGTGCGCGAGCACCCGACGGTCGGCTCGCGGCGCTGAAGGTGATGCACGATCGGCTCTCGTCGCAGCAGGCGATCGATCGCTTCTTGCGCGAGCAGCAGATCCGCATCGAGCACCCGAACGTCGTGCGAACGCTCGACGCGGGGATCGACGACGCAGGACGGCCCTATCTCGCGCTCGAGCTCCTCGAGGGCGAGCCGCTCGACGCGCGTCTGCGACGCCGGATGCCGTCTCCGAGCGAGGCGGCGCGCTTGGTCGCCCAGGCGGCGCGCGGTCTCGCGGCGGTGCACGCACAGGCGATCGTCCATCGTGACGTCAAGCCGAGCAATCTGTTCGTGTGCGCGGATGGGACGCTGAAGCTGCTCGATTTCGGCGTCGCGCTGATGTCGCTGCGCGAGACGCGTCTGACGAACCTCGGCGCGATCGTGGGGACGCCGGCGTACCTCTCGCCCGAGCAGGCGAGCGGCAAACCGGTCGACGCCCGGTCGGACGTGTGGTCGCTCGGCGCCGTGCTGTACGAGGCGCTCGCGGGACGTCCGCCTTTCGAGCGCGAGACGGCGCTCGCGACGGTCGTGGCCGTGTTGATGGAGCCCGTGCCGTCGCTCGACGCGCCGGGTCGACGGCTGCCGCCGGAGCTCACGAGCATCGTCGCGCGGTGCCTGGAGAAGGACGCGTCGCGCCGGTTCGCGTCGGCGAGCGAGCTCGCGGATGCGCTCGACGCGCTCGATCTGCGGAGCCAGGAGGCCGTGGCTCCGACGGAGCGGCCGCCGGCGCCGGAGTCGTTGCTCGAAGGAGAGCAGCGCGTCGTCGCCGTGCTCTACGCGGAGGGGGTGCGCGATCGCGCGCAGCTCGAAGGGGCCATCCGCAAGCACGGGGGGCGCGCGCTCGAGCTCGCGGGTGGGCGCATGCTCGGCGTGTTCGGCGGCGAAGGATGGGAGGGCGACGAGACGCGTCGCGCCGCGTTCGCCGCGGTGGAGGCGCGACAGGCGGCGATCGCCGTGGGTGTGGCAGCCGGCAGCGCGGCGCGACGCGGGCAGGGCATCGGAGGCGCGGTGCTCGAAGCAGCACGCGAAGGCGCCGAGTCGCACGTCGACGGCGTCTGGGTCGCGGCGAACCTCGTGCGGAGCCTGCAGCCCGACGTCGTGCTGCGTCAGCTCGCGCCCGATCGTTGGGAGATCGTCGGACGCTCGGACTCGGGGCGTACGACGGTCGCCGAGCCCTCGACGCCGATCGTGGGTCGCGACGGAGAGCTGACGCAGCTCCGCATGCTCGCCGACGGCGTGGCGCGCGAGCGGCGCGCGCGCGTGGTGCGCATCTCGGGGCCCGCCGGGATCGGCAAGACACGTCTGCAGACCGAGATCGTGCGGCACGTGTCGGCGTCGCGCCGCTTCCCGTCGATGCTCTTCGGGCGTGCGGAGCCGCTCGAGCGCGATCGGGCCCTGTCGTTGATCGCGGGGATGCTCACGCGACGCGCCGAGGATCTCGCGCTCGGGGCGAGAAAGCCCGGATTGCAGGCCGATCTGCCGCTCGAGACGCGACGGCAAGCCGTGCTCCGGCTCGCCGAGGAGGCGGCACCGTCGAAGACGCGGGCGGCCGAGCTCGCCGTGTTCCTCGGAGAGATCCTCGGCGTGCCGATGCCCGAGACGGCGGCGTCGCGTGCGGCTGCGGCGGACCCTCGATTGATGGCGGACCGGATGCGGCTCGCGGCGCAGGACTACCTCGACGGGCGGTGCAGCAGCGGTCCGGTCGCGCTCTTCCTCGACGACGTGCAGTGGGCCGACGGTGCGTCGCTCGAGGTGCTGCGAGGTGCGCTCGACCTGCTCGTCGATGCGCCGCTGCTCGTGGTGGCGACGCAACGCACCGAGTCGACCGAGGCGCCGCCGCTGCCCTTCCCCTCGTCGCTCGTCGTCGAGATCCGTCTCGAAGGTCTCGGGCGCGACGACGTCGCGACGCTCGCCGTGGTCTCGGCCGCGCACGAGGTCTCGGAGCGGCTCGTCGACATGCTCGTGGAGCGAACGACGGGCAATCCGTTCTTCGTCGAGCAGATCGTCCTCGAGCTCCGAGACAGCGGGAAGCTCCGCACGGATCCCGGCTCGTTGCCCCTACCGTTCAACGTGGAAGCGGCGATCCAGACGCGGCTCGACCATCTGCCGATGCCCGAGAAGGAGGCCACGAAGATCGCGAGCGTGATCGGCCGGCCGTTCGTCGAGGGCGAGATCGAGTCGCTTCTCGGCGACGTCGCCGGCGCGTTGCTCCGCGAGCTGCGCCGCCGCGACGTGCTCGTGCGGCTGCGCACTCCCGAGGGCGAGCCACGTTACGCGTTCCGGAGCGATCTCGTGCGCGAGGTCGCCTACCGGATGCTCGGACCGGAGGCGCGCGGGGCGTTGCACCGCAAGCTCGCGAGCGTCTTGTCGCGCCGGACTCTGGCGGAGCCCGAAGAGGTGGCGCTCCACCTCGAGCAAGGCGGGCAGCCGGCCGAAGCGGCGGAGCTGCTCGTGGGCGCCGCGCTCGCGGCGGCGCGTCGCGGCGATGGGCCGTCGGTCCTGCGGTGCTCCGACCGCGCCTTCGCGCTCGCGGCCGACGTCAACGCGTCGTACGCGCTTCGCATGGCGCGCGCGGAGGCGCTCGGGTTTCTCGGACGACGCGACGAGCAAGCGGTCGAGCTCGCGCTCGCGCTCGATGCCGCGAGGACGCCGATCGAGCGCGCGAGGTCTCTCGCGCAACAGGGCGCGCTCCTCGCGCGGACGGGT
>JADZFZ010000977.1 GCA_020854145.1 Deltaproteobacteria bacterium | reverse complement strand
TCACCAGTAGAGAAAGGGCCACGTCGCGGGAGCGCCCGTGGGGTCGTCGTGCGCGGGAAAGTGTTGCCACCACCAGACGAGCCACGCGCCCGTGCAATCGGGAGCGAGCGCGCGATACCGATCCCAATCGGCGCGGCCGACCGGCATGGGGACGTCGCCGTCGCGCCACGTCTCGCACGTCGAGAGGACCGGCGCTTCGTTGTCGAGGTCGTAGGGGTCGCGCGCATTCGGAGGGAAGTGCGCATTGCCGCACGTCGGCACGTACGGGTCGATCGATCCCGACGCGGGCACGGTCGCGTAGGTGACCGACGACTCGCTCGTGTACGTGAGGCAATGGCCCGGCAGGCCGCCGCACACGTACCAGGAGTCGAACGGAAGCCCGTAGCGGTCGTCGAGGTCGAAGCCCGCGAGATCGCGCCAGTACGCCGAGAGCGGCGGCAGGTGCCCGCCGTTTCCCATCCGCTCGATGCCGTGCGCGTAGCTCTCGAGGTAGCAGCCGACGCCTCGCGTGTTGTTGACCCAGCCGATGCGCAACGTCCGCGTGCAGTCGGCGGGGATCTCGTCGTCGACGTCGAAGCAGCCGTTGCCGGCGCAACGCGCGAGCTCTCCCGGCAGGCGCGCTCCGGACTCGTCGTAGACGGGCTGGATCGTGAGGATCTCGGCGGCAGCGACGTCCGGCACGTCGGCGTCGGCGTAGACCCAGACCTCGTGCACGAGGCCGCGCTCGCTCAGCTCGCACAACGTCAGCGCGCGACCCGGCGCGTCGGGATCTTCGATGCCGTAACGCTCGGCGAAGCTCGCGGAGAAGAGGGCCTCGTAGTCGAAGCCCCACGTGCCCTCCACGGGATCCTCGCGCGGGTAGAGCGTGCTGTTGCGGTAGGGCCATCCATCGGGGGCGACGCGATCGGTGAGATCGACGGCGTAGGCGAGCTCGGGCTCGAGCATCGGCCGCGCGCGCGCGTCGCGGTGGCCGTGCCGCCGGCTGCCCTCGCGCATGGCGGCGAAGATCGACGCGAAGAGCGCGCGCATGTCGTCGATCGTGCGGCCGTTGCGGAAGCTCAGGCCCAAGATGCGTGGGCGAAGCACCTCGATGCGTGCGTGGTTCTCGACGATCCACGGATCGGACGTCGCGCGGCTCTCGTCGTTGGGCCAGGCCAAGCGGTCGTCGGGCGCCGCGTCTTCGGACGGCCCGGCATCGCGCGGCGGCTGCGGCGTCGGAGGCGGCGCAGCAGCGTCGGGCGTCGCGCCGTCCGAGGCGCCGTCCATCGCACCAGCGTCCGTCGTCGGCTCCGCGTCGCGCGCGCCTGCACCTTCGTCGTCCCCGCACGCGACGAGCACGAGCACGGCGATGATCAGGACCGGTCTCACGCGCCGACACGATAGCCGCTCGCGACTCCGATGGAGCGTCGAGCCTCCTGCCGCCACCGCGGTGTAGGCTCGCGCCGATGAGCGGGGAGCGGTTCGCGGTCGCGGCGGGCAGGTTCGCCGAGTTCTTTCGCGAGCTCGACGGGGCGTTCGCCGAGCGCTCCGACGTCGTCTGCCAGCTCGGGCTCGCGCTGCTGGCGCGCGAGCACGTGCTCGTCACGGGACCGCCCGGCACGGCGAAGAGCCAGCTGGCTTCGGCGGTCCTCGGGCGCGTGCTCGGCGAGCAGACGCGTCGGCCGAGCCTCTACGCGCGCCAGTTCACCGAGAGCACCGTCCAGACCGACCTCGTCGGGCCCATCGACTTCAAGACGTTGATGGAGACGGGGCGCACCGAGCACTTCACCGACGAGGGCATGCTCGGCGCGGTGCACGCGTTCCTCGACGAGGTCTTCGACGGGCGCGACATGTTGCTGCGCACGACGCTCAACGTCCTGCACGAGCGCGAGCTCAAGCAGGGCACCAAGACGTCGGCGGGACGCATCGAGTGCGCGGTGATGACGACCAACCGCTACCTCGCGGAGATCCTCGAGACCCAACGCGAGACGTTGCTCGCCTTCGTCGATCGCATCGCGTTCGTCGGCTTCGTGCCCCGCGGGTTCGCCGATCCTTCGCACCTGCCGCGCGTCTTGCGTCACCAGCTCGCCGGCGGCTTCGCCAAGCTCCGCGGCGTGCTGACGATCGAGGACCTCGACGTGCTCCAGGACGCGGCCGACGCGGTCGTGGTCCCGGACGCGCTCGCGGATCGCCTCGCGACGCTCCTCGCGCTGCTCGACGACGAGCTCGCCGCCGCAGCGCGCGCCGACGCGTCGTTCCTCCCGACGCGGTATCTCTCGACGCGCACGGCCGTGCGCTCGGCTCGGATCCTGCGCGCCATCTGCCTGTGGGACCGGCTCATGCACGCTCCCGAGCGTGCCCTCGTGGTGCGTCCCGACGACTTCGCGCTCCTGCGGTTGCACCTGACGCTCGCGGGCCCGAACGCCGTCGACGCGGCGAAGCTCGCTGCACGCGAGAGTGATCCGCGCGAGCGCCGCCAGCTGGCCATCGTGCGTACCGAGCGCGACGCGTTCGATCGGTGTCTGAAGCGGCTGCCACCTCCACCGCCCGAGCCGGTCGTCGTCCCGGTGGATGTGGCCGCGCTCCAACGAAAGGTGGAGTCCGCGCAGAGCGCGACCGCTGGGCCGGCGTCGTTCGTCGAGGCCGCGCGAGAGCTCGCCGAGGCCGCCGCGAGCGCACGTCCGGGCGCGCAAGCCGCCGCCGCCGCGCTCGAGCAGGTGATCGCGGCGACATGCACGCGCGTCCTCAAGGCGGGGCTGCTCCCCGGCGCCGAGCGCGACGGCGACCCGGTCGAGACGGCGTCGCGGCTCGCGTCGCTCGCGGACGAGCTCGAGCATCCGCCGGTCTCCTCGCGGCGCCACGCCGTCTGGCTCCGGGGTCGCGCGCGCGCGTTGCTCGAGGAGCTCGTCGCCGTCGGAGGCGTCGCGGAGCCGACGACCGCGGCTGCACCGAGCCCCCGCGACGCGGCGGCTCGCATCGCCCGCATCGAGGCGATCGCGGGCCTCCGCGCCCGGTTGATCGCGGCCGGCGCAGGCGAGCCCGATGCGCCGGGCCCCGATTGGAGCGCGCTCGTGGATCGGCTCGAGGACGAGCTCGTTCCGCTGGCAGACGAGCCCTTCCGCGAGGCCACCGCGAACGCGCTCCGGAGCAGCTCCGGAGGAGGGGGCGACCTGGCGGAGCTGCTGCCGTCCATGGCGGCGGCGCTCGGCGAGGTAGCCGCGCTCGGAGCGCGGCTGCAGGCGCTTCGTGATCCCGCCACGCCCGCGGCGCCCCCGACGTCGTCGAAGCTCGAGCGCGAGGTCGTCGGCCGTCGGCTCTCACCCATCGTCGCCGCGTTCTTCGCTCGCCTCGACGTGGCGGACCGCCGCTCGTTGACGGACCGGATCGTGGAGCTGCTCACGCTCCTCGAGAAGGCCGGGGTCGCGCGCAGCGTGTCGGCGAAGGAGGTGCTCGGATGGGTCGCGGGTGCGCTCGTGCGCGCCGAGGAGAAGCGCGAGCCCCCGGCGCGCGCGCCGTCCGGTCTCGGCGGCTACCGCGCGCTGCGCAGCGCGGAGGAGCGGATCCCCGTTCTCTACCTTCTGGTAGAGCTGTCGCTGCGTGTCGAACCCAGGCTCGCTGCGCCGGCGGACGCGCCCGACGCGTGGGTAGCGTCGGCGGCGTCGCTCATCGGGTCGTTGCCGCGGGAGCTGTGCGATCGCATCGGCACGCTGGACCTGCGGAGGGTGGATCGCGCCCTCACCTACCTCGAAGGGTGGTGGCGCGAGGTCGAGACGGAGCTGTCCGTGCCGGGCCTCGACGCGAAGACACGGCTCGATCGGCTGGCGCAGTCGGACATCCAGCGCGTGCTCGGCGACGAGCAAGGGCTCACGCGGTTCGCGCTCGAGCTGCGTCTCGTGCGGGAGCTGCTGCCCGAGCACGCGCCCGTCGCCGAGCGACTTCGTGGGCGAGCCCACGCGCTGCACGCGGCTACCCGATCCGTCCGCGTCCAGCTGCTCGGAGCGCGCAGCGACGCGGCGTGGGCCGAGCTGCTGCATTGACGGGTCCGGGGGACGCGGTCTTCGCCGCCGAGCTCGCCGGGCTGGCCCGTCGCATCGAGCGCCTCGTGACCGATCCCGCCTCGATCCGCGCGCCGCTCGTGCGCCTGGCTCGCCCGCTGCTCGCGGTCTTCGGCTGGCAGCCGGAGATCCGGACCGACTCCGTGGCCGCGATGGTCGCTCACCTCGCCGACGAGGCGTCGCACGGAGACGACGCGCGCACGATCGAGCGAGCGTTGGAGGAGCTCGAGGACAACGTCACGAGCGTGGAGCGTGC
>JADZFZ010000976.1 GCA_020854145.1 Deltaproteobacteria bacterium | reverse complement strand
CCGCAGTGCCGACGCCCCTTCGAGCGACGGAGCCCTCGTGTCGCTCGACGGAAACCTCGGCGATCTCGGGACCACCAGCGACGCCGCGGCGCTCGATCTGGCCGTGCCGGACTCGACGACACCCGACGCGACCGGAGTCGACGCGGGTGCGTGCGTCGACTCGTGCCCGTTCACCGGCGGGATCCGGTCGGGCTGCGCGACGCGATTCGCCTACGGGCTCAACTATGCCTGGTACCAGTTCGGCACGGACTTCGGCGGGCTGGAGCTCTGGGGGCATCGAGGGGTGGCGGCGGAGCGCGACGCGAATCGGGCCAACCTGGCCGACATGCGCGCGCACGGCGCCAACGTCGTCCGCTGGTGGGTGTTGCCGGATTTCCGCGGCGACGGGGTCGCGTTCGACGACGAAGAGCGTCCGATCGGCGTGGGCCCGACGCTCGAGGCGGACGTGGCCGCTGCGCTCGAGCTGGCCGCGGAGAGCGACGTGTGGCTGATGTTGTGCCTCTTTTCGTTCGATGCGTTTCGTCCGAGCCAGGACGTCGCGGGGTCGTGGACCCCGGGACTGTCGTCCATCGCCCGCGATCCCGCGCTGCGCGCCGAGCTGATGGAGCGCGTGGTCCGTCCCGTCGCCCGAGCGGCTGCCGCGAGCCCGCATCGTGACCGGCTGCACTCCTGGGACGTGATCAACGAGCCCGAGTGGGCAATGACGGGCCCGAGCCCGTTCGGCGACGAAGACTACGATCCGGGAGAAGGCCTCGACCCGGTGACGCACGCCGAGATGGCGGCATTCGTCGCCGACGTGACCGCCGTGCTGCGGGCCGAATCGACGGCGCTCGTCACGGTCGGTGGAGCCGCGCTGAAGTGGCGTCGCGCGTGGACGGGAGTCGGTGTCGATTTTTACCAGTTCCACATCTACGACTGGGTCGACGCCTATTGGCCCTACGACGCTCCCGCCTCGATGTGGGAGCTCGATCGACCGATCGTGATGGGCGAGCACCCGCTCGGAGGCCTCGCGCGCGCGTCGTACTCGACGATCCTCGACGCGTGGTACGCGAACGGGTTCGCCGGCGCGCTCGCGTGGCACCACGCCGAGTCGACCGAAGCGCAGCTCGACGAGGTCGCAGCGTTCGCAGCGGCGCACCCCTGCGAGACCGACTACGCGAGCGCGCGCGTGGGCGCTCGCTCGTGGCGTCCCACGCGGCGCATCGTCGCGCCGGCCAATCCCGGTCGCCTCTGTCGCGTGCACGACGGTCGTGCGTCGTGCCTCTCACCTGGCGGCTGACCCGAGCGCCGTCGGCCTTGACAGCACGAACCGCGCCGGTAAGGTGTTCGCCCCGTTCCGGAGTAGCTCAATGGCAGAGCAATCGGCTGTTAACCGATGGGTTGAAGGTTCGAGTCCTTCCTCCGGAGCTTCATAAGGCCCAGGCGAGTCAGCCTGGGCCTTTCTCTTAACAGGACCCTCGTCGGCGTCGCCGGCGGGGGTCTTGTCGTATCTGCCCTGCAAGAACTTCCTCGAGCTCTACGCCGTGTTCTCGACGCCCCGTGTGCTGCGAGTCCTCCATGGAGCTCAAGAGATTGGGATGGTCGATGCGTTCTTTCTCCAAGACGAAGACCGCCGGAGCGCGGCGTTCGTCCTCGCGGGCAGGCCCTGGCGCATCCTCAACGTCAACTGGAAGGCCGCAACCTGCGAGGTTGAGCCCGCGGAGCACGGCGTCTACCCGCGCTGGTACGGCCGACCGACGCTGCTCTCCCACGCCCTGTGCCAGGCCATGCGCGACGTCCTCGTGGGCGACGACGTGCGCCCCTGGTGGTCGAAGCGGGCCACCGCCGCGATCCAGCAGCTCCGTGAGTCACGGCTTCCTTCGCGAAGAGCCCGCCCCGTTGACGCAGGAGCCCGATGGCTCGGTGAAGTGGTGGACCTACGCCGGCGGCCGCGGCAACCGCCTGCTCGCCGCCGCGCTCCAGTCCCGCCTTGGCGACAAGGTGACCGCCGGCAACGAGGCCCTCCGCTTCTCGGGCGACGCGGCAAAGAGCGACGTGGCCATCCGCCAGACCCTTCGCGAGCTCGCGGACGGACCGCCGCTCACGTGGACCGATGCCGCTGGATGGACCGATGCCAGTGCCAATGCGCGCGTCTCCCAGTTCCAGCCGTGTCTCCCGGATCCCGTTGAACAAGAGCTCGTCGCGCGTGAGCTGATGGACGTGAACGACGCCGCCGGGACCCTTCGAGCGTGGCGCAGCCACCGGGAGGAGGGCACGTGGCCGTGAAACCGAACGCGATCCGTTTCCCGCTCGTCTGGAGGAGCGATGAGTAGGTTGCCTGCCAATCCTCTGGAGCTGAGACGAACCTTTCTGCAGATTCCAGACACCGCCGCCGGGCTGGACGCCGAAGCAACTCTGCGTGCGGCGCTCCTCTTGAATCGCGGCGAAGACTGGGATGCCCTGCTGAAGCATCCGTACGTTGTTGTTCTCGGCGAGGCCGGAACCGGGAAGAGCACGGAATTCCTGCTGAGAGCGCGGTCTTTGGTCGAGCAGGGTCACTTCGCATTCTCCGTCGAGATCTCTGAGCTCGCCGCCAACGGACTGGAACTGAGCCTCGACATTGACGATGAGCCGCGACTCCAGCTTTGGCGAGAGGGCCAGGAGGACGCGATCTTCTTCCTGGACTCACTCGACGAGGCCAAGCTCCAGAATCGCACGCTTCAGCAGGCGCTTCGGCGGTTGCGACGGGATCTCCGTGACCAATGGGATCGGGTTCGTCTGGTCGTCTCCTGCCGCGCGAGCGACTGGATGGCTGAAGCAGATCGCAACGAACTCGGCGCTGTCGCGCCGGCAGGGGTGTCCGAAGTACGTATCGTTCAGCTCGCGCCCTTGAACACGGAGCAGGTCGAACAGCTGGCTCAGGCGGCTGGGGTCACGGACGTCGCGGCCTTCATGGGCGCGGTCGCCGACAACTATGCCCACGTCTTCATCGAGCGCCCTCTGGATGTGCAGTGGCTTGGGGCGTACTGGGCCCGTCATCGACGCATCGGAAGCCTCCGGGAGCTGATCGCAGACAACGTGCGCGAGAAGCTCAAGGAGCGCCCTGGTCGCCCGTCGCCCCTTCCCCTGACGGCCGCAGAAGCGGGGATCAAGACACTTGCTGGCGTTGCGATGATCAACAACGCCTGGGCCTTTGTTCTGCCGGACAACACGCTCGACGCACACCGCGCGACAGGAGCCGTCGATCCGCAGGAGTTCCTCCCCGACTGGTCTTCGGTCGACGTTGCCGAGCTACTCCGGCGTCCCTTGTTTGATGAGGCGACCTATGGCCGCGTGCGACTGCACCATCGTTCCGTTCAGGAGTTCCTCGCCGCCCGCTGGGTAGCTGACTTGGTCTCGAGCGGGATGGCCCACGCCAGAGTCCTGGAACTCTTTCTCCGGGAAGAAGGCGGCGAGCAGGCCATTCCCGCCCATCTGGGCCCCGTCGCGGCGTGGCTCGCACTTTGGGACGAGCAGCTGCGGCGAGTACTGATCCGAGAGGCACCGTCGCTTCTGATCGGAAACGGCGACCCGTCGGGTTTCACCGACGAAGAGCGCCGGCAGATCCTGCGGTCCTACGCCAAGTCGTACGAAGGTAGAGAACGCCGCTTTGAGAGCTTCGATCACGCATCCCTGCAGCGCTTCTCTGCGCCGGCGCTCTCCGAGCAGATCGAGGCGTTGCTCAAGACGCCCGATACGCCCGATGAGCTGGTCTCGGTTCTCCTACAGATCGTCGACCACGGACACATCACGGCCTGCGCGGACACCTGCCTGGCGCTGGCGCTGGACCTCTCTCGAGCGAGCGCGGTGAGGCACTTCGCGATCAGGGCGGCCGCGTCGATCGGAACGGACTCCCACCGGTCCGCGCTGTTGGGCCTGCTTCAATCCACGCCAGAATGGGAGCAAGACGTTGCGGGCGCGTTTGTTCGCGCGTTGTACCCCGAGCCGCTGGATGTCCAAGGCCTGATGCAGCTGCTGGGGGCAGCCAAGCCCAAGCGGCGAAATCTGACGACGAGCCTTCAAGTAGTCCTGGAGCACGAGCTCCCCCAGATGGGATCGATCGAGCTTCGCCTCGGATTGTTGGCTCAGCTTCTCGGCGTGGTCTGGGTGCTCGACCCAGAAGCTGAAGCGCACACCGTTCCGCCTGCGCAGCAGTGGCTGCTTCCGCTGGTTGCCCGACTCGTGTCCTCGGTGCTCGACGAACTGCCCGACCACACAGAACGGCCTGAGGACATTGCCCTGGCTCTCACCGTCTTCCGCTGGTGCAATGAGCATGGCCTGCATATCTGGCACGGCCTCGATGAGTTGAAGCAAACCGTCGCACGGCACCCCGAGATCAGACGAGAACTGTTCTGGCGACGCGTCGAGGAGCACCGGCAGCGCGAAGGATCCACACCGACCCGCTACTTCGAGCTTCGATATTCCTACGAGATCTTCGAGCTGAGCAGCGCCGATGGCGCATGGCTCGCCGTCGATGCGCGGACCCGCCCTGAGGTGCGGAACGTGTCAACGACTTTGAGACAAGCCGCATGATCAATTACGCATTTTTTCTGTTTACGGGACTGGCCTCCATCGTGAGCGCGGAGTCGGCTTGTGGGGGATTGATCCAGACTTGATCGGCGGG
>JADZFZ010000975.1 GCA_020854145.1 Deltaproteobacteria bacterium | reverse complement strand
GCGTGCATCGAGGGATCCCGCGGCGTGACGCGGGCATCGAGGTGAGCCGTGGCGCGGCGTGCACCCGTCTGGCGGCGGCCCTCGGTCTGGATCATGGCGATGCTCCTGGCGGGCACGGTGGTCTTCGTGACCATCCGGGCGCTCGGGCCCCGCGTTCCGGTGGCGATCGCCCGGCGGCACGACCTCGAGAAGCACGTGGTCGTGAGTGGTCGCGTGATGCCGCCCTCGCGCATCGAGGTCGCATCGACCGCGACCGGGCTCGTGACGGCGGTGGGCGCACGCGAAGGGGATCTGGTTCGCGAAGGAGTGTTGCTCGTGCAGCTCGACGAGGCGGAGGCACGTGCTCGGATCGCGCTGGCGGAGGCTGCAGTCGCGCAGGCGCGCGCGCGCGCAGAACGGGTGGGGCGGATCGAGTCCGCGGTGGCGGGCGCCGCGCTCGATCAGGCACGCACGACGCACGACTCGGCCGAGCAGCAGCTCGCGAGGGTCGAAGCGCTCGTGGCGACGGGCGCAGCCGCGCAACAGCAGCTCGACGACGCGCGGCGTGCGTTGGCCATCGCGCGTGCGCAACGCGATCTGGCGCAGGCCCAGCGCATCGCGGCGAGCGCACGCGGCGTGGATGCGCGCGAGGCATGGGCCGGCGTCTCGCAGACGCTCGCCCAGCTGACGCTGGCCCGCATCGAGCTCGGTCGGACGAGAGTCCTGGCGCCGCGCGACTCGGTCGTGCTCGTGCGCGACGTGGAGCCGGGCATGGTCGTGGCCCCGGCGCGCGCGTTGATGACGCTCGCGGCGACCGGCGACACGCGCCTGACGGCGCAGCTGGACGAGCGCGATCTGCCGCTGGTGCGCGTCGGAATGTCCGCCCGCGCGTCGGCCGACGCGTTTCCCTCGCGCGTGTTCGACGCGACGATCGACTACGTGGCGCCGTCGGTGGATGTGCAGCGCGGCAGCGTCGAGGTCCGTCTCCGTGTGCCGTCGCC
This sequence comes from Deltaproteobacteria bacterium, assembly GCA_020854145.1. Taxonomy (GTDB): domain Bacteria; phylum Myxococcota_A; class Polyangia; order Polyangiales; family JADZFZ01; genus JADZFZ01. The sequence goes on along the minus strand of JADZFZ010000975.1, from coordinate 4,840 downwards.
GCCGAGCGAGCTGCGCCCGGACATGACCGTGTCGATCGATCTCGAGGTGGCCCGCGAGCGACGTGCGCTCGTCGTGCCGTCCGAGGCGGTGCACGGGCTCGCGACCGAACGTCCGTGGGTGCTCGCCGTGGTGGACGGCCGGACGTCGCGTCGCGACGTGCGCCTGGGGATCGTCGGCGACGGCAGCGTGCAGGTGCTCGCCGGGCTGCGCGAGGGCGACTCCGTGGTGTTGCCGGACGGGCAGGCGATTCGTGCCGGCCAGACGGTCCGCCCGGGTCCGGTAGAGGAGCGCTGACGTCGTGCCGTTCGAGTGGTTCGTGGCGATTCGCTACCTGCGCGACAGCCGCGCGCAGACCGTCCTGATCCTCGCGGCGGTGTCCATCGGCGTGAGCGTCATCGTCTTCCTCTCGGCCCTCATCGGCGGTCTGCAGGCGAGCCTCCTGAAGCGGACGCTCGACACCCAGCCGCACGTCACGCTGGCGCCCGAGGAGCTCGTCGCGCGCCCGCTCCTGCGCGAGAACGTGCGGGCGGCGGTCACGATCGAGCGGTCGCCGCAGCGCCTGCAGTCGATCCACCGGTGGCGCACCCTGCTCGACCAGGTCGAGCGCGTGCGTGGCGTCGTCGCGGCGTCGCCCACGGTGACCGGCGCGGCTTTCGCGTCGCGCGGCGTGGCCCAGCGCCCCGTGGTGGTCCGCGCGATCGACCCGGAGCGTTTCGTGGCCGTCGTCGACGTGCGCAGCCGGGTGACGCGCGGCCGCTATCGGCTGACGGGAAACGACGTGCTGATCGGCAAGGGCCTCGCCGAGCTCCTCGGCTCTCAGGTCGGCGACAAGGTGCGCGTGAGCACCGGCGACGGCCGCGAGGCGCTCGTGATCGTCCGGGGCGTGTTCGACCTCGGCAACGAGAGCATCGACGAGCGCTGGATCTTCGTGCCCCTCCGCATCGGGCAGACGCTCTTCGACATGCCCGGAGGCGCCTCGACGATCGAGCTGCGCGTGGGAGAGGTCTTCGAGGCGGAGCGCATCGGGGTCGAGCTCGCCGACCTCACGGGGCTCGAGGCCGACAGCTGGATGAAGATCAACGAGCAGCTCCTCGTCGGCCTGCGATCGCAGGAGAGCTCGAAGCTCATGATCCAGGTGTTCGTCGTGATCGCCGTCGCGCTCGGGATCGCGAGCGTGCTCATCGTGTCGGTCGTCCAGAAGTCGCGCGAGATCGGCATCCTGCGTGCCGTGGGATCGAGCTCCGGACGCGTGCTGCGGATCTTCCTCATCCAGGGGGGGGTTCTCGGTCTGCTCGGCTCGATCGTCGGCAGCGCGCTCGGCGCCGCGTTCTCGCTGTTCTTCGAGCGGCTCGCGACGGGACCCGACGGATCGCCCACGTTTCCGGTCGATCTGAGCCCGGAGCTCTTCGTCGGCGCCTCGGCGCTGGCCATCGGCATCGGTCTCGTGTCCGCGCTCCTGCCGGCACGCCGCGCCTCGCGGCTCGATCCCGCGACTGCGATCCGCAATGGCTGACGAGGAGGCGAGCGTCCTGCGTGTGGAGCGCGTCGTGAAGGACTTCGGCGAGGGCATCGTCACGCGCGTGCTGCACGGCATCGACCTGGAGCTCGCGCGGGGAGAGCTCGCCGCGCTGATCGGTCCGTCGGGCTCCGGAAAGAGCACGCTGCTCAACCTCGTCGGCTTGCTCGATCGGCCGACCTCGGGGCGGATCGTCCTGTCGGGACGGGACACGTCGGACCTCGACGACGAGGAGATCACCCTGCTTCGCGGGCGCCTGATCGGCTTCGTCTTCCAGTTCCACCACCTGCTTCCCGCGTTCACGGCCGAGGAGAACGTCGTGCTCCCGTCCTTCGCGCAGGAGGGGTGGGCGTCGGCCGAGATGCGGCGCCACGCGGTCGAGGTCCTCGCGGCCGTGGGCCTCGGAGGTCGCGCGAAGGCGCGGGTCACGGAGCTCTCGGGCGGGCAGCAGCAACGGGTCGCCATCGCGCGCGCCCTGGCGCATCGTCCGGCGCTCGTGCTCGCCGACGAGCCCACGGGCAACCTCGACACGGCGTCCGCCGACGAAGTCTTCGAGCTCATGCGGACCCTCAATCGCGAGCGAGGCACGACCTTCCTGGTCGTCACGCACGACGAGCGGATCGCCGAGCGGTGCGGCCGGATCATCCACATCCGAGACGGGCGGATCGTCGAGCCCGAGCGCGCCGCGCCCCGCGCGCTCGGCGGCCCCGGATGACGAGAGCGACCGGGTGGGGTTGCGGCGCGTCCGAGGTCGGGTGATACAGGGCCCATGACGAAGCTCGCGCCCGAGGTCTCGGCGTGACCGCCCCTCTCGCGCCCATCCGGTTCGCGCCCGAGCGTGCGCTCATCGATCAGCTCTTCGATCGGTTCGGGCTCGACATCCTGATCGAGCACTTCGTCGATTCCGGCGGCGCACGCTCGGCCTACGAGGCGGTGCTCGGGTCGCAGCTGCGGTTGACTCCGCTGCTCGCGCCGCGCTTGAGCGCCATCGTCGAAGAGGTTCGCGCCAAGCTCGCGTTCGACGAGCCGCTCGAGCTCTTCGTGGGGCAGGACGCGTCGGTCAACGCGGGCGCGATGCACCGCATCGGGCCCGACGAGTCGCACGTGCTCAGCCTGACGAGCGCGCTCGTCGAGCGCATGAGCGACGCAGAGCTACGGTTCGTCGTCGGGCACGAGGTCGGTCACCTCGCCTGGCGCCACTACCAGTCGCGGCTCGCCGCCGCCGCCTTCGGCGAGGACGACATCGGCCGCTCGAAGGCCCCACCGCTGCTGCTCCGCAGGCTCGAGAGCTGGGATCGCATGGCGGAGATCAGCGCCGACCGCGCAGGGTTCCTGGTGATCGACGGCGACCTCTCGGTGGCCGTGAGCGCGTTCTTCAAGATCCAGAGCGGGCTCGGGCCGGAGCACCTGCGGTTCGACATCCAGGCGTTCCTCGATCAGCTCGAGACCCTCCAGCGCCTCGAACGTCGCGAGCTGCTCGCGCAGTTCAGCCATCCCGCGACGCCCATCCGCGTGCGGGCGCTGCAGCTCTTCGGCGAGGCGCTCGCGCGTGGCGAGCCGGTCGCGTCGGTCGATCACGAGGTGGAGACGCTCGCGCGGCTGATGGACTACAGCCCGAGCGAGCCGCTCGACGTCAACGCGCGCGAGTTCCTCCTGGCCGGCGGGATGCTCGTCGCCAACGCGGACTTCGAGGCGATGGCCGACTCCGAGTGGCAGGCGCTCGTGGAGCTGCTCCTCCCGCTCTCGGCCGACCCGGAGCGGGAGGTCGGCCGCATCGAGTCGCGCGAGCACGCCGAGGAGATCCTCGAGCGCAGCGCCGCGTGGCTTCGCGACAACGCGGGCTCCGAACGCTACGAGCTCTTGCGCGGTCTCGCGCACGTCGCGGCCGCCGACGGCAAGCTGTCCGTCCCCGAGCGCGAGCTGCTCCGTCACGTGGCCGAGAAGCTCGACATCCCAGCGCGCGCGGCCGATCAGATCGCCTTCGAGACGCTCGCGGATCGTCTGCAGACGCAGCTCGGTCGCGGCATGGTGGTGCCGCACCTGGCCTCGCGGCCCCATCCGCCGGCGCGCACCTCGGAACCACCCTCGGCGCCGCCGAAGCACTGATCGTCTGCATGCGCGGAGGACTCCGCCGACCGTGCGCGCCTCGGGTCGCGCGCCCTCGAGTCGCGTCGGTGTCTTCGCCGGGGACCCCAAGCGCGGCCGCCGATCTCGCCCGAGCGGCTTCTGTGGCGACCTGGTAAGAGGCACCGCGGTCCACGAACGCCGGCCGTCGCGCGACCGCTCGCAACTCGCGATAGGAGAGCTCATGAACGGAGAAACCTGGCAAGACTGGCTCGCCACGCTGCAACGCGTGGGGACCGAACGCGGTGTACCGATCGTGCTCACGATCGTCGGGGCGCTCGCGTTGTGGATCTTCGGGCGCATCGCGATTCGCACGATCGTGCGTGCGCTCAAGGCAGTGCTCGAGCGGCGCGCGTTCGACGCGACCCTCAGCCGCTACCTCCAGAACATCTCGAACGTCGGGCTGACCATCTTGCTCGCGGTGGCGATCCTGTCCGTCGTTGGCGTCGAGACGACCTCGTTCGCTGCGGCGTTCGCGGCGATCGGCCTCGCCATCGGCACTGCATGGGGCGGGCTGCTGGCAAACCTGGCGGCCGGCGCGTTCCTCGTCGTGCTGCGGCCGTACAAGGTCGGCGACATGATCGCGGCCGCCGGGATCACCGGTGTCGTCCACGAGATCGGCCTGTTCGCCACCACCATCGACACGGCCGACAACGTCCGGACCTTCGTCGGGAACAACAAGATCTTCGCCGACAACATCATCAACTACACGACCAACCCGTATCGCCGCATCGAGCTGACCGCGCAGCTGCCGCACGGCGTGAACCCGCTCGAAGCGATCGAGAAGCTCAAGGCTCGGCTGGCGAAGATCACGAACGTCGCCGAGAAGCCCGCGCCCGACGTCGATCTGCTCGAGTTCACGACCTACGGCCCCGTGCTCGCCGTGCGGCCGTACGCGCACAACGACCACTACTGGCCGGTCTACTTCCGCACCAACGAGGCCATCGTGGAGGTCTTCCGTGAGGCGGGATATCCCGTGCCGGAGACCCACATCCGTACGCGCACCGCCGCCTGATCGCGGCTCGCCTCGTGCCTCGCGGTGGCGTCCGTTCAGCCGCCCGAGAGCGCCTGTACGATGAAGACGCGCGAGTCGGCGGCGAGCGCGTCGCTCAGGCGGACACGGTCGTAGATGGGCTCGTCGCCGACGAAGACGTTGACGTGACGGCGTAGGCGGCCGGTCTCGTCGAGCACGAACGTGG
>JADZFZ010000974.1 GCA_020854145.1 Deltaproteobacteria bacterium | reverse complement strand
TTCGGCGCCTATCTCGTCTCCGTCGGCGACGCCGATGAGCAGGAGGCGGTGGTGGCGTGGCTCGCCGGCCGGTCGTGGCTCGGCCTCACGCGCCAGGGCAGCTGCGAGTGGCACTGGGTCAACGGCGAACCGTTCGGGGCGGGCCAGTGGGAGATCGGCCAACCATCGAGCGGCTGCGGCGGCCAGGACTGCGCGGCGTTCTGGAACGATCCGCTCTACCGTTGGGACGACTACGATTGCGAGCGCCCTGCCGCGTTCGTCTGCGAGTGGGACGCGTGACGAGGGCTCGTGCTTCGATTGGGGACGGAGGCTCGAAGGTGAATCGGCTTCTTCTCGGGGTTTTGCTCGGGGCGCTCGCGGCCTGCGGGGATGACGACGGAACGACCGCGGACTCGGGACCGCCGGGTCCGGCGGATTCGGGCCCCTCCGACATGTCGAGCGACACGGGCTCGGGGCCGCCGATCGATTGCGATGCGCCCGCGACCGAGTGTCCCGAAGACGCGCCATTGGCGGGTCTGCCGTGCGAGGGGACGTTCACGTGCCCCTACGAGTACCCCGTCGGCGGGGGAATCGAATGGTCGTTCACCTGCCGCGACGGACGATTCGAGGAGATGCTCCTTTGCGGCGGCTGCGCGCCCTTGCCGTCGGAGTCGTGCCGGACGCCGTTCGAAGGAACGCTCGGCGGAGGCGTGGTCGAGATCGGGCCCGTCGGGACGGAGGCATTTCGCCCATTCGAGGACGGCGAGCGAATCCGACCCGAGTTCGGAGCGCAGGGTCTGACGATGTTCTTCTTCCGCGTTCGGGTGGACGGCGAAGATCTGCCGGGTTGCGTGACGGTGAGCGCGAGCGCGTCGCTGGACGGCGTCCCCTCCGCACCGTCGGTCTATCCCGTCAAGCTGCGGTGCGGGCAGTCGCTCCGGGTGTTCACGATCTACCCCACGAACCCGTGCGAGTTCCGCGATTATCCCGTGCGCTTCGAGGTCAGCGTCGAGGGAGTGGGGCAGACTTCGGGCGACCTCGTGCTCGAGGGCGGGATGTGCCCACGTGGGATCGAAGGCGACGCCGGCGTGCCCGACGCGGGCTGAGCGAGCTTCGCGAACTACTTACGGCAGCGAAACCGTCCCGAAACAACCGCCGACTAAGTCAGCGGTATGTCCAACATCGACAAAGCCGATACGGCGTGGATTCTCGTCTCCACCGCGCTCGTGCTGTTGATGACGCCAGCGCTCGCGCTCTTCTACGGCGGGCTCGTGCGCGCGAAGAACGTGCTCTCGACGTTCATGCACTCGTTCTTCGCGCTCGCGGTGGTGTCGGTCCTCTGGGTCGTCGTGGGTTACTCGCTCGCGTTCGGGCCGACGGTCGGCGGCTTCATCGGGAGCTTCGCGCACGTGGGCCTCGAGGGCGTCGGCATGGAGCCGCGCGACGGCACGACGATCCCGCACATCCTCTTCATGGCCTACCAGCTGATGTTCGCGATCATCACGCCCGCGCTCATCTCGGGCGCGTTCGCGGAGCGGATCAAGTTCTCGGCGTACGTGGTGTTCACCGCGGCGTGGAGCCTGCTCGTGTACAGCCCCGTCGCGCACTGGGTGTGGGGCCCGGGCGGATGGCTCGGCGCGCGCGGATCGCTCGATTTCGCGGGCGGAACCGTGGTGCACCTGACGTCGGGCATCAGCGCGCTGGTGTTCGCGCTCGTGCTCGGCCCGCGTCTCGGGTACCCGAAGAAGAAGTCTCCGCCGCACAACCTCACGATGTCGCTCCTCGGTGCCGGCTTGCTCTGGTTCGGATGGTTCGGCTTCAACGCAGGCAGCGCGCTCGGCTCGACGGGGCTCGCCGCGCTCGCGCTCGTGAACACGCACCTCGCGGCGGCGACCGGTGCGGCGTCGTGGGCGGCGATCGAGTGGCTCCGGCACGGCAAGCCATCGAGCTTGGGTGTCGCGTCGGGCCTCGTCGCGGGTCTGGTCGCGATCACGCCTGCGGCCGGGTTCGTGGGCCCGATGCCGGCCATCGCGATCGGCGTGATGGCGGGCGCGCTCTGCTACGTCGCGGTGACGCTCAAGTCGCGCTTCACGTACGACGACGCGCTCGACGCGTTCGGCGTGCACGGAGTCGGTGGTTTCCTCGGCGGCGTGTTGACGGCGGTGTTCGCCTCCACGGTGTGGAACCCGGCGGGCAAGGACGGTGTGCTGCGCGGCGGCGTCGGCTTGCTCGGCGAGCAGATGATCGCGCTCGCGGTGGCGGGCGTCTACGCAGCCGCGGTGACGTTCGTCGTGGCGAAGCTGATCGACAAGGTCATCGGGCTCAGGCCGGCGAAGGACGACGAAGCCGAGGGCCTCGACAGCGCGCTGCACGGCGAAGAGTCGTACGCGACGTCGGAGGGCGGCGGTCACGCGATGGAGATCGTCGACGAGCCCGAGCCCGTGGTCTCGACCGCGACCCCGGCGGTGGAGGTCCAGGGGTCCTGAGATCGGACTCTCCTCGAATGGGGAGAGACGTCGGACGAACCTCGCGAGATTGCCCCGTGATCTCGCGAGGCCGACGGGGTAGATCCCGTCCATGTTGCCGCCGGTGCCGGACGAGCCGGTGAGGCCACCGCCGGTGGCCATCGCGGGCGAGGTTGCGCTGCGCATCGGCGTGCGCGAGGGGGTGGAGCTCGATGCGCGCCTCGCGGTGCCGGAGGGCGCCCGTCGCGTGGTCGTGGTGGCCCATCCGCATCCGCTCTACGGCGGGACGATGCACAACGCCGTGGTCGTCGCGATCGTCAAGGCGGCCGCGGCGCGCGGGATGGCGACGTTGCGATTCGACTTTCGCGGGGTGGGCGCGAGCAGCGGGCAGTTCGACGACACCGTGGGCGAGACGGACGACGTGGCCGCCGCGCTGGCCGAGGCGGCGCGGCGTGTGCCGCGTGCGCGCCTCGCCCTGGCCGGTTACTCCTTCGGCTCCGCGTGTGCGCTCAGGGTGGTGCTCGGGCTCTCGTCCATCGCGCATCCGATGCCGGCCCGCGTCGCGCTGGTGGCTCCGTCGCCGCGCCTCTTCCGATTGGAGACGA
>JADZFZ010000973.1 GCA_020854145.1 Deltaproteobacteria bacterium | reverse complement strand
GCGCTTGAAGAACCGGGCGCGGTCGGACGGAGCTCGCGGGCAGGTTCCGTGTGCTGTCGCGGCTAGGCAGCGGCGCCATGGGGGCCGTCTTCGTCGTGCTGCTCGCGTCGTGCGCAGGTGACGACTCGCCTGGGCGCGTCGAGGCTCCGATCATCGGCGGCGAAGTGAGCGGCCCCATGGACGACGCAGTGGTCGCGCTCGCCGTCGTCAGCGCGTCGGGGTTCAGCGGATCGTGTTCGGGCGTGCTCGTCGCCGACAACCTCGTGCTCACCGCACGCCACTGCGTCTCGCGGACCGAGAGCGGAGGCATCCGCTGCACCCAGACGGGCGAGCCCGTCGTCGGTGCCGGCATCGTCTCGGACCATCCGCCCGAGAACCTCCTGGTGATCGTCGGCGCGAGACCTTCCCCGGCCCCGGGCGTACGTGGCGCGCGTGTGATCGCGCCTCCTGTCACGCATCTCTGCAACGGAGACATCGCCTTCGTCGTCCTCGACGGTCACCTGCCGGACGCGACGATCGCTCCTGTCCGGCTCGACGCCGGTCCCGAGGTCGGCGAGACGATCACCGCCGTCGGATACGGCGTGAGCGATGCGAGCGGCATATCGAGGAGGCGCCGTTCGGGTGTCGCGGTGCTGGGAGTCGGCGCTGGCCCGATCCCGTTCTCCGAGGACGAGGTCGGGCCCGCCGAGCTCTACGTCGGAGAGTCCGCCTGCACGGGCGATAGTGGCGGCCCAGCGCTCGCCGACGAGACGGGAGCGGTCCTCGGTGTGGCCTCGCGCGGTGGCAACGGCGCGCCGTACGACCCCGAGACCGATCCCCCGTGGACGCGGTGCGTGGACATGCCCGATCCCTACCGCGTGCACAACATCTACACGCGGCTGAACGCGTTCGCAGCGCTCGCGCGCGAAGCCTTCGCCGCCGCGGGTGCCGAGCCGTGGTTCGAGGGAGAGCCTGCCCCGACGGCGCCAGGCGTGGACGCCGGCACCGACGACGCAGGCTCGGACGACGCAAGCTCGGCTCCACCTGCGACCGACGCGGCATCATCGGATGCCACTTCGGACGCGCGCACCCCGACGGCGACCGAGGACGCGGTGATGCCGTTGGCGGACTCAGGGGCGTCGCCGCGGGCACCGAGTCGCCACTTGGGGTGCAGCGTGGGCGCGGGCGGAAAGCACGACGACTCGCGCCTGTCGTTGCTTCTGCTCGTTCTCGTGTGCCTGCTGCTCCTGCGTGGCAGCGCGAGAATCGACGTCCATCGTACCTACCATCATGGGACGCGACCCCAGACAGGAACGCTGCGGGGGTCGCCTCTCCAATCCGCCACCACGATCGCGCAGCTCGCGCTCGCATCCCAGCGGAGCAACACTCTTCGCGTTGAGCCCGGATCCGCGGAAGGTCGATTGCTCAAGTCAGCGACCTGAATATCGAATATCACCACAGCGCTGCCATCGGCCCGCTGTACTCCGATCACGTAGACATCCTCGACCTCGAAGCCGCTCGGTTGCAGCTCGATTCGCTCGGTGGTTACCACACGAACATCCGGTGCTGCAACGGGGTGCCCCGTACACACCTCGAGTTCGAGCAAGGGCGCCATGCGAGCGCCGCCAAAGTCGTACCGACTCCAATTCGCCCGGGTGAACAGGCTGACCACCGCGCCATCGCGCTGCCGCCATTCCATCCGCGAGGCACGTGAATACACGGGCTCCGGTGCCGGCTGTTGTTGCGCCTGTAGGAAGCAGGTCAGCCGAAGACTCGCATACAGCTCCGTTTGAGCCATCGCTGCTGACCACGAGGGCGTCTCGATGAAGTGGGGACGACCTGTGTCGCCACGGAGTCGCGACCGTGCCCCCGCAACCGCGGCTCGCAGGTCAGCGACGCTCGAATACCGCCGTTGGGGGTTCTGGTCGATGGCGCGCAGCACGATCGCCTGCAGTCCTTCGGGGAGGCGTGTCTCGTCGACGACCGCGACGTCGTCATCCACGAACAGCTCGTAGAGGATCTTCGCAAGCGCGAACACGTCGGTGCGCGTATCGACCGACGATGCCCGGAGGCGTTGTTCGGGTGCGATGTAGCCCTCCGTTCCGACGAGCGTGCCCGTGCGGGTGAGCACGGTGCTGTCGCGATCCAGAAACACCGCGAGCCCGAGATCGCTCACAACCCATCGGTTCTCGAGAAGCAGCACGTTTCCCGGCTTGAGATCGCGGTGGATCTCTCCAGCGTCGTGGATCGCCACGACGCCCGCACAGATCGCGTCGAACGCATCCAACGCGGCGGTCGGATCAGCTCGAAGCTCCGCGAACCTCTCGTCCAATCGCGCGTTCGCGAGCGGCATCACGTAGGTCGATGGGGCGTGCTCGAGATACGCCGCCAAGACCGGCATGACGTTCGGGTGCGAGATACGCTGCATCGCGCGCACCTCGCGGCTGAAACGCCGCCGGTCGTCGTCGGAGAGGTCCTCGAGGGCATGTTTCAGCGCGACCCGCGTGCCGGTGGTCTGATCGACAGCGCGGTACACCGCGCCGAACCCGCCGTGCGCGATGTGCTCGACGACGACATAGCGGCCGACAACGAGCTCGCCATCGTCCCACGTCCCGAACGAATTGGGCACGGACAGAACGGTGCGACGAAGTCCAAGTTGTCGCAACGGGGGTGCCACCATCGCCTGAAGCCGAGCGCCGACATGCCGACGCCCGTCACGGGCGACCGCGCACACACCGCGTGACACGATGGCGCCCCAATGCGCGCGGCTCGTCGTCGTGGCGGGCGACGTCAGATCCCGCCGCCGGATCACATAGACGGCGTCCATGGCAAGCTCGAGGAGATCAAGCGCGTGCTGGGGATGTTCGCGAAGTGAGGGAGGCATCGCCGCGCTGCGCGCCACAGGTCGGCCCACTCAGCTCAGACTGCCATCCGCGTGAGCGGCGCCGAGCTGTCATACCTCGGCCAGGATGCGGTGCGACACGGCTGTCCGACGAGTGCGCTTGTTTGTTGCGCGCAGAAGCGAAGCGTCCAGAGCCGCGCACCCCGCCGGACCTGGTCGGGCGTTCAGCGCGGTGGTAACCTGCTGCCGCTATGATCGACCGCCGCGAAATAGACGCTATCGCCCAGACGCTGTCGGTGAGACCGACCGAGGTCGAACGCGACTACGTCAACGGGTGGCTCCTCTCCGGCCTATCACGCTCCCGGCTGAGCGACAGTCTCGTCTTGAAGGGTGGGAATGCGCTCCGCAAGGCCTACTTCGCCAACACGCGGTACTCGAAGGATCTTGACTTCAGCAGCCCAGGAGCTGTGAACCGCGCTTTTCTCCGGGATGAGATCGGGGCCATCTGCAGGTTTGTTACCGAGAAGACCGGTGTCAGGTTCATCGACGAGCGGCTTGCGATCGAAGACAAGCGCCGCGTCTCGAAAGACCTCGAGGTGCTGGAGGTACGCGCGTACTTCCTGGACTTCTACGGCGAGAAGCAGCGGCTTCCGCTGCGCATCTACATGGATGTCACCCAGTACGAGCGGCTGTGGATGCCGCCAGTCCAACGCCCGTTGATCCACTCCTACTCGGACGCAACCGAATGCACCGGCACGGTCCGCTGCATGGCACTCGAGGAGATCCTCGCGAGCAAGCTCAAGTGCCTTCTCCAGCGTCGCCACGTCGCCGATCTCTTCGACTACCTGCGGTGGGTGTTCTTCGAGGACGTGTCGATCGACCGGGCTCAGGTTCTCTGGGTATTCCTGCGAAAGACGATCTACGACCGAGCGCCGGGGGCGGCGTTCGAGCTGTTGACCAACCTCCCGTTCGCTGCGCTTCAATCCGTGTGGGAGCAGTACGTCAACTGTCCATCTTCATGCCGCATCGGGTTCGCGGAGGGCGTGCAGCGTTTCCGTCAGCACCTCGAGGAACTCTTCGGTGGCCAACGACACAGCGGCGGGTACGAGCTCGAGTTCCTCTCGTCGAAGCACCGCGAGCCCATCCTCAGCGCCGGCCGAAGCATGCATCTCATGCGTCTCGTCTACGACGGCGCGGCACGGATCATCGAGCCCTACGCAATTCGATACAAGGAACGCCGCGACGGCGGGGGCGGCGAGTACTTCTTCGCGTTCAACGTATCCGGCGGCTCGAGCCCGCCCGGGATCCGCGCATTCCTGCCGAGCAGGATGGAAGCGCTCCAAGAGCTCCCGCAGAAGTTCGCCCCACGCTACGAGATCGAGGTCGCCAAGGCGGGCGAGATCCACGACGACGTCCAGTTCTACGGGCGCGTCGGACGCGACGGCTTCGTCCCAGGCTTCGGGTTCACACGGGGCAGCGCCCATGACGGCCCGAAACACCGCGTCCGGTGTCCGCAGTGCGGCAAGCTCTTCGCGAGGAAGGCGCACAACCTGAGGCTGAAGCCACACGCGCATCCCCGCGGTGGCACCTGTCATGGCAGCTGGGCGTCACACGAGGGCAGATGGTGAACGGCCGTGCGTTGGCTTGTGCAACGCCGAGCGGGGCGTGGTGCCAGTCGAGCTCCTTCGCGGCGGTATCCACAGATCTGATCCGTTGACCCGTCCGGTACGTGGGTGTTCGATGAAGGCATATGAGCAACACCCCACATGCCATCCTGTCGCAGGAGTGGCGCGAGATCGCGGAGCTGCCGTTCATTGTTGATGGCTTCGGCCTACGCAACCTCTCCGTCGCTGAGCGCGCACGCGAGCTCGAGGGCTCCGTTTACGGGGTCAGGTTCGACTTCGTCTCGGGCGGACCGGGCTACGTCGGAGACGTCTACATCATCCAAGGCGACGCGCTGGGAGCAGGCCCCATCATGCTGACTCGCGCGCCGAGCGGGGACCTCGAAGTCTTCGACGCCTGAGAGCGCGATGCACGTAGCTGGCGGCCGCGGTGACTCGGAGTAACTCGCTCAGCGCCAGAGCGACCGCGCCGTCGGCGACGTCTCCCGATGCTGCCTGAACGTCAGGTTGATCCGTTCTCCCGTGCACTTCGCGTCGCGCGGCAGCTCGTGCTTCCAGAAGCGCTGCGTCGCACCGCCCATGATGAGCAGGCTCCCGTGCCCGAGGACGATCACGCGCTGCTCTTTCGTCGTGTTGTGACGCAGCACGAACCTGCGCTCGGCGCCGAGAGAGACGCTGGCGATGGGTGCGTCGCGCAAGAGGTCGGCCTCGCCGTCCGAGTGCGCACCGACCTTGTCCGAGCCGTCGCGGTAGCGATTCAGCAGCACACCACGATACTGGCCTCCGGATGCGCCGAATACGCGCGCCTCGACGTCGGTGCGGATCAGCCGAGTGGTCGGCGTCCACGGCTTCGGCTTCCGCTCCTTCCCTGAGTAACGGTACGTGAAACCCCCGATCCACGCGGTCAGTCGGGCCTCAGGGTGGCCGTAGATCTTCAACTGCTCCCAGGCGACCTCGTCGCGCACGGCGGCCAAGAGCTCGTCCGCGACTGAGGGCGGGTAGAGGCTCGGGATGTAGCGAAGCCAGGCGCCATCGCCCAGGTCGATGCGCTCGGCGTCGTCGGTCTCGGGGGCCGTCATGGGTGCGTCGAATGCGTGTGGTCCGGCGGTTGTCATGCTCAACCTCCGGAACAGATTCGTCGAGGGCGAGCACGCTGTGCGGGCAATCGCGTCAGCTTGGACGACACGACGAGCGCGACTCACGCGCCGCGGGACCGACGGCGGAGCGCGCTACCCGGTATCGTCGCCGAGCGCGCGCCGCTGACGGCCGAGGCGCGGAGCCGTTGGCCGAGGCCGAGCGCGCGTGAATGGTCACAACATTGGCCCTATCCGGAGACAAGTGTGGCCCGACCGACCGGAGCAGCGCCGAGAGGAGTACCCCGAGGACGTCCAGGGACAGCCGATCTCCGACCGAAGAACCCGTGAACTCTTCGCGGGTCCGCTTCCACATCACGGCTCCGGTCGCCATCGCGCCCAGCATGCGCAAGGCACCCGACAAGCTGTCCGGCAGCTGCGCGCCCGCGAGGCCGGCCGCGATGTCGATGACCGCGAGCAGCATCTGCTCGCCAGAGATCATGCCAGGCGAGCCCAACACCCACTGAAGCGAAGGGATGCCCCGGAACAGCGCGTCGGTGGGACCCGTAAGGCCCCCAAAGCACGAGACCGCGAGAACGGCCTTCGGCTGAACAGGAGCGAGGAGCGCAGCGACGCGGTCCCAAGAGAGGCTGACCGACGGCGCAGCCGCAAAGCCGGCCGGACTGCCGTGACCCACGAGCACAACGACATCGAACCTGAGTAGGCCGGAGACAGCCGATCCTCGCTCGACGTCCGCGAGGGAACGGACTGGGTAGCGCGTTAGTCGCAGCGACCCCTCAGCGGCCCGCGGCCGGAGCCACTGCTCAAGCTCGTCGGCCGCACGCGTGTGACCCTCGCGTCGGAGGCAGTCTGCATCGCCCTCGATCAGCAAGAGGCCTGGCGGCCGGGGCGCAAGGAGCAATGAAGCCGGCATCCAAGTCCCAGTAGCCATCCCATGCGCCCAGGCAAGCAGAGCCGGAACTATTCCACGACAGCCTCCACCGCCGACCCGAACCGCAAGCGGTCCCCCGCCCGCACCTCGACCGGCTCGTCCTCCGGCAGCGCGACCCAGCTCTTCCCGCGCCGCAGCGAGGTCCCGTGGCGCGAGACGTCGCGGACGGTGGGGATGAACCCGTTCCACTCGAAGATGGCGTGTGTATGCGACAGGTCCGGCGCGCCGCCGAGCGCGTGGCGCCCGAGCCGGACGGCCGGTCGCGTGAGCGCGATCTTGCCGGCGCCCGCCACACGAAGCGTCAACTCTGCGGCTGATGCGCCGCAGGCGGGACAGGCGTCGCGGTCATCGTCGTTCACGCACGCGATCTGGCAAGACGGGCACTCCCACAGCTGGTCGAGAGCGGACCGAAGAGCCGCTTTCCATTCGCAAGCCCGAGGCCGCTTGGCTGCGTCCGTCGAGAGCGCGCGACGGAACATCCGCCGGAGCTTCGCGGAGAGCGTCAGGCTGGGGTAGCCGCCGGCTGATGCGTGCTCGTCCGCGTGCACCCAGTCGTTCCGCGCCATCACGCGGACCTGCGATGCGGTCTGGGCACCCGGCGGCATCCACGCAGCAGCCGGATGCCGGCCGAGCAGCACCTCGTGGAGGACCGCTCCCAGCGCGAACCGATCGGTCTCGAGGTTCGGGCGGACGCTGCCCGCGTAGAGCTCGGGCGCCATGTAGAGCGGGGTGCCGACGACCGGAGGCATGTCGGGCCCCGGCAAGCGCACGTTGTCGAGGTCGATCAGGTAGACGCGGGGGACGGCCCGCGGTCGCTCGGCCACGAGCACGTTCCGCGGGGACAGGTCGCCGTGGGCGATCCCTTGCCGCTCGAGCGTGTCGAGCGCCTGGGCGAGCCCGACGGCGACCGCGAAGAGGCGCAGCCGATCCCCCAGGTTCGCGGCGGCGTACTCGTCGATGCTCCGGCCGTCGACGAACTCGGCCGTGTACCCGAACGCGGGTGAGGACACCACCTCGCGCGGCGCCGCGGTGAGCCCGGGCGAATGCCTCCAGAGCTCGAGGCTGACCATCTTGCGGGTGCGCGGCTCGATCTGCGGATGTGCTTGGAGGAGTGCCGGATCGAAGAGCTTGAGCACCGCAGCCCTGCCGGCGCGCACGCTCCGCACGCGCCACGCCGAGCCCTGCCCTCCCACGCCGATCTCGGACTCGGCGACGAAGTCCGTGCCCGACTCCGTTGCGAAGCGTTGCTGCGGGGCGATCATCGTTCCTCCGTGAGCAGCGCGGCGAGCGTCATGTTGTCATCGAACGTCGCGCGGTCGTGCTCCAGCTCGTCGAGCGTCTCGCCGAGCGCGGTCTGGACGTCGCCGGACTTCGCGACGATTTCCGCGAGCGCGTCGTAGAAGGAGTCTTGGACACGGTCGGCGACGCCGTCGGTCGAGACGACGAGGAGGTCGCCAGCGAGCCTCGGCGCGCGCCGGATCTCGACCTGGCCTTCGCACACGGGCCCGAGCGAGGCCGCCAGGACGTTCTGAGCCCCGGCCTTCGCGGGCGACATGAGCTGAACGAGCTTGCCGTCCGAGCGACGCACGAGCGCACCGCCATCACCCTGCGCGCCCACGAGGTAACGGGTACGGGTCGCGACCGCGACGACGAGCGTGCTCCGGAGGCCGTCGATCCCGAGCGAGGCGAGGCCGAGCACGCTGTCTTCGGTCCCGAGCGCGGAGCCCGCACGCGCGAAGGCGCCACACACCGCGTCCTCGACCAAATCCATGTGCTCCGCGTTGATCACGGAAAGTGTGGCCCGCAGGTGCCGCTCGGCTGCTTCGACCACGAGCGAAGCCGCGCGAGAACCGCCCGCGTGGCCCCCCAGACCGTCTGCGCAGACGATGACGTCGTACGGGCCGAGCGCGAACGCGGTCGCACGATCCTCGTTGTACTTGCGGCCGCCGCAGCGACTGGCGGCACCGATCCGAAGGGCTCGGTCCGCGACCTCACGCCGCTGCTTGCGGCTTCGCCGCACGTCGTCGGCGACCACGGCCCCGACGACGCCGAGGACGCCGAGCACGGCCGCGAAGACGGGCCACTCGCGAGCCGGACGCTCCGACGCGCGGAAGGAGGCCGGACGAGCACGAGCGCGGGCACGACGCTGGGCCGGCGGCGGGACCGCGCTCGCGAGCATGCCGGTCCGAGGCGCCGCACACCACGGTTCCTCAGGGCTCGACGGCTCGGCGGCCGAGGTGGACGGGCCGGCGGCCATGGGCAGGACGACCGGAGCACCACGGCGGCGCGCCGTCTGCGGCGCATGGTCGCGGGCCCTCGCGACGGCGACCACGAGGACTGCGAGCACGACGAACGCGAACGCGATGGCCGCGAGCACGAGCGCCGTCCGAGGGAGCGCGCCGCGCCGGGTTGGGCTCGGCGAGGGAGCCGGGTACGGCGGCTGAAGCTGCGCAGCGTACGCACCGACCGCCGCTGGTCCCCAGGCCAGTGCCGGGGGAGCAGGCAGCGGAGCGGGCGCGAGCGCGACGGCAGGCGGCGGAGGACCGGCGGGACCTGGCCACGCCGGAGGCGCAACCGGTGACGGAAGCTCGCGGTCGAGGTACGCCACGAGCTCCCGCGAGGGAACGAGGCGCTTCATCCGTGCCTCCGAGACGCGAAGGGATCCATCGACGCCGCGGCGATCGAACGGCCGGCGCGCCGGGAGCGCGACAGGGTCGCGCCGACTGCGCCCATGAAGGTGCGGAGCTGGCGCGGATCGGTGACCCGCGTGACGAAGGTCGGGCCGGACGCCATGAGGGCGAGGAAGCCGAGGTCGGCGTCCGGGCCAAGCGCGATCGCGACCACGTTCGCGATCTTCTTCAGCGCGAGTGCCAGGGGAGTCGGATCGCTGGGCGTGAGCGGCTCGTGCTTACCGTCGGTCAGGAACACGAGGGTCGGACGGTTCGGATCGGACTCGGGCGCCCCGTACGGCGCGAAGGCGTCGAGCGCGAGCTGTAGCGGCTTCGTGAAGTCGGTCATGCCGTCGGCGGACGTGCCCGCGGGCAGCACGACCGACGCCGCCGGCTGGAACGGCGTGAGCGCGGCGATGTGGTTGAAGGGCGCGGTCGCGAGCAGGAACGCATCGAGGTTCTCGGGCTTCGCGAGCTCGTCTGCGAGAGCCTTCGTGCCGGCGAGCGCTTCCTCGAACGGCGCGCCCCTCATCGAGCCAGAGCGGTCGGGAGCGATGATGACGTGCTGCTTGCGCGCAGTGCCGATCGTGGGTTTCACGACGCCGCGCGAGAGCAGCGCGTGCCTCGAGACGATCGGGGACATGCTCTTCGGAATCTCGGACATGGACACCTCCTGAGGCGGGCGCTCCGTGCGCCGCCTCCGAGACGTGATTCGCCGAAGAGAGGAACTCCGTGCGGAGATTCGGGTGGTGCGGTGCTATCCCTCGCGTTCCATGGCCGCCCGGTGGAACGCGAACGACGGCCGGCGTCGAGAAGAGCCGGCGGCCGGGCCCGAGGCCGCATTCACACGCGCCATCACGGACGCCTTCGACCCGTCATCTCGCGCGCGAGGCCGTGCATACGAGCGGCAAGGCCGTGTGACGTTCGTGGGCTCGAACGGCAGCGGGCGACGCGCGACGGTGATCGGCACGAGCCGTTACTCGGTCGGGCTCGACATCGAAGCCAGCGTTCTGTTCGTCGAGTGCACGTGCCCCGTCGGGCCCTTCTGCAAGCACACGTGGGCGACGCTGCTCGCCGCGGAGCGGCGGCAGGACGACCTCCGCCTCGACGTCACCAAGGTCGCCCGCGTGCACGCGGGACCGCCCCGCCCGGTCGCCCAAGATTCGCAGCAGGTCAAGCCGAGCTCCGAGCCGCCCGCGATCCCACGCTGGCGCACCCAGCTCGACACGATCCTCGGCAACCCGAGCCGTCCGTTACCGACGCACACGTCGCGTAGGCTCGAAGCGCTGTTCGTGCTCGACGTGGCTGCCTCGACGCGCTCGCGCGAGATCGTGCTCCACGCATGGTCGCGTCCGAAGGTGCAAGCCCCTCCGCGCTGGACGCGGCTCGTGCCGTACATGCTCGACGTCGGCGCGCTCGATCCGTTCGACCGGGCGGTCGTGAGCCTGCTCGGTTCGCGGCCCGCCGGCCGCGGCAACCTCGCCTCGAGCGGCGGCCTCCTGCCGCCGGTCGCCCCCGACGTGCTCCGCCAGCTCGCGGCGCGCGGATCCCTCGCCATCTCCGCGGAGCCGGGCGAGGTCGATCCCATCGCGTGCAGCCGGGCGACGTTCGACGAAGGCCCGCCCTGGTGCCTGACGCCCATGGTGCACGACGAGCCGGACGGGACGCTGGTCCTCGATGCCCAGCTCGAGCGGGACGGCACGAGGGTCCGGTCGGGCTCCGATCCCAAGCTCTTGGACGGCGGGCTCTGCGTCATGGACGACGCTATCGCTCGATACCTTCCCGTGGGACCACCTGGGCTCTCGGAGGCGCTCCTTCGAAGCGGACCGGTCCGCGTGCCGACCGTCGATCGCGAAACCTTCGCGCGCACGGTGCTCGAGACGCCGTCACTTGCCGAGATCGCCTTGCCTCCGTCGCTCGGCGTCTCCGACGTCGCGTTGCCCACATCCTACGTCGCGGAAGTCGGCGCCGGGGGCGGCGGCGGCTTCGTCGCGGTCGCCGCATCCGTGGAGATCGATGGCCTCCGGGCGCCGCTCACGCCGGGCACGCCCGCCGTGGTGGACTTCCCGAACCGGCGGCGGCTGCTCCGTGACCGTGCCCGCGATGCCGCGGCGCGTGCGCTCCTCGCCTCGCTCGGATGCTTCGAGGAGGGTCACGGAGACCTCGTCATCCCGCCTTCGCGCGTGCCGGGCCTCGTGCGCGGCCTCCTCGATGCCGAGTGGGTCGTGTTCGCCGAGGGCCGCAGGCAGCGGCGCGGGGCCTTGTTCAAGCTCCACGCCGCGAGCGGGATCGATTGGTTCGACCTCGAGGGCAGCATGGACTTCGGCGGCGTCACGGCGTCGCTCCCTGAGCTCCTCCGCGCCGTGCGCACGCAAGGGATGGTGCGCCTGGGAGACGGCAGCGTCGGCGTCGTCCCCGAAGAGTGGCTCGCGCGATGGGCAAAGCTCTCGGCGTTCGGCGAGGTGCGCGAGGACGACGTTCGCTTCCGAAGGAGCCAAGCGTCGCTCCTCGACGCGCTGCTCGCAGCGCAGCCGGAGGCGACGTGCGACGAGGCGTTCGCTCGCTTGCGGGGCGAGCTCCGTGCGTTTCGGGTGCCGACGAGGCTGGTACCTCCGTCGTCGTTCTTGGGCAGCCTGCGCCCGTACCAGCAAGAAGGGTTGGGCTGGCTTGCGTGGCTCGGACGCCTCGGGCTCGGTGGCTGCCTCGCCGACGACATGGGGCTCGGCAAGACGGTGCAGGTGATCGCGTACCTCCTTCATCGGGCCGCGGGTACCCGTCGCACCGGACCATCCCTCGTCGTCGCCCCGCGGTCGGTGGTCGATCACTGGGTGGACGAGGCCGCCCGGTTCGCGCCGCACCTTCACGTCGTTGCGCAGGTCGGCACCGGGCGCTCGTCCACCCGGAACCTGCTCTCCCGGGCGGACTTGATCGTCACCTCGTATGCGACGCTGCGCCGCGACGCGCCGCTCCTCGCCGAGATCGAGCTCGACTGCCTCGTGCTCGACGAAGCCCAAGCGCTCAAGAACCCGGACGCCGCGACCACCAAGGCAGCGAGGACCCTGCGCGCACGACAGCGGGTCGCGCTTTCCGGCACGCCGATCGAGAACCACCTGGGCGAGCTCTGGTCCATCTTCGACGTAGTGAGCCCGGGCATGCTCGGGTCGGCGAAGGTTCTCCGCGACCTCGTGGACCGCTCGAATGACGCTTCGGTCGAGACCGCGAGCGCCGTCGCGCGTGCCGTTCGGCCCTTCCTGCTCCGCCGACGCAAGCGTGAGGTCGCGAGAGACCTGCCCGAGCGGACCGAGGAGACGCTCCACTGCACGCTCGGGCCTGCCGAACGCGCCCTCTACGACGACCTCGCCCGCCACTACCGGGACACGCTTCTCGGAGAGGTACGGCGCGATGGCATGAAGCGCACGGCGCTGCATGTGCTCGAAGCGCTTCTGCGCTTGCGCCAAGCGGCCTGCCATCCCGGGCTCCTCGATCGCAAGCGGCGCCGCCGCGGGAGCGCGAAGCTCGACTTGCTCTTCGAGCAGCTCGAGACCATTGCCGACGCGGACGCGGGTGACCCGCACAAGGTGCTCGTGTTCTCGCAGTTCACGTCGCTCCTCGACCTGGTCGAGCCGGGGCTCGACCAGCGCGGCATCACCTACGAACGGCTCGACGGCAAGACCGTCAATCGAGCAGAACGCGTCGCGCGTTTCCAAGAGGACCCGGAGGTGCGCGTGTTCCTGCTTTCGCTCAAGGCCGGCGGCACGGGGCTCAACCTCACCGCTGCCGACTACGTCTACCTCCTTGACCCGTGGTGGAACCCGGCCGTCGAAGCGCAAGCGATCGACCGCGCACACCGCATCGGGCAAGACAGGCCGGTGGTGGCGTACCGGCTCATCGCCCGGGACACGATCGAGGAACGCGTGGCCGAGCTCCAGGGACGGAAGCGGGCGCTCGCAGACGCCATCCTGGAGAACGACGCGGGGACGAGAGCGCTCGCGGATCTCACGGCGGACGACCTCGAGCGTCTGCTCGCGTAGCGACGATGCCGAGACGCGAACGCATGAAAGGGTCGCGAGCGACACGCAGCGTCCGCCCGGAATGAGGGACGAGCCGCGGGCCAGAGGCCCCGCGCCGTCCGGGGAGTCCGTCGGGGGAGCCGAGAGGAGGCGGAGAGCAGCACGCACGAAGCGCACGCCGATGAGGGCTGACCCTGAACGCCGAGTCACACTGCCAGCAACGACGCGATGAAGCACACGACGGTATCCGTTTTCTGCCGGGAGGGCGCGTCCGTGCGAGTGATGCAACGGGCGCGCATCTCGAGCTCACACTCGATGAGCTCGCCACGCTGCTCGAGTCGTGCTTCCGGGTTGCCGGACCGACGCTGCAGGCCGTGCTCCACCTATACGTGGTGCGGAGCTACTTCCTCGCGGGCGGCGCGCTCGAGGCCGCGCTCGAGGGCATGGCTCACCTGGCCTCGCTCGATCCAGCGCGCGAGGCCCTCGCCGCTCAGGCGTGGCAGAGCAAGCAGCTCGAGCTCCTAGCCCCTCCGCTTCGCTTCGTCGCCGGGCACCCGCGACGCGACGAGATCGTGGAGCTCATCCGCGACGGCCTCCGAAGGCACGACGAGTCTTTCGCCGATGTCCTGCCGTTATCCGTGGCTGCTTGACCTCGTGGCCGCACTTCCTGCAGCCAGCGACCCGGCTCTCCGGAACGCCGCGAACAGGTCACTCGGAGAGAGCGCGAGCGCATCGCCGAGCCGGACGGTAACCGCGTTGGCGACGCCCACGAACGCCCGCGCCAAGCTTCGGACGCGTCGCTCCCCGCGCGCGGCGACGAGCACGGTCCGAATGTCGACGCCATACAGCGGCAAGCCCGCGCGCGCATAGGTCTCGTACCGTGCGACCTTCTTCGCGACGACCGTCGGCGCCTCGGTCCCGAGATCCACCTCGAGCGCGCTGACATGCCGCGCTCCCCGCGCGTCTTCGAGCTCGATGATCCCATCCGGCAGCACGCCGAGGAGCCCCGCGTGCCGCTCGGCAGCCAGCTCCCATTCGGGGCGAAACGACACGAGCCGGAATTGAGCGCTCTCGCCACGCGTCGCGAGCGTGAACAGCACGCGCATCTCGTTGATGCCGAGCAGGTGGTCGAGCCTCGCGGGAAGCGCGCGCGGAATCGGCAACTCTCTGGGCTCGACGTCTTCCCGTGCGAGAACGAGCTGCTTGCCCTTCTCGATCAGCGTGTAGAGGTTGTCGCCCGCGAGCGCACGCACGTGGCAGCGCACGTACCCGGCGACGAAGAGCTTCCGCAGCCGATCGTTCGCGGTGGCTCTCGAACCGAAGAAGAGGCGCGCGATGTCCCGTGTGCGCAGCACCCGGCAGCGGCCGACGGCGTAGAGGATCGCGGCGTCGCGTTCGGTGACCTCGACGTCGCACGCGGCCGCCCACCCGTCGCGCCGCTCGCGGCGACCTGGTTCGTCCCGATCCAAGACGCCGGCTCACGAAACGCGGCGGCTCCCAGCGGGGAGGCCCTGATTCGTACGCTCGCGCGCGTCCTCGGAATGGCGCCGTTCACCCCTGCGCCCGCGACCCGTTGCGTCCGGCATCCGCGGGCTTGTGTCGCGGAGGCTCTGGAGGCGGGTGCGCAGTGCGCTCTGGGGCTCGAGGTGCATGGCGATGGACACGAGATCGACGAGTTCCGGACCTGGGCTCCCCGCCGGGAGACCGCGAGTAGGAGGGAAGGCGTGCGGACTACGGCGCGGGCTCGGTGCCGGTGTCGGCCACCCGAAGGCGCCAAACGCCGGGACGAACGCTCTCGACCACTTCGCGATCGCGAAGCGCTTGGAGCACCTGTCTGACCTTCGCGCGGACGTTCCGATTGGTCGCGGCCCGCTTTCGGGCTTCGGGGTGACTCTCGACAAGCTCGTAGAGGAGGCCGAGCCGGACGTCCTCTCCACGAGTCGCCGCGAGCACCTCGAGCACGATGGCGGGCCAGCTCTTCGTCGGCTTCGCCGTACCTCGGTCACGGACAGGCTTCTTTCGCTTGGGCATAGGAAGGGGGGTGAATCGTAAGAACAAGGGTCCGGTCTCGCGACCCCGCGTCCTCTCGCCACCACACCTCGTCCACGCCATTCCGCACGTTCCCTCCGACCTCCTTCTGGCCGACGCCATTGCCGGCCGAATGCTTGTCGTGATTGGTGCACCTCGGGGAGCCGGAAGCGCGTCGGTCGGCCCTGCGGCCTCTGTCGCCGCGGAGCCGGAGTCCGGCAATCTTCCGTTCGCGCGAACGTGGAAGCACGCAGGTGTCTCGCCCCTCCGGCTCCCCTCGGCGCATGACCGGCTGCTCCAGCGTTCGCGGTTGTCTTGCTCCCGCTCTCGCCGCCGACCAATTGCCTATTCGCTCCGCCGCCCGTCACCGTGCGACGATTCACTGACTTCGAGAAGCGCCTCGGGGAGCGGGCGGGTGCGCAAGACCGTCCTGCGGCCTCGCCGTCGCGGAGCCGGAATCCGGCTCTCTCCCGGCACGCGCCAGCAATGCTCCGCGTGGCACGCCGGGCTTGCTTCCCGCCCGCTCCCGTCGGCATAGCCGATCGAAGGAGCACGAATCCGAACGAGCCTTACGCCGGGACGCGCTCGAGGGCCTTGCTCGCGACCGTGTCTACGACAACGTCCGCGAAGCCTTCGAGTGTCTCGAACGAGTGCTCGTCCCCGACCATGCTGCTGAACTCCCGTACCTCCGGCACCTCCGAGTAGTCGAACACCGAGCCTGCCGCGAAGAACCTGCCTTCCAAGGCCTCGTGCTCAGCCCAGAGAAAGGGCATTGCCGACTCGACGTCTCCGGTGGTCTCGAGCGCTCGCGCCCGCGCGCGGTTCAGCCAGTCCGTGTCCAGGCTGACCTGCCCGCCTTTGATCCAGACCGCCCCGGGCAGCACGAAGCCTCCGTCATCCCTGAGCTGCAAAGTGAGCTCGGGATATCTTGCGGAGACGAACCGTGCGAAAGCGGCCACGAGGTGGGCGTTCCACAAGTTGTCTCGCACCCTGGTCGATCCGGTCGCGAAAGCGTCGGCGATGCGCGGGGCATCGTCGGGTCGCTCGCGGCCGACCGAAGGCGAGGGCGCACGCAAGGGGTTCATGATCTGGACGAACGGGAAGGCGTACCCAGGCCGGGTTCCAGCCTGCTCGCGCGTGAGCGACAGGCGCTCGTTGGTCCACGTGAGTCGGTGATTCAATGCCTTCTGAACTTCGTCGATCTCCTTCCAGGTCTTCTCGGACGGTGGTGTCCGGCGAGAGATCGCGTAGAGCAAATGAGATTTCATATGGTTGAATGGGATTGAGTGAATGAAGTCGCCCGGCGTGCACACGCGAAGCTCGCGAGCGCGCGCCTGATCGAGCTTCGGTCACCGGCTCCCACGAACCGTGCTCCGCGACCGGCCAATCACTCATTCGCCGGGCAACCGAGGACCGTGCGAAGAATCGATCCGCAATCGTCGGCTCACGGCGCGTTCTCTGGATTGCGCACGCCGAGACCGCATTGGTCGCACCGAATCCAACCCGCCTCCTCTCCGCAGCTCGGACACGGCGAGAACGCCCGCCCGGCGTACTCGAAGCCGCACCGGCACTGCCAGCGGCCGAGCGCGCTGCTGCGGTGGCCCGCGGCGCACACGACGTCGTCCGCGAGTGCGGCTCGCACTCCGAGCCCGGCACGCACGACGCGTCGAATCGAGCGGAGCCCGCGCCAGAGGAGCCAGAGCGCAAACCAGGGCACGGCGAGCGCGAAGAACGCGAGGCGTGGCGGCGTGAGCGGTCTCGTCGGGTTAGCCATCGGATCACCACGGGAGCCCGCCGGGCGCTGGCTTGCGACGTTTCCTCTTCGGGGGCGCCGCCGGGGGAGGCGGCGTAGCCGGCGACGATATCGGTGCAGAAGTTGCGGCCGGAGCGGCACCACGCGCGAGCCGATCGAGCCGGCGCGTCTCGGCGTCGTGCTGGCGTTCGAGGTCCGCGATCGGCACAGCGACGGCGCCCTTGCATACGGCGTCACGCAGGGCAGCTGGCACGCGACTGGGATCGGGGAGAGTCAGATCCGCGGTGCGGAACTGCACGGCGGGATGCGGCTTCCGGCGGTCCCACCAGTAGGCGATGCGATTGGGCAGGCGCGCGACCTCGACAACGCGCGCTTCGGTTTCCTCGCTCGCAGTGAGATATGGCTCCACCGATTGCTGGCGGGCCCAGGGCGCGGGCTGGGGCCGGCGCATCGTGCCCGTGACGGGCAATACGTGGCGCATCGCGCGCGCGTCCTCGATCGTCGCGCGAAAGAGCGCCTGATTCGTCGTCTGCCCCGTCACGATGTCCCAGAGCGCGCCTGAGACCTTCTCGATCTGGGCCTTCTGCTGATTGCACAGCCAGAGGGCGACTCTGCGGGAGCGCGCACGGGCGAGGACGTCTTCCATGGACGACGCGAACGGTCGCGTGAGGCAGCTCTGCCACTCGTCGATGAGCACGATCGCGGGACTCACTCCCACACCCGTTGCCGGCCGGCGATAGATGGCGCGGACGAGCCGCGTGAAGACGAGAGTGGACCAAAAACTCGCGACCTCCGTCAGACCCGCCGGCGCGTTGCCGAGGTTCACGATGGTGATGCCGGAGCGGAGCGTCTCGTCGAAGTCGATGCAGGTCTGGGCGCCGAGCGAGAGCCTCGTCGCGGGCAAGGCGAGCAGGCGATCGAGCCGGGCGAGCAGCGCGAGCTTCGAGGACGCGGGCTCGCTCGGATAGCGCGTCAGGAAGTAGCTGACGACGTCACGCTCTCGCGACTGGCGGACGAGCGCCTCCAACAACGGCAAGCTCTCGAACACGCGGCGCACGGTGAGGAAGGACCCGTCCACCTCGATCACGAGGCGTAGGACCCAATCGAGGAGCGTATCCATTCGAATCCCACTGCCGGCATCGACGCTCGCGTCGAACGAGGACGCGACGTCCATCGCTTGCACTTCGATCGGGATCGAAGGATCGCGGACGAGCGGATTCAGCGGTGGAAGCGCCGCGGATCCGAACGGATCGAGAACGCGAATCGATGCGAGGAATGCGGCGCGCGCCGATGTCGGAAGCCGCGAAAGAAATGCGGGGAGGAGGAGTTCGAGGAGGATCTCGGCGAGCTCGCCCTTCGGGTCGATGATCACGATGGGGATCCCAACCGCGTACGCCGCCATCGCGAGGAGCAGCATGAAGAACGACTTGCCGGAGCCGCTGGCGCCGAGGACGAGCATGTGGGTGAGCATCTCGTCGAGCGCGGCGTAGAGCGGGCGGGCGGCACCGACCCGTTCACCGATCGCAAGCGCATCGCGGCGGCCTCCGACGCGAACCTGCTCGCGCTCGAGTTCGGTGTTGGACGCCTTCGCGGTCGCGGCCGCAATGAGCGCAGACTCCGCGGCGAGCGCGCGGCGCTCGTCGTCCGCCGCGCTTCGGCCAAGGATCCAGCGCCACAGCGTCACGGCGGTCCTCGCGTGGTCGGTGGCGGCGCCGGAGGAGGGAGGCGCTTTCGTTGTTGGCGCATGGCCTGCTGGCGCGCCTTCGCTTCGGCGTCGCGTTCGAGAGCCGTTGCCCGGCGGCGGTCGACGACGAAGAACGCGAGACCCACCGCCAAGCCGATCGCCACGAGCGCGGCGCGCCACTCGCGCGGACCGAGAGCGATGGTCGCTACGTACGCCGCGGGGCCGCCGACCCAGACCACCGCCTTGATGAAGGCTCTCGCGACGCCGTCGGGGACGAACGCTCGCGCGAACCGGTACCCGAGGAACGCGACCACCGCCGCGACTACGAGGGTTGCCAACGATGACTCCGGAGTCATTCGGCCGCCGCGACCGACAGGACGGCTTCCCCGATCGATGCCGGCACGACGGGCCCGTGCGCCGCCTCGGGCTGGCGGGGCTCCTCGTCGCGCTCATGCGAGTTCGTCATCTCGATCGAAGACCGGGTTGCGGCGCTGCCATCCTCGACCTCGGCATCGCGGTCACGCTGCACGTCGAGCTGGGCATCCGATCGGCTCTCCGCGCGGACGTCGACCAGGCGCACGAGCGCATGCGCGAGCCGGCGAAGCCCCGTTCGGGCGGTCGGCTCGAGGTCCTCGAACGCGCGGCGAGCCGCTTCCGTGCGGCCTGCGCCGAGGAGCGCGAGCACTCGCCCCGGCTTCGGCCGCTTCACAGGCGGCAAGAAACGCTCGCGAACGGCGGCCCGAGGCTCGCCCGCGACGAGCGCAGCCACCACGTCGCGGATTCCGTGTTCGCGCCCTTCCCGCTCCATCCGCCGCTCTGCTTCCCGCACGACCAGGACGAGCGACGGGCCGAGCGACTTGATCTCCGGGTGGGCCTCCGCGTGCTTCGCGAGCGTCTCGGCGATCCAGATGGCGTGCTGCGCGAGCGTGTAGTCGAGGCCGAGGTTGGTGAAGCCCTGCTTCAACGTGATCTTGCGCCCGCGGAGCGCCTCCTTGATCCGGTTGGCGTTCTCGGCGTGCGCAACGTGGTCGTCGAGCGACTTGGGCGACAGGAGCCGTCGCTCGCTCTCGCGTGCGGCGTCGAGCAGCTCGGGCGGAACTTCCTTGGCCGTGGACGGATGCATCGAGGGCCTCCCCGCTGTCATTCGCCCGAGCGGCGCGCGCCGTGCGGGCGGCCGCTCGCACGGCGCCCGGCCCTCGAGCGAATCAGCCGTGTGAGCCGGGGTGGCTCCGTCTGGAGGTAGCGGTGTCGAGCGTTCCGAGTCGCGGAGCCGTGGTGCGCGCACTTCCCCAGCCCGTTCAGTGGAGGAGCGTCGCCGTTGCGGCCGGCGTCCTCGGCGTCCCGGTCATCACCCTCCGCCGCGCTCTCGAGCGCGGGGCTCGGAGACAACCGGATGGAAGCATCGAGGCGCAGCTGGACGGCGTCCGCGCGCGCAAGTTCGGTAGGCAGTGGCGCGTGTGGCTCTCGCCCGCGTGGACGAGTCCCGACGCCCGCAGGTGATCCCCGCTGGGCGCTGATCTGCGCGCGTGGTAGCTCTGGCGTGCGGAAGCGTCCCGGCCTGGCGGAAAGGCAGTCTCGCCATGGCAATACGGACCGTCACGCGCCGCGGAGAGCGGCGCTACCTCATTGACATCACATATCGGAAGGCAGACGGCACACTCGCGCGCTTTCGTCGCGACGCCGAGGTGCAGACGCGCGCGGCGGCGCGCGCCGAGGAACGCCGCCGACTGACGATGCTCGCTGCGACCGGTTCACCTGACGGAGGTGGCGCGATCGCTTCGCCCGTAGTTCGCCCGATGACGTCGCACGACGCAGCGCCAACGCTCACCCCGCAAGCGGCTGCACCGTCGTTCAAGGAAGTCGCGGACTCGTACTTGACGGATTTCGCTGCGAGCCACCTCAAGCCGAGTACCCGCCACAGCTACGAGGCGGTGCTCCGCTCACATCTTCTCCCTCAGTTCGGCGCTCTGCCGATCGATGGAGTCGATGCGAAGCGCGTGCGTGAGCTCGACGCGGAGATGGTTCGCGATGGCGCGCGCCCCTCGACCCGACGGAATGTGCAGGTCGTGCTCCGCTCGGTGCTGTGCAAGTTCGCGATCGAGGCGGGCTTCCTCCTCGAGGCGCCCCGACTGCCGCGGATGCCGAAGGTTGGCCGGACGATCATCACCGCGCTCACGCGCGAACAGGTGACGTCGATCATCGCGCACGCGTTGCCGAGCCATCGCATACCGTTCCTGCTCGCTGCGTATGCAGGCCTGCGCGCAGGAGAGATTCGCGGGCTGCGATGGCGCGACGTCGACATGGCGTCGCTACGGCTGGTCGTGCGGCAGAGCATCTGTCGCGGGGAGGTCGCGCCGCCGAAGTCGGGACACGAACGGATCGTCCCGCTCGTCGGCGAGCTTCGCGACAGCCTTGAGGCAGTGCAGCGCGGTGGTCGCGATGACCTCGTCACGAAAGGCAACGACGGCGGACCGTGGTCGGAATTCGCGCTCACGGCAGCGTTCAAGCGAACGTGTCGACATGCCGGACTCGACGGCTGGAGCCTGCACGACCTCCGGCACTTCTTCGTGACCGAGCTCTTTCGTAACTCTGCGCCGGCACCGGCAGTCCAGGCGCTTGCTGGGCACGCGCAGCTCTCCACGACGCAACGCTATGCGCACCTGGCGGCGGTCGATCTCGAGGCTGCCATGCGGCGCCTGGGCAGCGGTCAAGGCCACACCAAGGCCACGGCGCCCGGCGAGCCGTGACCGTCATCGCTTCGCTTCGTTTGTGCGCTGGACGTTTTCGCTGAGAAATCGCGTCCTTGCGCGTGGTAGCCCCGGCAGGAATCGAACCTGCGGCCAACGGTTTAGGAAACCGCTGCTCTATCCCCTGAGCTACGGGGCCAATCGGTCGCGGTCTACCACGGGCGCAAGCACTTGCCGAGGTTCGCGGTCGCGACCGCACGGGTGCGTGAGTGGGCCAGCAGAGCTCAGCCGAGCTCGACGATCGAGTCGACGTGCGAGAAGTCGCCGGCGACGAGCGCGTCGCGCTCGACGAGGTACCAGAGGCAGCCGCCGTCGGCCCAGTCGAGATCCGCGGTCTCGTCCGAGTCGATCGTCATCAGATTCCGATGGCGGCGCGCGGCGGCGAGATCCTTCGCGTTCGCGCCGGTCGCGACGAGACGCTGGATGAGGACGTCGGCCTGTGCGCCCGTCGGATAGCCCAACACCTGGTGACGCGCGTGATCGTCGTCGCCGAGGAGCACGTAGTCGAGGTTCGCGCGCCACTCGAGGAGCGCGTCGCGCTGGTCCGCGGAGAGCGCGCCGAGGCCGAGGAGGTCGTCGTGCGCGCTGGCCCAATGCGTGATCTCCGGCACCGACGTCGAGAGCCGAAGCGCCAGCTCGCACTCGACGAGACGATCGTCGTACGGCGTGACGCGACGCTCGAGCGCGGTCGTCGAATGCACGACGCGACAGACTTCCTCGCCCATGTGGAAGTCGGTGCGGTCGAAGAAGAACGACAGGAGCCCCACACTCGGCAGCGCCGACGGCATCTTCGCGGCGACCTCCGCGAGGTCGATCTGCGCCAGGAACGTCATCGGCCTGCCATCACACGACGGCCATGCCGTGTTCACCGGCAGGTCCGGGTGGCCGCCGATCTTCGTACCCCCCACGCGCACGGCGCGGCGGCGCGCACGCATCCTGAGGCACGGCTCGGCGAGATCGACGACTCTCGGCGTCAGCGCGGCGAGATCGTGCTCGGCCAGCGACTCACGGATCTTTCGGGCATCTCGTTCGGGAATGGGCATCACGCGCCGCGACGCTAGCATCCAGCTCGCGGCACGCGCGGCCCGAGGATCACCCGCGCTCGCGTAGCACCGTCATCCCACGACCGCTCGAGACGCAGACGCGCAGTCCCTCGAATCGGGGCAAGTATGCGAGCGGCGGCGGATCGCGGCGATTCCCGCGCACCATGCGCAACACGACCTGACGCGCGACGAGGTCGTACTCCGCCTCGTAGCTCGCATCCCCGACGTCGACACGGATCGGGAAATCGCGGTCGATCCGATCGCGCACCTCGGCGCCGAGCTCGTCGGGCAGCAGGTCGCCGGCCGACAGCAAGGCGAGATCGTCTCCGGACTCGACCCCGAGCGTCTCGAGCCGACGGCGCACCCACGCCTCGAACGTCGGCGGCAACGCGTCGGCTGTGTCGTCGGCCGATGCCTCCCGCCCCGACGAAGAAGCGGTTTCCACCCTTCGGGTGGGGGGATTCGCAATCTTCGCCGCGAGGGCGGAGCGGGCGAACCGGTCACGCGCGGTGGCGAGAGCGCCCTTCAGGATGCTCCCGCGCAAGAACAGCTCGGCGATCGCGTCGCGCGCGAGCTCCCCGGTCGGCACCTCCTCGCGCGTGGCCACGACGCGCCCCGCGTACACCCGCTCGATCTCGGCCACCGCCCGCCTGCTCACCACGTCGACCGACGCGAGGCGATCACGACCGAGCCCAGCGCGCGCGATCCATGCGAGCGGGATGGGCGTCGCGCACGTCACGAGCAGTCGCGTGTCCTTGCCCGTCCCGAACGCGCGCGTGTCGAGCACCACCAGCGCCTCCACGTCTCGCGCGTTGCGCACCGCGCTCTCGCGGGCGAGGTCGAGCTCCGTCCCTCCGTTGCCGAACGCGACGTCGCGCCCGCGCTTCCGCGCGACGTGCACCGAACGCGGGTCGGCCGCGAGCGCCGTGCGCGCCAGCCTCTCGCGATCGACGGCGTGGTCCGTCGGCTCCCGCTCATCGAGGCCCATCGCGCGGCGCAGTCGGGCTCGGTTGCGGCGCGCTTCGTCCACGACGAACGACGACACGCGGTGGAGGTCCGCGCGCCCGATGCGCACCGCGCGAATCAACGCCGTGGCGTCGCAGCCGCCGTGGCGCAGGTCGTCCTCGGGACAGTCCGGCGGCGCGCCCGGCACGAACATCGGACGCCCGATCGCAAGCGCAGCCACCAGATCGATCGCGTCGTCGAGGCATCCCGTTCGACGCGCCTCCACGAGCAACCTCGCGTGCGGCGCGTCCACCGGAAGCGCGAACAGGCCGCGCCCCGCCTCCGTCAGGGCGCCGTCCGCGTCGAGCGCGCCCCACGCTTCGAGGTCCGTACGCGCCGACGCGAGCGCGTGGCCCTTGGGGGCATCGAGGAACGGGAGCTCCTCGGCGCGCACGCCCCACGCTGCAGCCGTCATCACCAGCGGCACGAGCGACTCGCGATGGATCTCGGGCAGCGTCCGCGGCGCGAGCCTCGCGGCACGTCCCCACAGGCGGTAGCAGACTCCCGGCATCGTTCTCCCGGCGCGACCTGCACGTTGGCCGGCACTGTCCTCGGCGATGGGCACGAGCGCGAGCGACCCGCGACCGTCGTGGTAGCGCGTCTGTCGCACCAGCCCAGCGTCGATCACGACGCCGACCCCGGGGATCGTCAGCGACGTCTCGGCCACGTTCGTCGCGAGGATCACCTTGCGTCGATCGCGTGCGTCGAACGCGCGTCGCTGCTCGTCCAGCGAGAGCCCTCCGTGCAGCGGAACGACGACCACGTCGCGCCTCTCCCGCAGAGCAGCTGCGCACGCCGCGATCTCCGCCTTGCCGGGCAAGAAGACGAGCACGTCGCCCGCGTCGCGCTCCGACGTCGCGAGCGCGCCGACCACCCGCGCCGGCAGATCCTGCACGCTCGGCAACGCGTCGTTCGGACCCACGTGGCGTACGTCGACCGTGAACGCGCGCACCTCGGCCGCGAGATGTGCCCCCCCGATCGATGCCGCCACCTGCGCTGCGTCGACGGTCGCCGACATCAGCACGAGGCGCAACGCACCCCGCGACGTGGCGTCGGACGAGACGCCGGGCGTCTCTCGACGGGCCCGCTCACGGCCCAGCACGAGCGCGAGAAGCAGATCGATCTCCAGGCTCCGCTCGTGCAGCTCGTCGATGACCAACGTGCTGACGGACTCGAGCCACGACGGATCGCGCAGCACGATGCCCGGCGTGGCGAACACGATCCCCGTGGACGCGCTCGCCACGTGCTCGTCACGCACGACGTAGCCGACGCGATCGCCGAGTCGCGATCCCTCGAGCTCGGCCACGCGCGCGGCCAGCGTGCGACACGCGACGCGTCGCGGCTCGACGACGAGCACGCGGCCGGACGCCGCGCACCAGCGCGGAACCTGCGTCGACTTGCCGGTTCCCGTCGGCGCCGAGAGCACGACCGCATGCGCATCGAGCGCGGCG